>JBDHVD010000305.1:0-10871 GCA_039809525.1 Labilithrix sp. | reverse complement strand
CCCCCGGTGCCGCGGGAGAAGATCAGACGGTAGGCCGCCTTGTGGGCCTTCGGCTCGATGCAGCTGCCCTTCACGCGCGCGGCGCAGGACGTGCTGATCGAGCCGAGCTTCTGGCCCGTCGTCGGACCGAAGCCGACGAGGAAGACGAGCACCATCGCGAGGATCATCACGCCGTAGATCACGGACGTCAGACCCTTGTTCCGGAACAGATTCAGCATGGGCGACGGCGTGTCCTACCACGACGTCTCCCCCACTCCTAGGGGATGACTCACGCCGGAGGCGCGGAGCTCAGCGGCCGTGCCCGACGGCTTTTTCGAGACCGAGCGCGAACTTCAGCAGCGGGACCGCGTCCTCGACGGTGGCGACCTCGTGCGCGAGGAAGACCTCGTAGAACGTGTCGAGCGTCTTCGACGGATCGGCCGGGTCCTTCACCGCGTTCACGTTCGTCTTCTCCTCGGCGAACCCGTTCTGGAGGGCGGGCTCGGCGAGCTTGCGGACGCGGTCGAAGAGGGCCGTCTCGTCATCGCTCGGGAAATCGGCCCGCTGCGCGCGGAGGACGAGCCTCACGCGGAGCGTGCCGTCGGCGAGCGGACCGACGCGGACGCCCGAGTCGAGGATCAGGTTCTCGCGGACGCGCTCGGCGAGGACGACCTCCTCCGGGAGCGTGCGGAAAACCTCGAATCCGCTGGCGACGAGCGCCTTCTTCAGTTGCTGCGGGGTGGTCAGGGGCGGGGGGGCCAAGGAGGGACAGACGGCTCGAGGGACGGATTGGGACGGACGGACGAGAGAGAGACCCAGGAATGAAACGGGCTGCCCGGGCGTCAGCGTCGCATGCGTGGTGGCCTGGGCGGCGGCAAATACGACCGGATGACCGGATGACCGGATGGACCGGATTGACCGAGGGCTGTCCTACATTCTGGCCAAAGCGCCCGGTGCGTCAACACTGAAGAGCCGTGGACTTGCGCTTCGTCCGTACGCCTCTGCTACGATGACTCCATCGAGGAAAAGGTCCGTCGCACGCCGCGCGCTCCTTCGCCTTCCTCGCACGTCCCGCATGCCCCCGCACGCATGACCAAGCGCACGAACCTCACTCCGGCCCATGGTCTGAAGGTGCCGAGCGGCGTCCACGCGATGCGTCGCGGCGGCGCACGCCGCGAGGTCACCGAGCGCGTCAACCTCAAGGGAGAGGACGGAAAGCTCCTCGAGGGATGGGCGCTCAACGTGAGCCGCGGCGGCCTCCGGGCGATCCTCGAGGACAAGGTGGTCCTCGGACAGAAGTTCGAGGTGACCGTCGGCACCGAGGACCAGCTGATGCGCCCGGCGCGCGTCGTCTGGGTCCAGGAGGAGCCGGACGGCGTCATCGTCGGCCTCGAGTTCACGGGCATGAGCGGCACGCACAAGTCCGCGCCGCCGCCCCCGCCGAGCGAGTCGTCGACGAAGCTGGCCGGCGACGAAGAGCCCGAAGGCTGAGCGGCTCCGGTCGTCAGCGGCAGAGCAGCGCGAAGGTCGTCGCGCCGCCGTTCGGACCGACGAGCGTCGCGCGGTTCGTGCCGTCGTAGCGGATCTCGATGCGCTGGTTCGCGTCGACGTCGGTGAGCACGATCCGCCCGCCCGCATCCGGGCAGCTCCCGCGGCAGCGGCGGAACGCGGTGATCTCCGTGCGGATGTTGCGGCCGCGCACGCTCCCCTGGGAGGTCCCGTCGAGGCCGAGGCACGGCTCGCCGATGGTCCAGGCGACCGTCTTCTCGTTCGAGCGCGTGAAGTCGCGCCCGCGCGCCGTCGTGCCGGCGAGCTCGGCCTTCCACGTCATCGTGCGGCTCGTGCCCGAGGCGGCGATCTCGGCGTGCGCCGACCAGTCGATCGTCGCCTTGTTCACCACGAGATCGGTGCCCACGAGATCGAGCGTGAGCCGATCGCGCGCGGCCTTGTACGTGACGTCGACCACGCCCTGCACCCCGAGGAGGCCGTTCGGACCGGTGCAGCCGGCGAACGTGTACTTCGCGGTGCCCTCGCCCGGCGCGGTCTCGTTCGAGGTGACGGTGAGGCAGCCGCGAGGGAAGTAGAGCGCCTTCGCGCCGTCGCCGACCGTGGCGCCCTCGAGGTCGCCGCCCGACAGCTCGGCCGAGGACGCGAGCCCGATCGTCCCGCCCGCTCCCCCGCCGCCCACGAGCGTCGAGGTCAGCGCCTCCGAGTCGCTCTCGGCTGCGTGCGCGTCGGTCCCGTCCTCCGCGAGGCTGCCCTCGCCGTCCCCTCCGCCCGGATCGGGATCGTTCTTCTTCGGCTTGCATGCGACCACCGCCAGGCCGACGGCGAGGACGCATGCCAGGCGGGACGTTCGCATGCCGCTCATCGTAGCAGCCGCCGTGCCGCCCTTCTCCCCATGAAACCCCGAGAAAATCGAGCCCTCCCCCTGGACGCGGACGCGTCCACCCCGGACTTCCCGTGGTCCCCCGAGTCGTGCGAAAAGGGGGGCCTGCCGATGACCCAGGGATCGACCCGCGCGCGCGTCCTGCACTGGTTCGTCCGAGGGGGCGTGGCGAAGGCTCCCGACGGGAGGAGCGTCCCCATCGACGTCGACCCGGTGGTGATCGGACGCGACGAGGGCGCCGCCATCCGCCTCGACGATCCCGAGGTCAGCGCCATCCACTGCGAGCTCCGCGCGGTGAACGAGGGGGTCCTCGTCCGCGACCTCGGGAGCACGAACGGGACGTTCGCCGGCGGCCTCCGCATCCGCGAGGCGATCGTGACGACGCCCACCGACCTCGTGGTGGGCGCGAGCAAGATCGCGATCGAGCCCACGGGGAAGCAGCGCGTCGACGTCGGCTACGCCGACCGCTTCGGCGACATGGTGGGCGCGTCGCCGAAGATGCGCCGCGTCTTCGGCGTCCTCGAGAAGGTGGCGAAGACCCCGCTGTCGATCCTCATCCTCGGCGAGACCGGCTGCGGAAAAGAGGTGGTCGCCAAGAGCGTGCATCATGCAAGCGATCGGAAGGACGGCCCCTTCGTGGTCGTCGATTGCGGATCGATCCCCCAGACGCTGGCCGAGAGCCTGCTCTTCGGGCACGAGAAGGGCGCGTTCACCGGGGCGACCGAGCGCAAGAAGGGCGCCCTCGCCGAGGCGCACGGCGGCACGCTGTTCCTCGACGAGCTCGGCGAGCTGCCGCTCGATCTCCAGCCGAAGCTCCTCCGCGCGCTCGCCGAGCGGCAGGTGAAGCGGGTCGGCGGCTCGTCGTTCGAGCCCATCGACGTGCGCGTGCTGGCCGCGACCCGGCGCGACCTCGGCGCGGAGATGAACGCCGGCCGGTTCCGCAGCGACCTCTTCTTCCGCATCGCGCAGGTGCGCGTCGAGCTGCCGCCGCTCCGCGAGCGGACCGACGACGTCCCGCTCCTCGTCGAGGAGGTGTGCAAGCGCGCGGGCAAGCCGGAGGCGACCTCGGTGGTCCTCGACTGGATCGACAAGCGCCTGGGGTCGTACGACTGGCCGGGCAACGTGCGCGAGCTCGTGAACGTGGTGCAGGTCGCCGCGACGCTCGCCGACACGCCCGACGCGATCGACGACGTGCTGACGCTCGCGAAGGACGCCGGCGAGAGCGACGGCGGCAAGGCCGGACCGCAGACCGCGTTCGCCGAGGCGAAGCGCGCGTCGATCGCCGCCTTCGAGAAGGAGTACTTCACCTCGCTCGCGCGCGTCGCGAAGGGCAACGTGAGCGAGATGGCGCGCCAGAGCGGGATGGAGCGCCACCACGTGCGCGCGTACCTGAGGAAGTACGGGATCGAGAAGGGCTGAGGACGAGCGGGATGAACCTCCGCTTCGCGACGGCGCTCTTCGTGAGCGCGATGTTGCTCTTCACGTGTCAGCCACTCGTGGCACGGATGATCGTGCCGCTCCTCGGCGGGTCGCCGTCGGTGTGGATCGTCTGCTCGCTCTGCTTCCAGGCGCTCCTGCTCGCGGGGTACGGGTACGCGCACTTCCTCGGCACGCGCTTCCAGGTGAGGACGCAGGTCGTCCTCCAGCTCGCGCTCGTCGCGTCGGTGTTCGCGGTGCTGCCGGTGTCCGTCGACGAGACGGTCGCCGCCCGCCTCACCGCGTCGCATCCGACCGTCGGCCTGCTCCTCCTCCTGCTCCGCACCATCGGGCTCCCCTTCTTCGTGCTCTCGACGACCTCGCCGCTCCTCCAGCGCTGGTTCGCGGAGCTCGGCGAGAAGGACCCGTACCACCTCTACGCCGCGAGCAACGCGGGGAGCATGCTCGCGCTCCTCGGCTATCCCTTCGTGGTCGAGCCGCTCCTCGCGGTGAAGGCGCAGAGCCGCGGGCTCCACGTCGCCTACGCCGCGTACGCGATCCTCCTCGTCGTCTGCGCGATCACCACCGTGAAGCACCGGAGCCCCGCGCGCGTCGACGCCACGCCCGCGCCGCCGCAGGTCCGTGCCTCGGACTCGGAGCGGCCGATCTCCGTCGTCGCGACGGGCAAGGGCGGGCGCTGGCCCCAGCGCCTCGTGTGGATCGCCCTGGCGTTCGCGCCGTCGTCGCTCCTGCTCGGCGCCACCGAGTACGTGACGACGGACATCGCGAGCGTGCCGCTCCTCTGGGTGGTGCCGCTCGCGGTGTACCTCGCGTCGTTCATCGTGGCGTTCGGCAAGAAGCAGCCGATCGGCGCGGAGGCGTGGTCGCGCGCGCTCGCCCTCGCGGCGGCCCTCGTCGCGGCGCTCGTCGTCGCGCAGCTCCTCCGCCCGACGTGGCTCGTCGCGGCGGCGCACGTGCTCTTGTTGTTCCTCGGATCGGTGGTGTGCCATCGCGCGCTCGCGACCTTGCGTCCGCCGGTCGAGCGCCTCACCGAGTTCTACCTCCTCCTGTCGGTCGGCGGCGTGCTCGGCGGCATCTTCAACGGCCTGGTCGCGCCGTTCCTGTTCGACGACCTCGTCGAGTACCCGCTCGCGATCGGCCTCGTGTGCCTCGGCCGCGTGGTCCTCGACGCGGAGAGCGACGCGCACAAGACGAACGTCCGGCGCGATGCGCTCCTCGGCGGCGCCGCGGCGCTGTCGGCGCTGTTCGTGGTGCGGATCGGACAGAAGCTCTATGCGCCGCCGGCGGCGCTGCTCGTCGCGCTGCTGCTCGCGCTCGTCGTCGCGTTCGCCTGGTCGAAGACGCGTCCCGTACGCTACGCGGTGGCGGTGGTGGGCATCGTCCTCGCGGGCATGAGGAACCAGTCCGGGGGCGAGGAGATCTTCGCCGACCGCGGGTTCTTCGGCGTGCTCGCGGTGCGCAACGACGTCTCGCGCGGCGTGCGCACGCTGGTGTACGGGCGCACCGTCCACGGCATCCAGTCGCTCGATCCGGCGAAGGCGAACGTGCCGCTCGCGTACTATCACCCGGCGGGGCCGGCCGGGGACGTGCTCGGCCCGCTGCCGGAGGAGGCGGCCGGGGTGGGGGAGAAGGGCGGGCGCAGCATCGGCGTGATCGGGCTCGGCGTCGGGACGCTCGCCGCGTACGCGCGCGCGGAGGACCGCTGGACGTTCTTCGAGCTCAACCCGGCGGTGGTCACCATCGCGCAGAGGCACTTCTCCTTCGTCCCCGACGCGCAGAAGCGCGCGACGATCGACGTCGAGGTCGGCGACGCGCGCCTGCGGCTGCGTGCGGGCACGCCGGCGCGCTTCGACACGCTCGTCCTCGATGCGTTCAGCTCGGACGCCATCCCCATGCATCTCGTGACCCGCGAGGCGCTCGCGGTCTACCGCCGCGCGCTCCGTCCGGACGGGGTGCTCCTCGCGCACGTCTCGAACCAGCACCTGAACCTCCGCCCGGTGCTCGCGGCGCTCGCCGCCGACGCGGGCATGTTCGCGATGGCGCGCGTGGACAACGTCACGCCCGCCGAGAGCGAGGCGGGGCGCGCCGGATCGATCTGGGTGGTGATCACCGAGTCGGCCGCGGAGCTCGCACGCATCGGCGCGAAGAAGCAGGGCGCGTGGGTCGCGCTCACCGCGCTCCCGGGGCAGCCGGTGTGGTCCGACGACTTCGCGAACGTGCTGGGTGCCCTGCGCTGATGGCCCTGCGGTACGCGACGACGCTCTTCGTGAGCGCGATGCTGCTCTTCACGTGTCAGCCCCTCGTCGCCCGCATGATCGTCCCGCTGCTCGGCGGCGTGCCCGCGGTGTGGATCGTCTGCTCGCTCTGCTTCCAGGCGCTGCTCCTCGCGGGCTACGGCTTCGCCCACCTCGTCGGGACGCGCCTGCCGCTCCGGGCGCAGGTCGTGATCCAGATCGGGCTCCTCCTCTCGGTGTTCCTCGTGCTGCCGATCGCGGTCGACGACACGCTCGCCGCACGCCTGACCGCGGTCCATCCGACGTTCGGCCTCCTCCTCCTCCTGCTCCGGGTGATCGGCCTGCCGTTCTTCGTGCTCTCGACGACGTCCCCGCTCCTCCAGCGGTGGTTCGCCGAGCAAGGCGAGAAGGACCCGTATCACCTCTACGCGGCGAGCAACGCAGGCAGCATGATCGCGCTGCTCGGATACCCGCTCGTCCTCGAGCCGGTCCTCACGCTGAAGGCGCAGAGCCGGGTGCTCCACCTCTCGTTCGTGGTGTACGCGGGGCTGGTCGCGCTGTGCGGTGCCACCGCGCTGCGGAGCCGAGCGTCGTCCCCGGTGGAGGAGGTCGCGGCCGCCGCCCGGATCACGTGGCGCGACCGCCTCGCCTGGATCGCGCTCGCGTTCGCGCCGTCGTCGCTCCTGCTCGGCGCGACCGAGTACGTGACGATGGACATCGCGAGCATCCCGCTGCTCTGGGTCCTGCCGCTCGGCGCGTACCTCGCGTCGTTCATCATCGCGTTCGCGAAGAGGCAGCCGATCGGCGACGCCGTGCTCTCGCGTGCGTTCGCGTTCGTCGCCGTGCTGGTCACGCTCCTCGTGCTCGGTCACCTCCGGACGCCGGCGATGCCGATCGTGGCGGCGCACGTGGTGCTCGTGCTGCTCGCGAGCACGGTGTGCCATCGCGCGCTCGCGAAGCGTCGCCCGCACGCCTCGCGCCTCACCGAGTTCTACCTGCTGCTCTCGCTCGGCGGCGTCCTCGGCGGCATCTTCAACGGGCTGGTCGCGCCGGTGATCTTCGACGACCTCTACGAGCTGCCCCTCGCGATCGGCGCGGCCTGCATCGGGCGAGCGGCGCTCGAGGACGTTCCGGCGGACCGGCGGCGGCTCGCGAAGGACGTCGCGCTGGGCGCGGCGCTCGGCGCCGTCGCGCTCGTGCTCGCGACGATCATGCGGCGCTTCGACGTGAGCCCTTCGCTGAAGCTCCTCGTCGTGTTCGCCGCGCCGGTGTTCGTCGCGTTCACGTGGTCGAAGCACGCCGTGCGCTACGGCGTCGCCGTCGCCGCGCTGCTCCTCGTCGGCATGCGCGACACCGACGACGTCGAGACCATCGCGGAGAGCCGCAACTTCTTCGGCGCGCTGAAGGTCGGACGCGACGCCTCGCGCCGCTTCCGCCTGCTCGTCTACGGGCGCACCGTGCACGGCCGGCAGGTGATCGACCAGCACGACGATCCCGAGCCGCTCGCGTACTACCACCGCACGGGGCCCGCGGCGGACGTGCTCGATCACCCCGAACGCCCGCGCCGCGTCGGCGTGATCGGCCTCGGCGTCGGCGCGCTCGCCGCGTATGCGCGTCCGGGCGACGTCTGGACCTACTTCGAGATCAACCCCGACGTCGTCGCGATCGCGAACGTGCACTTCGACTTCCTCGCGTCCGCACGCCGGCGCGCGACGATCGACGTCGAGGTCGGTGACGGACGGCTCCGCCTGCGTGACGGCGACCCGTCGCGCTTCGACGTGCTCGTGCTGGATGCGTTCACCTCGGACGCGATCCCCACGCACCTGCTGACGCGCGAGGCGCTCGCGATCTATCGCCGTGCGCTCCGCCCCGGCGGCGTCCTGCTCGCGCACGTCTCGAACCTCTCCGTGCGCCTCCAGCCGCTGTTCGCCGCGCTCGCGCGCGACGCGGGCATGGTCGCCCTCGAGCGGACGGACACGTCGGTCCCGCCGGAGCTCGCGGCGGCGGGCAAGGATCCGTCCGAGTGGGTCGTGCTCTCGAACGGCGAGCTCGAGGTGCACGGATGGAAGCCGCTCGTCGCACCGCCGGGCCAGCGCGGCTGGACGGACGACTTCACCGACGTGCTCGGCGCCCTGCGCTAGGATCGGAGCATGGCGCTCGCAGTCACGGTCGCGCTCGACGTCGTGTCGATCCGGCCGCGCGAGGACACGCGCGCGCATGCGGTGATCGTGCTCGAGGCGGAGGGCGAGCCGCGGCACGAGCCGCGCGCGCCGTCGCGCACGGTGCTCGCGCTCGACGTCTCGGGCTCGATGGCCGGCGAGCCGATCGATCAGGTGATCCGCTCGGTCGACGCGCTGCTCGACGCGTTCGGTCCGGACGACGAGGTCGGCGTGGTGGCGTTCTCCGACGGCGCCTCGTGCGTCGTCGAGCCGGTGCGCGTGGACGACGAGGGCAAGCGCCTCGTGCGTGTGCGCGTCCGGCGGCTCGAGGCGAAGGGCAACACGAACGTCGAGGCCGGGCTCGATCTCGCCGCGTCGCTCCTGGCGAGCGCGCCGACCGGCATGCGCCGCGGCGTGGTCCTCCTCTCCGACGGCGCGCCGAACCGCGGCGCGCACACCGCCGAAGCGCTCCGCGACGTCGTGAGGCGCCATCGCCCGAACGTCTCGTTCTTCTCGCTCGGCTACGGCCAGAACCACTGCGAGGACGTGCTCGCGGCGGTCGGCGACGCGGGCGGCGGCGGCTACGAGCTCGTCGTCGATCCTCGCACGTGCGCGCGGGCGTTCGCGCGGGCGCTGGGGGCGCAGGCCGACGTCGTCGCGTCGGGGATCGAGCTCGTGATCGCGCCCGCCGAGGGCGTCGACGTCGCCGGGCTCCTCGGCCGCGAGGAGATGCGCTTCTCGCGCGACGGCGTCGTCGTCGCGCTGCCGGACATGGTCGCCGGCGCACGGCGCGTCGTCGTCGTCGAGCTCGCGGTCCGGGCGCCGGGCGCGCAGCGGTTCCTCGCGCACGTCGCCGACGTGACCGTCCGCACGAAGACGGGCGCGCCCGCGCGTCATGCGCTCGACGTCGAGGTCGCCGATCGCGATCCGCCGAAGGACGCGGCTGCGATGCGCGACGTGCTCCTCGTCCGGACGGACCGCGTCCGCGAGGAGGCGCGCGCGCTCGCCGATCGCGGCCGGTTCGGCGCCGCGGCGGCCGGCCTGCGCAAGCTGCTCGACGCGATCGGCGCGTGCCCCGGCTTCGTCGCGAACGACGGCTCGCCGCTCGCCGAGGCCTACGAGCTCGTCGTCGACGAGGCGGTGGCGATGGAGCGAAGGCCCGCCGGCGACGAGTACGCCGCGTTCCGCAAGGCCGCCGTCGCCTCGAAGGCGGCGGCGAGCGGCCCGGAGTCGGCGCGCCTCCGCGGCGCGATGAGCACGCGGCTCATCGAGCAGGCCGCGGGGGACTATCCGGCCGCCTGGCTCGTCACCCCGGAGGGCGTGCGCCACCGCCTGCGCGAGGAGTGCGTCATCGGCCGCACGGCCACCGCCGACGTGTGCCTCGCGAGCGACGGCGTCTCGCGCCGGCACGCCGAGGTGGTCGCGATCGACGGGCGGTTCCTGGTCGTCGACCTCGGCTCGACGAACCCCACGAGCGTCAACGGAGAGCCGCTCGGTCGCGTGCCCCGGCCGCTCCGGGACGGCGACGTCGTCCGCGTCGGCGACGTCGAGCTCCGCTACGAGCAGCCCGTCAGAAGCGACCGCTGATCGATCCCGCGCCGACGACCACGCGCGTCTCCTTCGCGCCGAAGAGCCACCACGCGGCCAGGCCGGCGGTGGCCGCGCCGAGCACGACCGGGATCGCGAGCGACGCGTAGGCGGCGGAGCGCGCCGAGTCGTACTCCGGCGCGATCGAGCCGGCATGGGCATCGCGTCGATCGTTGGCCGCCTCGTAGTCATCGCGGATGGCGGAGGCGGTGGAGTACGTGAGCACCGGCACGACCACCGACGCGGCCGCCGCGGCCCCGGCCACGTAGATGACGACGGGCGAGAACGGGCGCTCGGTGCGCGTCTCCCAGCGCGGGGCGGCCGGCGTGCTCGCAGGCGCGGGCTCCGGCCTCGGCGCCTCCGGCGGAGGAACAGGCGGCGCGAGCTCGACGATCGCGCCCTGCTCGACCTCGATCGCGCGCCTCTGCTCGTCCTTGCCGCTGCCGAACGTCACCACGTGAGGCCCCGGCGTCACGTACGCCACGAACCCCGCGAGGCGCGGCTCGCCGGCGTCGATGCGCACCGCCGTCGGACGATCGGTGGCGACGACCCGGATCCGTCCCCTCGTCGCCGCGAGCTCGCCGAGACGCGCCTTCGCGTCGTTCTCCCAGCGATCGATCTCGGTCTCGACGACCTCGTTCGCGGTGCGGCGCTCCTCGACCTGGCGGACGAAGATCTCGTAGTGCTCCGCCGCGCGCGTCGAGTCTCCGAACGCGTCGTACGCGCGCCCGAGGTTGAACGCGAGCTTGTAGCCGGCACGCTCGCCGATCTCGCGGTAGATCGCCTCCCACACGACGATCGCGTCGGCGTACCGACCGGCGGCGTACTTCTCCATCCCCGCGCGGAACCGCTCGCGCCGCGCGACGGTCTCCGGATCGTCGTCGGCGCGCGCGACGCCGGAGGCGCCGAGGAGCGCGATCGCGATCGTGATCGCGCAGGCGATCTCAGAACGGGTTCGGGATGACATCCGGCGGCTTCACGCTCGCCGACGCCTTCGGCGGCGGCGGCGGCGGTGGAGGCGGCTTCACGACCGGCTTGATCGCCGGCGGCGGCTTCGGCGCGGCCGTCACGGACGGCGCGCTCGCC
>JBDHVD010000304.1:0-10891 GCA_039809525.1 Labilithrix sp. | reverse complement strand
GTCGCCGCGGCCAAGCCGGTCGGCCAGGCCGAGACGACCTCGGCCGCGGTGCCCCTCAACGGCGGAAAGCCCCTCGACCAGAAGCCGGTCGTGTGGACGCCGAACCTCACGCTCTCGGATGCGATCGCGCAGGCGTGCGGCATCGCTCCTCGTGGCGACGCCAAGCAGACGCAGGCGAGCTTCGACTTCGACTCGACCGCGCTGATGGAGGACGACCGCCAGCTCCTCGCGCAGGTCGCCAAGTGCCTGACCGACGGCGCGCTCCGTGGCAAGAACGTCTCGCTCGTCGGCCGTGCGGACGCGCGCGGCGAGGCCGAGTACAACATGACGCTCGGCGAGAGCCGCGCGAGCTCGGTCCACCGCTACATGGTCGATCTCGGCGTGGGCAAGGAGCGCATGACGGCGACCTCGCGCGGTGAGATGGACGCGACGGGCACCGACGAAGAGGGCTGGCGCAAGGACCGCCGCGTGGACATCGAGCTGGTGAACTGAGCTCCGAACGCCTTCCCCGATCGTTCTACGCGCGCGACGCGCTCGCCGTGGCGCGCGCCCTCGTCGGCACGTACCTCGTGGTGCAGCATGCCCACGAGGACGCGCGCGTCGGCCGCATCGTCGAGACCGAGGCCTACCGCGGGCCGAAGGACCTCGCGTGCCACGCGCGCGCCGGGATGACCAAGCGGACGAAGACGCTCTACGGTCCTCCGGGACACGCGTACGTCTTCCTCATCTACGGCATGTACGACTGCTTCAACGTCGTGTGCTTCGGCGAGGGGAAGGGGCACGCCGTGCTCGTGCGCGCGGTCGAGCCGGTCGTCGGCGTCCCGCACGGCGTGCGCACCGACGGCCCGGGCCGCCTCACGCGCGCGCTCGCCATCACGCGGAGCGACGACGCGACCGATCTCGTCCTCGGCTCGCGCATCCACCTGACGCCGCGGACGAAGCGCCCGCGCATCGGCGTGAGCGCGCGGGTCGGGGTCGGCTACGCGGGCGAGTGGGCCGACCATCCGTGGCGCTTCTTCGACGCGGAGAGCGCGCACGTGTCGAAGCCGGCCGCGAAGACGATCGGCCGCGGCCTCACTTCTCGATGAGGGCTTTGACGTCCTTGAACCGGTCGTTGGGGATGGGGACCGACAAGTTGTATTGTGCAACCTTCCACGCGCCGCTCGCCGCGTCGCGGACGAGCACGCCGCTGCCGCGCACCGCGCCGAGCCCGGCGGAGTCGAGGTCCTCGTCGAACCAGGCAACGTCGCCGCGGAACGTGATCTCGCGGCGCGTGGCGCGCATCGTCCAGGCCTTGCCCGCGGCGAAGTGCGGGTGCGCGTAGGCGCGGAACTGGGGGACGGTCCAGCGCTCGGTGCCGTCCGTGCCGAGGAAGACCGCGCCGTCGGCGAAGTGGGCGAAGTAGCGCGCCTCGTCGGCGCGTGCGGCCGCGTCGTGCCAGTCGTCGAGGACGCGCGAGACCTCCGCATCGACGACCGCGCGCGGCGGAGGCTCGGCCGGCCTCGCGGGCGATCCGCACGCGACGAGCAGCGCGAGGACGAGCCACCTCATGGCGCCTGCCACACGACCGCGCGCGCGACGATCGGCTCGGCTCCCCGGTCGAGGACGAGGCGCAGGACCTCGCCGCGGCGCGCGCACGCGGGGCCCTTCGGCGGGACGAGGCCGGTCGTCGCCGCCGGCGCGACGTCGCCCCGCGGCGCCTTCGTGTCGTCCTCGAGCCACGCGCGCACCGGACGGCTCGCCGCGACGATCGCGCGCACGCACACGTCGCGATCGGCCGGCGCGCGGATCTCGATCGGGCGTGACGCGTCCTCCACGCGCTGGACCTCGCGCATGAGCGGCGCGTCCGACGCCCCTCGCGCGGCCAGCGCTTCGAGCGACGGCAACGCCTCGCCTGCGTCGATCGCCGGAGCCGCTCCCGCGTCCGGCGAGGTCGCCTGCTTCGGAGCGGGTGGCGGCGTGCGCGATGCGCCTGCGCACGCGGCGGCGAAGGACGCGAACGACGAGAGGAGGAGGACGAGCGCGCGCCGCGTCACGCGCGGGCGGTGGCGTCGCGATCGCGGCCGCGGCCCTCGCGGGGCGCCGCCGGCTCTTCGGCCTTCGCGTTCTCGACCGGATCCATCCGGCAGGAGCCCTGGAACTCGACGCCGCGCTCGATGTAGAGCGAGGGCGAGTGGAGGTTGCCGACGACCTTGCCCGGCGCATGGATCTCGACCGACTGGCTCGCGCGGATGTTGCCGTGGACGATCCCGCCGCGGACGATCACCGTGGCGACGTCGATCTCCGCGTGGACCTCGGCGCCCTCGCCGATGATGAGCGTGTCGTCGCTCTTGATCTCGCCCTTGAAGACGCCGTCGACGCGGACGCGGCCCTCGAAGTAGAGCTTCCCTTCGAAGCGGGTTCCGCGGCCGAGAAGAGCAGTGATTTCCGTGGCGGGGAGGGCGTCCATGTCGCCGCTTCCGGTAGCAGCGGATGGGGTCGTTGGCAACCGCTGCGTGGCGGTTCGGCTCCGCATTTGTCGGCGTTCCCGCGCGCGTGCTCTACTTCCATCATGCGCCCGATCTTCGGCTCTTCGCTCGCTCTCGGCCTCGTCGTCGTGACCTCGATCGCGGGCGCTCAGCAGCCGGCGCAGGATCAGGGTCAGGGCCAGGGTCAGGGCCAGACGCCGCCGGCGCAGGACCAGGGCCAGCGCGCCCAGGGCGGCGGCGGGGACATGGGCGGCTACTCGTACAGCGACACGCCGCGCAGGACGAGCGGCGGCGGGAAGAAGGCGCGCGCGTACCGGCACACCGGTCCGGTGGTGAACCTGCCGGGCTTCGAGCAGACGCCCGACGGCGGCTCGCGCCTCTTCGTCGCGCTCTCGCAGCAGGTGCCCGTCGAGGAGCACAAGGCGCAGGGCTCGATCACCTACGTCCTCAAGGGCGCGAGCGCGCGCGTGCGCAACAACACGAACGCGCTCGTCACCGTGCACTTCAACACGCCGGTGACGAAGGCGCGGCTCGTCCCGCACGGCAAGGACCTCCACTTCGTCATCGATCTCCGCGCCGCGGCGACCCCGACGTGGAAAATGACCGAGAACCAGGACAAGACCGCGGTCCTCCAGATCGACTTCCCGAAGGGCGACTACGTGAAGGCCGACGGCGGCGAGGCCGCGGTCTCCGAGGCCGGGGCAGAGCAGGGCGACCAGGCCGCCGAGGCGGCGGCGCCCAAGAAGGCGCTCGGGAAGAAGAAGAGCGGCAAGGGCGCGGCCCCCGCCAAGCCCGCACCCGCGCCGACCGGCCCGACGCCGTGACGATCTGCTAAACGAGGGACGTGCGTTTTCCCGCCGCCGCCATCGCGACGGCCGTACTCCTCGCCGCTGGCCGCGCGTCCGCGGCCGAACCGCCGTCCGTCGACGACGAGGAGGCGGACAACACCCTCCTCGAGGACGAGGCGCTCGGCCCGCGCGGCAACCTGCGCACGCGCGCGGAGACCGTGAGCTTCGACGCGCGCCTGCGCGTCCTCGAGCTGTCGGGCAACGTGCGGGTCGACGCGCCGCCGTTCCATCTGCGGAGCCAGCGGATCAAGCTGTCGCGCACGAAGCTCGGCATCGAGGTCGACGGCAACGGGCGCCTCGCGTTCTGCCCGTGCCTCGGGACGCCGCTCACCGTCGAGTTCACGAAGGCCTACGTCGCGCCGCCGGGCGATCTGATCCTCGAGCACCCGAAGCTCGAGTTCTACGGCGTGCCCGTCCTCATCCTGCCGTGGTTCTGGCTGCGCTCGGACGAGAAGCTCGGCCTCTTGCCGCCGGAGATCGCCTACCGCGGCACCGACGGCGTCTTCGTGGGCGACGGCATCCACGTCCCGTGGAAGAGCGGCGGGAAGAAGATGGCGCTCGACGTGCGCGCGGGCGCGTACCTCGTCGACGGCTTCGCGACCGAGGCGCGGCTGCGGACGCCGGCGAGCCTCACGAAGGTCCGCTACGACCGCCTCCGCGACGACGGCCTCCTCGTCGATGCCCGCGGCGCGACGAACGACGGCGAGCTCCAGGCGAGCTGGGACGCCGACGTGCTGCGCGGGACGCGCGGCGTGCGCGCGACCACCGATCTCGACGCCGCGGCGAAGCCGTGGGACCGGGCGAGCGTCGAAGGCGCGCTCCGCGCGGGGCCCTTCGCCGTCGCGCAGTCGGTCCGCGCGGTCACCCGCCGGGGCGGCGATCTGCAGGACGTGCAGAGCGTCGGTCCCGTCACCACCCTGCGCGGCTCGGGGGCGTTCGGCGGCCACGTCACCTGGGACGCGACGGTCGAGGGCGGGGCGCTCCGCGTCTCGAACATCACCCCGGTGACGCCCGACACCCTGAGCTTCGCGCGCGCGGAGCTCGGCGCGGCGGCGAGCGGCAACGTCGGGCCGATCGCGAGCTCGGTGTCGGTCCGCGGCGCCGGCGACGTCGTCGCGGAGGGGACGCGCGACGGCACCGATCGCGCGGGCCTCGCGCGGGCGCACGTCGGCGTGCCGCTCGCGCGCGCGTACCGCAGCGAGGGCGACGAGAACGATCCGATCGTCCACACCATCGAGCCGTTCGTCGAAGGGAGCTTCCTCGCCGCGCAGGGAAAGGAGCTGCTCGGCACGCCGCCCGGACGCGCCCCCGGCCTCCTCGACGGGACGGCCGGCGTCTCCGGCGCCGGCTTCGCGACGTCGCTCGGCCGGTGGGCGCGGCGCCAGTCGGTCGATCTGTCCGCGTCGGGCGGCCTCGCGGTCGGGCCGCACACGTTCTTCGTGGTCGCGACGCCGCTCGTGCGCGCGCGGGCATCGGCGTCGCTCGCGTGGCTCGGCGCGACGGTCGACGCGGCCGCGGTCGAGGAGGACGACCGCGTCGGCAACGTGGTCGTCGCGCGCGCGCGGCTCGGACCGGCGACGGGTCTCCGCCTCCTCGCGAACGTGGCCGAGCGGAGCGGCGTCGATCCGATCGCCGCCCGCCTCCTCGCCGACGCGCCCCTCGAGCCCTCCGCCGGCTTCCTCACGCGCGAGGGGACGACCGGCGGGGCAGGGGTGGTCGTCCCGTGGTCGAAGTGGCTCACGACGTCGGCGGGCGCCGACGGCGACGCGACCACCACCGAGCTCGTCGCGGTGCGCGGCGGGCTCGAGCTCCGGGACCGTTGCGGGTGCCTGACCCTCCGCGCGAACGGATCGCACCGCATCGGGCGCCCTGGCGTCGACGTGTGGGTCGCGATCGACTTCGCCGCCGACCGCTGACGCGGGCGGCGGAGGTGCAGCGCGCGACTTAATGCGAAGTCGAAAATCGCTTTCACGGGTCGTCCTTGCACCGATCGATCGAGGATGCTGCAGTGCGATCCATGAAAGGCGACCCCAAGGTCATCGACCTCCTCAACGAGATCCTCACGGGCGAGCTCACCGCGATCAACCAGTACTTCTTGCACGCGAAGATGTGCCAGAACTGGGGCTACAAGCGGCTCCACGAGCACATCCGCAAGGAGTCGATCGACGAGATGAAGCACGCCGACGCGCTGATCGAGCGCGTGCTCTACCTCGAAGGGCTGCCGAACCTGCAGCGGCTCGGGAAGCTCAACATCGGCCAGACGGTCGTCGAGATGCTGAAGAACGATCTCGGCGTCGAGATGGTCGCCATCCCGCTCCTCAACAAGTCGATCGAGACGTGCCGCCAGCTCGGGGACAACGGCTCGCAGCACCTGCTCGAGGAGATCCTCGTTTCCGAGGAGCATCACGTGGATTGGCTCGAGGCTCAGCTGGAGCTCGTGAAGCAGATCGGCGAGGCGAACTACCTCGCGCAGCAGATTCACGGCTGACGCGTAAACGCTCGGAACGACTTCCCTTGTGGCAAATCGTTTCGGTCGGGCTTGCTAATGAAAGTAGCTTTCATTATCTTTACCGAAGCATGTACGTATGCGTGTGCTTCGCCGTCACGGAGTCCGAAGTCAGGGCCGCCATCGAGGCCGGGGCAACGACACGCGAGCTCGTGACCCAGCACTGCCGCGCGGGCGGTGACTGCGGGTCCTGCCACGGCATGATCGCGCAGATGATCGAGGACCACCTCGAGGATCAGCTCGCGGCGCAGGCGCCGGCGATCACCGGGTGCCCGCCGCCGGCCGTATCGGGCGAGCGGCTCGTGCCCTCCGCCGATCTCGTTCGCGGCAACCGCGCCGCCTGAGCGCCCCGATCAGCCGCCGTCGCCGGACGCGTCGCGCGCGGCGTCGGCGCTTGCGTCCCCCGCGTCGCCTGCGCCCGCGTCGCTCGCCTCGACGAGGTGCTGCACCTCCGAGAGCCTCGGCATCCGGCAGCCCTTCGGATCGCCGCCGTTCCGGAGCGCGTGCTCCTTGCAGGCGATCATCATCCCGCGGACCATCGCGCGCGTCGGGATCTTGCACGTGTCGCCCTTGCCCGAGGCGCCGATCCACTTCCACAGGCCCGAGCTCCACGCGTAGGCCGGCGTCGGCTCGCCCGTGCTGTTCGTCGAGGCGTAGTCGTCGATCCAGCTCCAGAAGCGGCCGCTCCACATGCCGCGCGCGCCCTCGGGCGTGACGAGCTCCTTCATCGCGATCGCCTCGGCGGGCGGGTTCTCGAAGATGGCGTGGAAGCGGAAGATCGCCGCCCACTGGCACTTCTTGCCCGTATCGGTGCCCTGCTCCCAGCGCTTGTTGTCGGGGTAGCCGACGTCGGGGTTCTTGAACCAGTCGAGGCCGCTCGTGCCGAAGCCGTTGATCGTCGTGCCGACGGATGCGTTCGGCTCGGGCACGTCGATGCCCGCCACGCTGATGTCGTACTGCTCGAGGTCGCTCGTCGCGCGCTCGCGCAGCGCCTTCAGCGTGGGATCGTTCGCGACCTGCTCCTCGGAGAACGCGCTGTCGCTGCCCGCGACCTCGTCGTCGCCCTCGGAGGGGGCGGTGCAGGCGGCGGCACCGGCGACGAAGGCAGCGGCACAAGCGGCGAGGGCGAAGAAGCGCGGCGAGCTCATGCTCCGCCCTCAAGCACACACTGGACCACACATTACGACTTCGTAACCGCGCGGAATTGCGCGATCAGGGGAGGAGATCCGGCGCCGGCCTGGATCCCCGATCACGCACCAGGGAGGACCGCCTTCTCGCGATCCCCGCAGAGCCACTCGACGACGAAGGACGCGACGTCGCTCGGCTTGGTGCCCGGGCCGAAGCCGGCATCGAAGCCGAGCTCGAGGGCGAGCTTGTGATCGATGCGCGGCCCGCCGAGCAGCATGACCATCTTCTCGCGGAAGCCCTGCTTCTTCGCCAGCTCGATGAACGCTGCGGCGTTCTCCTTGTGGCAGTTGCGCTGGGTGATGATCTGGCTGACGAGGATCGCGTCGGCGCCGAGGGCGAGCGCGCGCTCGGCGAGCTGCTCGTTCTCGACCTGCGCGCCGAGGTTGTACGCCTCGAAGGCCTTGTAGCTCTCGAGCCCCTTGTCGCCCGCGTAGCCCTTGTAGTTGAGGATCGCGTCGATGCCGACGGTATGGGCGTCCGAGCCGGTGCACGCGCCGACGACGACGATCTTCCGGCCGAGGCGCGTCGAGACGCGATGCTCGATCTCCTCGCGCGAGAGCGCCTCGGTGCGGACCTCCGGCACGTCGATGGTGGACGGATCGACCGCGTGGTGCGAGTGCCCGTACACGACGAAATACGAGTAGCCCTCGGCGCACGTCTCCATCGTGGTGACGAGCGGATCGGACAGGCCGTGGAGCTCGGCGAACTTCTTCGCCGCCTCGCGCGCGCGTGCCGAAGGCGGCAGCTCGAGCACGAACGACATCTGAACCATGCCGTCGCCCTGGCGATCGCCATAGGCACGGAGCGTCTTCGCGGGCGCGGTCGGATGCATCAGGCGCCTCCCTTCTCGAGCGTCATCAAGATCGGATTGACGTAGTCCTTCGCGCGCTCGTGCACGCCCGCATAGCCCTTGCCGCCGGTCTTCGTGCGCTTGACGTCGGCGAAGGCGCCGCGCTCGATCGCCGACCAGATGGTCTCGGCCTTCACCTCTTCGAGCAGCGCGAGCGCCTCGTCGAGGACCTGCACCGCGCGCCGGCCCATGATGCCGTCGGGCTTGATCATGATCTCGTCGCCGAGCGCCTTCGCGGTGTTGAAGACGTACTTCGTCGACTTCAGCGAGAGGTAGCGGTCCATCAGCATCGGGTTGTGCACCGCCTCGCTGAACATGCCGAGCAGCTCGATGCTCTGGTGGGTCATCACGCCCACCAGGTTGAACATCGCGTCGTGCACGTGGCTCTGGAAGATGTCGCCGGTCTTGTGCTTCGTCGGCGGCATCCACTTGATCGGGTGCTGGGGGAACACCTGGCGGACGAGCTGCGCCTGCGCGAGCTCGAGGAGGAAGCTGTTCTCGATCCACGGATCGATCTCGAACGCGTGGCCGAGGCCCATCTGCTCCTCTTTCACGCCGGCGCGCTTGGCGAACGCCTCGTTGACGAACTGGCTCGCGAGGACGGTGTGGGCCTTCTCGACCGCGTCCGCCGTCGTCAGGTAGTTGTCCTCGCCCGTGTTGATGATGATCCCCGCGCGGGCGATCATCCGGCGCGCGACGTACTGGTCGACGAAGTTGCGGCACGGGTTGATGTCGCGGAACAAGATCCCGTACATCGCGTCGTTGAGCAGCATGTCGAGCCGCTCGACCGCGCCCATCCACGCGATCTCGGACATGCACAGCCCCGACGAGTAGTTCGTCTGGTGGACGTAGCGCCCGTACTCGACCGCGGCCTCGTCCGTGGCGCGGCGGATGATCTTGAAGTTCTCCTGCGTCGCGAACGTGCCGCCGTAGCCCTCGGTCGTGGCGCCGTGCGGGACGTAGTCGAGGAGCGACTGCGCCGTCGCGCGGATCACGGCCACGATGTCCGCGCCGGCGAACGCCGCGGCCTTCGCCTGCACCGCGTCGTCGTAGATGTTGCCGGTCGCGACGATGACGTACTTGAGCGGCTCGCCCGCGGGCTTGATGCGCGCCTTGTTCGCCTCGCGCTCGTCGCGCGCGCCGTCGATGCGGGCGATCGCCTTCTCGGTGTGGGGGCGGAGCGCCGCGATGACCGCGTCGGCCTGCGGGCCGCCTTCGCCGCGATCGATCTCGGGCGCATAGGCGAGGCGCTCGGCGGCGTCCTGCACGTCGCGCGCGCCGGCGAGCAGCGCGCGGCCGAGGAAGAACGAGATCCCGCGGCCGAGCAGCCCCGCCTTGGCGTAGCGATCGATCGCGAGGTTCACGAGGGGGGCGCCCTGGTCGTCGACGCCTTCGACGCCGTAGGCGCGCAGGATCGTGCGCTCGACACCGACCGACGTATGCGTGTCGATGTAGCCCTGCACGTCGTCCGCCACCGCCGCCGCGAGCTCGCGGCAGCGTGCGACCTTCTTCTCATCCATCGGCACGCGCAGCATGGGTGCGCTTGTGCCATACACGGCGGGGCGCGTGAACCCCCTACCGGGCGGGACCACGCGTCGCGGGCGTCACTGGAAGAAGCCGGACGAGCCGCCCGACGACGATCCGCCGGAAGACGAGCCGCCGGAGGACGATCCTCCCGAAGACGAGCCGCCCGAGGATCCGCCGGAGGAGGAGGTGCTCGAGGACGAGCTCGAGCTGCTCGAGCTCGAGGACGACGACGACGAGCTGCTGGTCGACGACGCGCCCGAGTCGGCGGCCGATCCGCCGCCGCCCGACGACGAGGCGCTCGGAGCTCCGCCGTCGGCGCCCGCGGGCCCGGCGCACGCGACGCCCTGGCTCCTGTCGGGCGCACCGGCCGCCGGCTTCTTGCCGAAGTCGAGCGCCTGCTTCGACGCGGGGATCGGCACCTCGATCGTGCCGAGGTCGACGGCCTTGTCGAGCGGCTTCGGGAGCTCGAGGAGGAGGCTGCCGCGGAGGACGAGGTGGCCCGCGGTCGTCGTCTCGCCGGCGTACGTCGCCTCGCCGTGCGCGACCGACAGGCACGTGCCGTGGAACGACGACGTCACCGTGCTGCCCTTCGCGATCGTGAGCTCGAGCTTCCCGGGCACGCTCCCGAGCGGGATCGGCGGCAGCTTGGTCTCGGGGATGTCGGCCGCGACGTCGGCCGCGTCCGCGCTCTCGAGGAGGAACGGATCGAACGCGATCGCGCCCTTCACCGGGATGTCGACGTCCGTGAGGCCCGGCAGATCGGAGTCGACCTTCTTCAGCGTCGAGTCGATCTTCAGCCGGCCATCCATCTTCACGTGGAGATCGAGCGCGAGCTTGCCGCTGCCGGGCACGCCGCCGAGCCCGTCGCCGCCCGCACGGCCGCTGCTCGTGACCTTCACCTTGCCGCCCGCCGACAGCTTCAGCGAGACCTGCGCGGGCGAGCCCTTCGGGACGAGCCCGGTGTCGAACGCGAAGCCGCGGAGCGGCTCGGCCTCGGCCTCGAACGCGATCGCGGACGCCGCGCCGTCATCCGCGTCGTCGTCGCCGCTGCAGGCGGCGGCGAGCACCGAGAAGATCCCGAAGAAGCCGACGAGGCACGCGTGATGAGCCTTCATGCCTGCCTACATGTGCACACACGATGCCCGCGGTCGATTTCCACGAATCCGTGGGGTTGCCCGCCGCCGGTGCGGGCGCGCGCGCGGAGCTCGGGCCCTCGTGCCGATCCACGCGCGGGTCGGGGGTTGCGCAAGGCGCAGCGCAACGGGCGTCAGGCGCGCGAGCTCATAAGAGCAAGACGCCGACGGCCGCGACGAGCGCTCCGGCGCCGGCGAGCGCGAGATCGACGCGCGCGCGCCGGCCCTTCGCGAGCGCGAAGCGCGCGGCGCCGACGAGGAACAGCGCGCCGCCGATCGCGAGGAGGAGATGCGTCGCGCCGCTCGCGACGTCGCTCGTCGCGAGCGCCACGCGGAGGCGCTCGTCGCGCGCGGCCGGTGACGCGGGCGCG
>JBDHVD010000303.1:0-10899 GCA_039809525.1 Labilithrix sp. | reverse complement strand
ATCCGAAGCGGAACTTCACCGTCTTCGGCAGCTTGGTGAAGTCGTAGCGCTCGCTCTCGGGCGACGCCGCATCCGACGAGTGGCACTCGACGCCCTTGAAGGTCGCGGTGCCGACGTAGAGGACCGCCCACCCCTTCTGCACCATCTCCGCGTAGTCGGCCTCGGCGGCGGCATCGAGGTTCGTCCTCTTCGCGTCGTTCGACGCGGGGACGAAGTCGAAGTTGAAGCCGTAGCGCACGCTCGGATCGAAGCCGCGCGAGTCGTCGAGCCCCTGCATGCGCACGAGCGGCTGGGCGTTGGGGTTCTTCCCCAGGTCCTGCGCGCCGTGATCGCCGCCGAGCGGACGGATCGCGTCGCCCTCCGGACGGAGCTCGGTGGGCGCGCCCGGACGCGTCATGTCGACCGCCCAGGGCCCGTGCGCCCGCGCGACGACCGCGCCGGTCACCGACTGGTCCGTCGGATTCATGTCCGGGTTGTCGGTGAGCGCGATGGTGTCGACGGTGACGAGGATGCGATCGAACCGGACGTCCCATCCGTCGACGAACGAAGGCTCGTTGTCGGCGGCGGGGAACGGGAACCCGGTCAGCGCGGCGCCCTCGCCCGCGATCGTGACGGTGAGGTTCGGCTTGCCGTGATCGTCGGAGGACGAGCACGCGACCATCGACGCGATCGAGAGGAGCGCGATGCTGGCGATGGCGAGCGTTCTCATGAGCATGTTCCGATTAGCCGAGGTCTGGCGATACGCAAGGATGTGAATGCTTCGTCAGTTGTGGATTCCGTGAAGTGTGTCGCCACCGCGCGGCACCTCAGGGGAGAGGAATCCACTCGAACGTGTAGCTGCCGGATGCAGAACGCAGGCCGCGATAGAGGTTCGTCGCAGGCTGGCCCGTGTTGTCGGTCGGGAAGCGCCGCAGGTCGCTGTCGGGAGAGACCTTCTCCAGCTCGCCGAGCTCGACGTTCGCGAACCAGCCGCGCGGATCGACGCGCACGAGCAGCGCACCGGTGTCGCGCGGCGTGATGGCGATCGGGATCGGCGTCACGATCCGCTCGGCGCACAGCGGGTTCGCGCCCGGACGTGCCGGATCGTTCGCGGCCGGCGCGTGATAGCCGCTGCGCTCGATGGTGATCGTCCCCTCGAACCGCATCGCCTCGTCGCCGCGCCTCGCGGTGCCGACGACCTCGAGGATCGGCGTCCGGTCGTCGAGCGCGTCGATGCGGTCGCCGGTGAGCCAGAGCTCTCCCGTGACGGCGAGGTCCTCCGTCCCGTTGCCGCGTACGGGGAACGGCTGCGGCGTCGCCGACAGCACGTCGACGTCGAGGCCGCGGAGGACCTGCGCGACGTAGACGCCCGGCAAGAAGCACTCGCGCTCCTGGCCGCCGGAGACGGGCACCGAGCGGTTCAAGTAGACGGCGCCGATGTGGAGCTTCGCCTTGGTCAGCGTGATCGTCCAGCCGCGACCGTTGGTGAACGTGATCGGCTCGTGGTTCGCGTTCACCGGCCCCGCGGCGAACGCCCGGAACGTCACGAGGTCGCTGCCGGTCGTGCCGATGCACGCGCCGAGGACGACCCCGACGAGGAGGAGGATCGCGAGCCGCTTCACGGGCCCCCCAGCGTCGCGGTGAGGGTGAGGAACAGCCCGCGAGGCGCGCCCGCGGTGAAGTGGCGCGACGGCACGAGCGTCGGCTGCGGCTGGCCGCGGAAGTCGGAGGCGTAGTTGAACTCCGAGAGGCGGTAGCGGCGATCGAGCAGGTTCGTCGCGACGAGCGCGACCTCGAGCCAGCGCCAGGCGACCGAGGCGGAGCCGTCGACGGTGAAGATGGTGTCGCTCCGCTGCCCGTACGGAAGCGCGCGGCGGCCGACGAACGTGATGCCCGCGGCGAGCGCACCGGTGAGGCGCTCGCCGCCCGGATGCCAGGGCAGCTCGTGATGCACCGCGCTGTCCGAGCGGACGACGACGTCGGGCACGTAGGGCACGAGCAGCTTCGTGTCGTCGAACATCGAGCGCACGAGCGTGACGTTCGCCGCCTGATCGAACCAGGGCCCGGTCGCTCGCACCGCGCCGACCCAGCCGGTGCGCGTGGTGCCGTTCGCGAGGGTCGCGCGTCCGGCGGTCTCGCTGAAGATGAGATCGCGATCGACGTGCGTCTGGAAGAAGACCGAGCGCACCATCGTCTCGACGTCGCCGAAGCCCTTGGTGTAGGCGGCGCCGAGCTCGTACGCGTCGACGCTGGCGAACGGCGTCGCGAGGTCCTGGTTGATGTAGACGGGATCGATCGAGCGGACGCCCTTGCCGTAGGCGACCGAGGCGGTGACCCCCTCGAAGGGGCCGAAGAGGATCGAGCCGCGAGGGAGCACCGCGACGCTCGAGGTCGCGCGGCGGTCGTACGGCTCGCGATGGCGCCCGAAGTCCTGCTGCGAGAGGCAGCTCGCGTCCCCCGGTGGGTTCGCCGCCGAGGGCTGGCGCACGCTCTGCTGCGCGCAGTTGTCGAGCACGTCGTAGGTGAAGAGATCGCCCCGCACGCCTCCGCGGATGTTGAGCCATCCGAGCGGCCGGAGCCCGGCGTCGCCGTAGATGCCGATGTCGCCGAGGCGCGAGTCGAGATCGGTCTCGGTGAGATACGGCACGCTCGTGGCCGCCTCGATACGGCTCTGGGTGGACGCGGTGCGGTCGGCGCGCGCGAAGTAGCCGAGCTCGAGCTCCTGCGGCTGGCCGAGCGCCTTCGTGCGCCACCGCGCCGATCCCTTCGCGCCGAACGTCTCCGAGTCGACGTGCAGGTCGAGGAGGTCGCCGCGCTGGGCGTGCGGGCTCTGCACCGGCTTCTGCACGTCGAGGAGGAAGCCGGTGAAGTTCTCGCGCAGGCGCATGTCGCGGAAGATCAGGAACACCTGCTGCTTGAGCAGCGTGTCGCCCGACTTCGTCTCGAGGTCGCCCCACGCGCTGTAGCGCGAGGAGTCGCCGCCCTGACGCGTGTCGTAGGTGCCGTAGAAATCGATCCGGCCGGCGTCGACGTCGTCGGCGCGCACGACGCCGGCGCTCTTGAACTGCGCCGAGTAGGCCTGCGCTCCGATGCGGTAGCTGCCGCTCGAGCCGAGCTTGCCCTCGTACTGGCCCATCGCGCTGCCGCGACGTGCGCCGCGGTTCTCGCCGAAGCCGGCGGTGTCGAACAGCTCCGCGCCGCCGAACGTGTGCGTGCTCTGCCCGGTGGGGCCCCACATGATCAGCATGCGACGCGTGGCGAAGGAGCCGGTCGTGTACTTCGCGGTGAGGCCGCGCCGCGCGAGACCGAGCTCGTAGCTCGCGCTGCCCGCGACGGCGAAGTTGCCCTGCCGCGGATCGAACGGCCCCTCGATCACGCGCAGCGACTCGACGAGCTCCGGGATGATGAAGTGGAGATCGGCGTAGCCGTTTCCATGCAGATTCCCCGCTTCGTTGACCGGCACGCCCGCGGCGCTGAGCTCGACGTCCTGCCCCTCGCGCGCGTCGAAGCCTCGGAGGAAGATCTGCTCGGCGTGGCCGTCGCCGCCCTTGTTCGTGAGGAGGATGCCCGGCGCGAGCTTCAGGAGCCCGGCGGCGCCCTCGGCGCGCGGGACGCGATCGAGCTCGCCGACACGCAGGTTGAAGTCGCTCGCGCCCCGGCTCGGCGTCGGCGCGCGTCCGCGCACGGTGACCGTGTCGGTCGCCGGCTCGGTCTTCGCGGGCTCGCTCGCGTCCTGCGCCGGGGCGGCCGCCGCGGGCTCGGGCGCTTGCTGGGCGCGCGCGGTCGCCGGCGCCGCGACGACGAGCACGGCGCCGAGCGCGCCGGCGAGGGACCGATGCTTCACGGATTGATGAAGCATTGGCTTGATGAAGTGTTGGACTTCATTACGCAAATCGAGCCGGCGCAACCTGCGCCACCGCGCGGCCTTCGTCAACTCGAATCGCGCGGATATCCTCGATGACGTGATTCGCTCCCTTCTCCTCTCGTCGCTCGTCGTCTCCTCGTTCCTCGTCGTCGCGTGCGGCGGGCCCGAAGTCCGTCACCCGTACAAGGCGGACGACAACACGCCCGCGAACTCGACGTCGGAGTCGCGCCTCGCCGGCGAGGATCCGAGCCGGCCGAAGTCGACGACCCAGACGAGCGCGTCCGACTCGTCGGCGACCGGCGCGGCCGCGGATCCGACGCAGCCCGAGGTGAACAAGGTGAGCGACATGCCGAAGGAGAGCGGCGGAAGCAGCGGCTCGGGCAGCAGCGGCACGAGCGGCAAGAGCAGCGACAAGAACGCGGCGGCCGACAGCGGCGGCGGCAAGGGCACGAAGCCGAGCAAGACCGGGCCGAAGATCTCGAAGGCCGAATGCGACAAGGCGTTCGAGAAGGCGATCGAGCTCGAGATCGGCTCGAACCCGCAGTTCGCCGGCCTCGACAAGGCGGAGCTGGTCTCGATGACCAAGTCGATGGCGAAGCAGCAGCACGGCGACGCGCCCTGCGACGCGACGCGCTCGCAGTACACCTGCGCGATGGCCGCGACCTCGACCGCGCAGTGGAAGAAGTGCATGCAGTAGCCGCTCGCGCGCGCCGGGAGCCGCGTCCGCCAAAGCGGACAGGAGTCCACCTTGACAGAGACTCCGCTCGAGCGGATGCTCGGGTCTCCCGTGAAATCCGTCCGAGAGAGCTCGCGGAGAACGAAGGAGCGCGCCGCCGATCCGCCGCCCGCGGAGCGTGACTGGGCCTATCCGCCGGAGGCCGACGACGAGGCGCAGCAGGACCTCGCGCCGGTGGTCGGCGGCAACCTTCGCCGGCTCCGCATGCGGCGCGGCCTCTCGCTCGAGAAGCTCTCGCAGAAGTCGGGCGTGAGCCGCGCCATGCTCGGGCAGATCGAGCTCGGTCAGAGCGCGCCGACGATCAACGTGCTCTGGAAGATCGCCCGCGCCCTCGACGTCACGTTCGCGACGCTCATCCAGGCGCGCGAGGCGGGCGGCACGACGGTCCTCAAGAGGGCGCAGGCCAAGGTGCTCACCAGCCACGGCGGCCACTTCAGCTCGCGCGCGCTCTTCCCGTTCGACGGGCCGCGGCGCGCCGAGTTCTACGAGCTCCGCCTCGCGGCCGGTGCGAAGGAGATCGCCGACGCTCACGCGCCCGGCACGCTCGAGAACCTCGTGGTCGCCGAGGGCACGCTCGAGCTGCACGTCGGCAAGGAGACCCACCGTCTCGACGCCGGCGACGCGATCGTGTTCGAGGCCGACGTGCCGCACACGTATGCGAGCGCCGGCGCGAAGGCCTGCGTCATGTACCTCGTCATGACCTACGCGGAGCCCACATGACCACGCGCTCGCTCGCCGAAGAGATCCGCGATGAGCTCCCCTCGCTCGAGCTCGACGCCGACACCAAGGCCGCGCTCGAGACGTGGCTCGCGGCCGACAAGGAGTTCAACCTCTGGTTCCTCGTCACGACGAAGCGGTCGCTCGACGACGACGATCTGATGGGGCTCCTCGACGGCTATCGCGAGACGCAGGAGGCCGCCGAGGGCGCGTGGCGTGCCTGGCTCTCGGCGAAGGCCGATCCCGGCCCTCTCCGCGCCGGGCTCGCCGAGTCGCTCGCGAAGATGCGCGTGCTCATGAAGAAGTGACGCCCGCGTTTGCGAAACCGCGCGCGCGTCTACTAAGCTCGGAAGGATGCGTCGCGCGGCTCCCCTCACGTTCCGCTGGCTGATCGCCGGCATCGTGGCGGTGCTGACGCTGCTCGGCAGCGCGGTGCGCATCTCGCCGATCGAGGCGCCCCGCGTGCGCGCGGCGCTCGAGCACGTCGAGCGGACCCGCGACGGCGATCGCGCGCACCTCGAGCGGCCGAGCGCGCTCTCGCGCGTCCGCGTGGCCCGCCCGTCCGGCGGCGCCGACCCTGCCGCCGGCGAACCCGCCCTCCGCGCGTTCGCCTTCCGCCCGCACGTCCTCCGCGTCGCGGCGCTCCGAGCGCCGCTCGCTCCCGCCCGCGCCGAGGACGTCGTCCGGCGCGTGCGCCCGCACGTCGAGCACATGGTGTTCCTGATCTGAGAGCTCCTCGCTTCGCCGGTCTCGTCCGCCGTCGCCTTCGAGGAGATTTCAGATGTCCGTGCTCGGGACGAGCGCGGGTCGGAGCATGCTCCGGCTCGCCAGCTCGCGTCGTGTTCCATGATCAAGCGTCTCGTCGATCGTCTGGTCGATCTCGGCGGACGCGCGCCCTTCTTCGTCCTCGGCGTCGCGCTCGCGCTGATGGCCGCGTCGTGGACGTATGCGTCGAAGCTCGAGCTCCGCTCGGACTTCCTCGAGCTGCTCCCGCGCGACAGCCCGGGGTTCCAGGCGTTCGAGCACCAGCTCGGGCGCGTCGGAGGCGGGGCGACGCTGGTGGTCATCGGCGAGTCGCCGGACCCGGCGGCCAACGAGCGCTTCGTCGACGCCGTGGCGGCGGCGCTCGAGAAGGAGCGCGCCGAGCGCCCCGATCTGATCGCGTATCTCGAGACGGGCACGAAGGACGTCCGCCGGTTCTACCAGGACAACAAGTGGCTCTATGCCGACCTGTCGGAGCTCGAGGAGGCCGATCGCACGCTCGATCGCCAGATCGCCGTCCGCAGCGGCATGGTCGAGGACCTCGAGGCGCCCGACACGCCCCCGCCCTCGGCCGCCTCTGCACCGGACTCCGCGCCGGGCGCCGGCAAGGAGAACGAGAAGAAGAGCGCGCTCGGGCTCGACGAGTACCGGGACAAGTGGGACGCGCACGCGAAGAAGCACGACGACTTCCCGACCGGGTACTTCGCGTCGCCGAGCGGCACGATGGCCGCGGTGCGCATCGTCTCGAAGTCGAGCGGCACCGGCGATGCGAGCGGCGACACGCTCTTCGGCCGCGTGAAGCGCGTCGTCGAGGCCGCGAACCCCACGTCGTTCCACCCCGAGATGAAGGTCGGTTACGCGGGCGACATCCCCAACGCCGTCGCGGAGAAGGAGTCGCTGATGAGCGAGGCGGCGATCGCGACCGGCATCGCGCTCGTGCTCATCCTCGGCGGCATCGCCTGGTTCTATCGCTCGCTGTGGGCGATCCCGCTGATCGGCTTCCCGCCGCTCTTCGGCATCGGCTGCGCGTATGCGTTCGCCACGTGGGCGTTCGGGTTCGTGAACTCTTCGGGCGCCTTCCTCGGCGCGATCATCCTCGGCAACGGCGTGAACTATCCGATCGTCCTCTACTCGCGATACCGCGAGTTCCGGGCGCGCGGCATGGCCCCCGACGTCGCGCGGCGCGACGCGGTGTGGAACGCGTTCCGCGCGGAGCTCGTCGGGGCGAGCGTCGCCGGCATCGCCTACGGCTCGCTCACCATCACCCGGTTCCGCGGCTTCAGCCAGTTCGGGATGATCGGCTTCGTCGGGATGCTGCTCGTGTGGATCTCGATGATCCCGTGCGTGCCGGCGATGATCGTGGTGCTCGAGCGCATCCAGGCTCGGTTGCCCCAGGGCCTGCGCCAGCCGCCGCCGCGGCTGGAGAACGACGGCAGCCGCGGCTCGCTCTCGCGCATCGTCGGCGACCTCACCGCCAAGCGGCCGAGGCTCTTCGTCGCCATCGCGGTGGTCCTCACCGCGGTGTCGCTCTGGAAGCTCCCGCACTTCATCCGCGATCCCTGGGAGTACAACTTCCACAAGCTCGGATCGCGCGGGTCGAAGGCCTCGGGGGGCGCGGGCGAGTGGTCGAACAAGGCGGAGGAGGTCTTCCGCGGGAAGATGAACGTCGCCGGCGCGCAGATGCTCGCCGACACGCCCGCGCAGGTCCCGCTGCTGAAGGAGCGCATCCTCGCGAACGACGCCGCCGATCCGGAGGGACGGCTCATCGCCGAGGTCACGACGGTGCACGACCTGCTCCCCGGCAGCCCCGCGGAGCAAGAGGAGAAGCTCGCCGTCCTCGAGCGCATCCGCGAGCGACTGACGCCGCGCGTCCTTCACGATCTCGACGACGACGAGCGGAAGCGCGTCGAGGAGCTCCGTCCTCCCGAGTCGCTCCACGTCCTCGTGCCCCACGATCTGCCCGATCTGATGAAGCGGCGCTTCACCGAGGCGAACGGCACCGTCGGCACCGTCTTCTACGTGAAGTACGGCAACGGGGTCTCCCTCTCCGACGGGCACAACCTCCTGCGGATCGCGAAGGCGACGGACAACGTCGAGCTCCCCGACGGAACGCGCGTGCTCACCGCGAGCCGCTCGACGATCTTCGCCGAGATGATCCGCTCGATGGAGCGTGACGGACCGCTCGCCACGTTCGCGTCGTTCATCGCGGTCGCCGTCGTCGTCATCGCGGCGACGGCCAACCTGCGCGGGGCCATGACCACGCTCGCGTCCCTGGTGCTCGGCGTGGTGTGGATGCTCGGCCTCGCGGCCTGGGGCGACGAGAAGCTCAACTTCCTGAACTTCATCGCGCTGCCGATCACGTTCGGCATCGGCTCCGAGTATCCGTTCAACATCTACGACCGCTCGCGTCTGCTCGGCGGCGACGTCACGCAGGCGGTGAAGCTCCATCTCGGCGCGGTCGCCCTTTGCAGCTACACCACGGTGATCGGCTACGGCTCGCTCGTCCTCGCGGACAACCAGGCGCTCCAGTCCTTCGGGCGCCTCGCGATGGTCGGCGAGCTCGCGTGCCTGTACGGCGCGCTCTTCTTCCTGCCCTCGCTCCTCCACCTCTGGCCGCCCCGGAGAGGAAGATGACCGCGCGCTGGCTCGTCCTCGCGGCGTTCCTCTTCCACCTGGTCGCGTCCGCCGTCGCGCGCCCGGTCGAGGCGACGCGCCATGGACACCGTGATGCGGAGCTCGCGCGCGCGTCCGCGAGCGGCGTCGTCCTCGTACGCCCGCACGATCAAGAGCCGCGATCGATCGATCTCGTGCGCGCCGCGGGACACGCGTCCCCGTGGATCGCGCCCGCGCCCTACCTCACGCTGCCCGCGCCGCACGCGTCGGTGCGTCGTTCGCTCGATCCCGCATCCATCCAGCCGATCGCCCGAGGCCCTCCGAACGGGACGCTCCCCCCGCCGTCCCCACCTTCATTCGGAGATCCTCGTCATGAACAAGCAGATCCTGGGCTACGTGTGTCTTCCCGCGGGCGTGGCCGCGGTCCTCGGTGGCATTCACCTGTCGCATGACACTGCCGTCATCGGCGCGCTGACGGTCCTCGTCGGCGTCGCGCTCGTCCTCTTGGCGTTCCGCGCCCTGCGCGCGCCCACGCCGGGATGAGCGAGCAGCGGGCGTCACGGCCCTAGCGTTCGCGCGAGGGCCGCGTACGCCGCCGCCGCCGTGAAGAACCTCTCCTCCGGCGCGCGCGCCACGCACTGAGCGAACCACGGATCGAACCCGGGCGGGATGCGCTCGCCGACGCCCAGCTCGAGGGCGCGCATCGAGGCGATGGGCACGGGCTCGTCCCGGATCTCGGTCATGATCGCGATGTCGTCCCCGGGGCGCTGGCACGCGCGCCAGAACATCTTCCCGGTGAGCATGTAGAACGCGAGCAGCCCGAGGGCCCACACGTCCGTCGCCGCCGTCGCCGCGTCCCCTCGCGTCTGCTCCGGCGCCATCCAGCTCGGCGTGCCGAGCGGCGAGCCGGACAACGTGAGGCTCTCGGCGACCACCTTCGCGACACCGAAGTCGAGCACCTTCACCGTCTTCGACGACCCGACGCGGCGCGCCTCGCTGAGGAAGATGTTCGCCGGCTTCAGGTCGCGATGGACGATCCCGATCTGGTGGGCTGCGCCGAGCGCGTGGCAGATCTGCTCGAACGTCGCCCGTACCCCCTCGCGGTCCATCGGTCCGTTCTCCGCCAGGTGATCGCCGAGATGCTGTCCGTCGAGGAGCTCCATCGCGATCCACGGCACCTTCAGCTTCTCGTCGAAGCCCGAGGCGATGATCTGCGTGACGTGCTCGCTGGGGATGCGCGCGGCCATCTGCGCCTCGCGCTCGAAGCGCTTGAAGAGCGTGTCGTCCGCGGCGTACTCGCGCCGCAGGAGCTTGAGCGCGCGCTGCCCGGACGTGCTGAGCTGCTCGGCGATGTAGACCGCACCCATCGACCCCTTGCGCAGGAGGCGCAGGACCATGAAGTCGCGGCCGACGACGGTCCCGTATCGGACCTCCGGGAGGGACATCTCCGTGCAGCATAACGCCCCCGGGACTAAGCTTCGTAGTGGAGGGAGGCCCGATGTCGATCCACGCCCGCGTCCCGTCGCGCTGGCGCCCACCCGGCGAGGGGACGCTCCTCCCCCTGCCCGATCTCGCGCTGCGCGCCCTCGGCGCGCGCCTGCGCCGCGACGATCCCCGGATGGACCGCCTCAAGCACGCCCTGCTGGAGGGCGATCCGCTCGCCGACGCGGTCGCCGACTGGATGCATCATGCACCTCGGGGACGGGGCCGCGCCCTGCTCGATCGCGCGCTCGACCACGGCATCGACGCGGTGCCCGACGCCCCTGCCCCGCTCGCGGCGCTCTTCGCCGAGGTCGATCGCGTCCCGCCCTGGCTCGACCGGCGGACGATCCGCCTCGCCTCGGACACCATGCTGCGCGTCGCGCGCGGCGGCACGTACGCGCTCGGCGGCGCGTCGCTCATGAGCGGCTACCTCTCGAGCGGCGCGGTGAAGCCACTCGTCGCGACCGGTGCGCTGCTGAAGATGGCGCGGCGCCGCCTCGCCGAGACCGGGCGCTTCGTGCGCGACCTCGCCACGTCGGGCGCGCTCGAGCGCTCGTCCGAGGGCTTCAAGACCAGCGTCCGCGTGCGGATCATGCATTCGATGGTGCGGCGCAGCCTCGAGCGCTCGCCCGGGTGGCTCACCGAGGAGTGGGGCACGCCGATCAACCAGCGCGACATGGTGGGCACGAACCTCGAGTTCTCGATCGCGTACATCGGCGGGCTCACCGCGCTCGGCTACCCGATC
>JBDHVD010000302.1:0-10930 GCA_039809525.1 Labilithrix sp. | reverse complement strand
GATCGGATGCGCGCGCGCATCGTCTTCCCGGTCGGGAGCGAGGAGCACGACCGCGAGGAGGTGCGCACCCTCCTCCGCCTCTGCGGGATCGGCAGCTTCATCGCCGCGCCGCTCGCCGTCGCGTGCTTCCTCTCGCCCACCGCGAACACGTTCTACGGCCTCGTGTTCCCGTGCGAGGTGGCGCTCTTCCTCTCCACCTCCCCGATCAACGCGGTCATCCTCCGCTCGGTGCCGACGCACTACCGCGCCAGCGCGATGGCCCTCAGCATCTTCTCCATCCACGCGTTCGGCGATTTCTGGTCGCCCGCGATCGTCGGCTTCCTCGGCGACCGGATGCCCATGTATCTCGCGATGATGACCCTCCCGGCTCTGCTGTTCGCGAGCGCGCTCCTCTGGTGGCCGCGCGCCGCAGAATCGCACGCGCGGGGCTGAACCGCCGGCGGCCGAGCGCCGTTGGACGGTTCGATGCGACACCTCCGAAATCCGTCCCTGCTCCTCGCGATGCTCGCGCTCGCCGCGTGCACCTCCACCCCCTTCAGCGGCATCTCCAGCTCCGAGATCCCGCCCCCGGATCCGCCTGCTCGTGCCGCCGAGACCCACGCCGCCCCGGCCCCGCTGTACGCGGTGGGAGGTACGGTGAGCGGCCTGTCCGGCGCGGGCCTCGTCCTCCGGAACGGCGACGACGAGATCCGCATCCCGACGAACGGCACGTTCTTCTTCCCGACGAAGCTCGCGGCCAAGCGCGCGTTCGCCGTCTCGATCGCGAAGCAGCCGATCGGCCCCAAGCAGACATGCTCGGTGAGCGGCGGGACGGGCACGGTCGTGTCGGGCAACGTCACCACCATCGCGGTGACGTGCGCCACGGACGCGTTCTCGCTCGGCGGCACCGTCTCCGGCCTCGCCGGCGCCGGCCTCGTGCTGAAGAACGGCCAGGGCGAGGAGGTCACCGTCGGCGCGAACGGGACGTTCGCCTTCCCCAAGCCGATGCTGAGCGGCGGCACCTACGCGGTCTCCGTCGTGTCGCAGCCGAGCTCGCCGAGCCAGACGTGCGTGGTCGCCAAGGCCGAAGGCAAGATCGACGCGGCCAAGGTCACGGACATCGCGGTGACCTGCACGACGAACACGTACGCCGTTGGCGGCACCATCTCGGGCGTCGCGGGCAGCGGCCTCGTCCTCACGAACAACGGCATCGACGAGATCTCGATCGCGCAGTCCGGCGCGTTCACGTTCTCCACGGCGATCGAGAGCGGCAAGGCCTTCGACGTGAAGGTGAAGACGCAGCCGAACGAGCCGCCGCAGACCTGCACCGTCGCCGGCGGATCGGGCACCGTGGGCGGCGCCGACGTCACGAGCGTCGCGATCGACTGCGCGACGAACAAGTACTCCATCGCCGGCAGCGCGAGCGGTCTCGAGGGCACCGGGCTCGTGCTGCAGAACAACGGCGCCGACGATCTCACCATCAGCGCGAACGGGTCGTTCGCCTTCTCGAATCCCATCGAGAGCGCCACGCCCTACGCCGTCAGCATCAAGTCGCAGCCGACCTCGCCCAGCCAGACGTGCGCGCTCGCGGGCGCCTCGGGCATCGTCGGATCGGCCGACGTGACCAGCGTGGCGCTCACGTGCACCACGAACGAGTACCGCATCGGCGGCTCGGTGAGCGGTCTCGCGGGCACCGGCCTCGTGCTCCAGAACGACGCGGGCGACGACCTCCTCGTCGGCGCGGACGGCGCGTTCCACTTCGCGACGCCGGTGAAGAGCGGCGCGACCTACTCGGTGACGGTGAAGGGCAAGCCCACGTCGCCGAGCCAGACCTGCGCGGTCGTGCACGGCGTCGGCAAGGTCTCCGATCAGGACATCGGCGACATCGCGATCACCTGCACCACCGACGCGTTCACCGTCGGCGGCTCCGTCGCGGGCCTCGCGGGCAGCGGCCTCGTCCTGCAGAACGCCGGCGGCGACGACCTGCCCATCGCGGCGGACGGCTCGTTCACGTTCCCCTCGCCGGTCACCAGCGGCAACCCGTTCGCGGTCACGGTGAAGAGCCAGCCGAGCGATCCCTCGCAGACCTGCAGCGTGATCGCCGGCAGCGGCACGGTCACGAACGGCAACATCGGCAGCGTCGCGGTGAACTGCACGACGAACCGCTTCGCCATCGGCGGCTCGGTGAGCGGCCTCGCGGGCATCGGCCTCGTCCTCCAGAACGAGGGCGGCGACGACCTGGTGATCAACAACGACGGGACCTTCGCGTTCCCGATCCCCGTCGCGAGCGGCTCCTCGTACGCGGTCTCGGTGAAGATGCAGCCCCTCGCACCGAGCCAGACCTGCACCGTCGACGGCGGGAGCGGCAACGTCGGAGCGGGCGACGTCTCGAGCATCTCGGTCACGTGCATCACGAGCTCGTTCGCGCTCGGCGGCACCATCACCGGCCTCGGCGGCGGCACCGCCGTGATCGAGGGCCCCGCGGGCGAGGAGCTCTCGCTCTCGACCGAGGGTCCGTTCACCTTCGCGACGAAGGTCGCGAGCGGCTCTTCGTATGCGGTCAAGGTCAGCACGCACCCGGCGGGCCGCTACTGCATGGTGAAGCAGGGCTCGGGCACGATGGGCAGCGCGGACGTGTCGAGCGTCGCGATCGAGTGTGTGGTCAGCAACGGCTCGGTCCGCGACGTGTCGGGCACCGTGAAGCGCATCCTCTACCGTCCGTGCGGTGACGGATCGGTCGAGGGCTGCACGAAGGCGGTGGCCGAGGCGTCGTGCACCTCCGTCGGGGCGAGGCTCGTCAGCCACGCGTCGGACGGCACCTCGGGCGTCGTGTCCCTCGGCGCGACGAACTCCTGCAACTGGTCGATCTCCTACTACACGAACGACGCGCCCGAGCTCGCAGGGCAGTGTCTGATCGGCATCTCGAACGCGGACTGGTCGCAGTGCTGCACGCTGTCCAACTGGCACGGCAACGTCGTGACCATCCCGTCGAACGTCGGCGAGCAGTTCGGGTACGTCGGCATGGGCACCTCGGGGTACGACGCGGCGCTGACGAATGCGTCCGGCACGACCTGGGGCTGCCAGCCGGTCGCCGAGTCGCCGCCCCCGCGGGAGGGCTGCTCGACGTACAACGTCGCGTGCATGTGGTGATCCGCGACTGACCACGACGCGGCCGCGCGAGGCGAAGAGCCTCCGCGGCCGACGTCGTTTTGTCTGCCGGTGCCACGCCCGGGGTCCACGTGGCGTACGATCGACGCGATGCGCGTCCTGGCGCCGTTCGCTCTCCTCGTACCGCTCTCGCTCGCCGCCGCATGCGAAGAGCAGCTTCCGCGCGCGACCGTCGAGCCGCCTGCGCCGCCGGTCGCGGACGCCGGCGAGGACGCGCCGCTCGCCGACGCGGGGCGGGACGCGGGGCCGGTGCCGAAGGGCGCGCGGACGCTCGGCGTCGCGGTGTCCGTCGGCGACGTTGCGTTCGCCGACCAGGTGCGTGACGTGGCGGCGATCGGGGCGCGGACGACGAACGCGGCGTTCGCGTGGAACGACGTCGAGCGCGCGGAGGACGGCGGCGCGCCGGTCCTCTTCCACCCCGGGATCCACGTCGTGGGGCTCGTCGTCTCGGGCGCGGACATGCAGGCGACCGTCGCGCTCGACGCGCTGGACGCGACCGGACCGCGCCTGCCCGACGACCTCGCCGCCCGCCCGCTCGACGATCCCGACGTGGCGGCGCGCTACGACGCGGCGACGGACTACGTGCTCTCGCAGCTCCCGGACCTCGCGTTCACCGCCTACCTCGTCGGCACCGACGTCGACGTCGTGCTCGGCGACGACGCCGCACGGTGGGCGGCGTTCGCCACGTTCTTCGATCGGGTCGCGAGCCACGCCCGCACGAAGCGCGCCGGCCTCCGCGTCGGATTCGCGATCCGCAGCGTTGCGCTCGCGAGCGCGCGCGATCGCGCGGCGCCTGCCCTGGCGGGCGCGGACGTCATCGCCGTCTCGCATGCCGGCGACGTCTCGGCGGACCTCGCGCCGATCGTCGCGGCCGCCCCCGAAGGCAAGCCCATCGTGATCCATGCGGTCGGCCGTCCGTCCTCGCCGGACGAGCAGGCGCAAGCGGCCTTCGTCCGCGGCGTCTTCGCCGCGTGGGACCGCCATGCCGATCGGATCCCGGTCCTCACCTTCTTCGAGCTCGACGACCGCCCCGGCGCGGCGACCACCTTCGGCCTGCGCAGGTACGCGGATGGCCGAGGAAAGCCGGCTTTCGCCGTGCTCGCCGCCGAGGCGCGGGCCCGCGGCTTCTGATCCGTGGCCTGAAAGGGGCGGCCTCCGCCCGCAACCAAGGCAACCGCAGAAGATCATCGCGGAAATCTTTCGTGCGTGACGCTCACCCTCGGTTGACCTACGAGGCGGGAGTCGAGTAGTCAGTGCGCTCCGCTTCGCCTTAGACGACGATGCTCCTTCTCTCCGGCACGGCCCGATCGTTCGCGCGCGCGCTGGCGCTCGTGATCGTCCTCGGGTCGATTCTCATCCTGGGGATCGGCGGAGCGCGCGATGCGCACGCCCAGGGCGCCGACGCGGGTCCCGGCGGACCGTCGCTCATCCCGGCCGAGGCGGGCGCGCCCCGGAACGGCAACGGCGATGCGGGCGTCCCGGCCGCGGCCGAGCCCGGCACCAACGGCGGCGGCGCGGACGGCGGCGCGGCCCCCGAGGCGGGCATCCTCGAGCAGCAGGCCGCCGGCCCGACGGTCAACATCCCGCAGAGCGAGGCCGAGCGCGCCGAGGGGACGCCCATCGTCCGCATCGACGTCAGCGGCAACCGGCGCGTCGCGAAGGAAGACGTCATCAGCTACCTGCGGCTCAAGCCCGGGCACCTGTTCAAGGTGGAGAACCTGGCGAGCGACGTCCGCGCCCTCTGGGACTCCGGCTTCTTCGACGACATCGAGGTCGACATGACCCGCGACGATCGCGGCGTCGTCCTCCGGTTCCTCGTCCGCGAGCGCCCGAACATCAAGGCCGTCGAGTTCGAGGGCAACAGCGAGATCGAGAACGACAAGCTGCAGGAGGCCATCGAGGTCAAGGCCAACACCATCCTCAGCGTGCCCGCGGTGCGCCGCAGCGTGCAGAAGATCAAGGACGCCTACGCGGAGAAGGGCTACTTCCTCGCCGACGTCGAGAGCTCGATCGATCCGCAGCGCGACAACGAGGTGATCATCAAGTTCAAGATCACCGAGCACTCGCCGGTCACCGTCCGCCGCATCACGTTCGTCGGCAACTACAACGTCCCGGAGGAGGAGCTCCGCGCCGGCATGCAGACCGGCCAGGGCTCGATCTTCTCCTTCGGCTCGGGCGGTCCCTACCGCCAGGACATCTTCGAGCGCGACGTCCTCCTGCTGAACGCCCTCTATTACGACAAGGGCTACATGAACGTTCAGATCGGGACGCCGCGCGTCATGCTGACGCCCGATCGCGAAGGCATCGAGATCACCCTCGTCATCCACGAGGGGCCGCGCTTCAAGATCCGCCAGCTCAAGGTGTACGAGCGCGACAACGAGGGCAAGGAGGTCGAGCCGCCCGGCGGCCGTCGCGCCCTCCGCCAGCTGATCCGCGCCAAGAGCGGCGACTACTTCAACCGCGCCGAGCTGGTGAAGGACCTCCAGTCGGTCCGCACCCTCTACCGCGACCTCGGCTACGCGAACGTCGAGGCCGAGCCGGAGACCGAGCTCGATCCGGTCAAGCGCGAGGTCGACATCATCATCCCGATCCGCCGCGGCCCGCTCGTCCGCGTCGAGCGCATCGAGGTGAAGGGCAACACGAAGACGCGCGACAAGGTCCTCCGGCGCGAGATGGAGATCGAGGAGGGGAACCTCTTCTCCGAGACGAAGCTCGAGGACAGCAAGCGCCGCATCATCGCCCTCGGTTACTTCGAGCGCGTGGACGTCTCCACCGAGCAGGGCTCGACGCCGGAGACGATCAACATCAACTTCGAGGTCACCGAGCGTCCGACCGGCACCTTCCAGGTCGGCGCCGGCTTCTCCTCGATCGAGAACTTCATCGCGACGGCGCAGATCCAGCAAGCCAACCTGTTCGGCAACGGACAGTCCCTCGCGCTGCAAGCGCAGATCTCCGGCCTCCGGCAGCTCATCTCGATCCGCTTCTTCGAGCCGTACTTCCTCGACTCGGACTGGTCGTCGAGCGTCGAGCTCTACGACAACCTCCTCGTCTTCCCCGACTTCGCCCGGCGATCGCTCGGCGGCGCGCTCACGTTCGGCTACGCGCTGATCCAGCCGTGGCTGCGCATCGTCGTGACGACGACCGTGCAGCACGACGCGGTCGACACCGCGAACGTGAACACGTTCTTCGGCTCGTCGAGCGGCTTCGTCTCCGTCTTCCAGCGCCTGCCGCTCGCGAACCTGTTCAACGCGGGCCGCACCATCTCGCTCCGTCCGGCGATCACCTACGACACGCGAAACAACCGCCTCTTCCCGTCGAGCGGCGTGTTCCTCCAGGCGTCGACCGAGCTCGCCTCGAGCGCGTTCGGCTCGGAGATCGAGTTCCTCCGCCACGAAGGCATCGCGCGCTTCTACTACCCGCTCTTCGGGCAGACCGAGCAGCCGGGCAGCGGCTTCATCATCAAGATGAACAACAAGGTGGGCGTCATCTCGAGCCCGCTCGTGCAGGGCGTCCCGATCTTCGCCCGCTACTTCCTCGGCGGCATCCTCGACCTGCGCGGCTATCGCCTGCGCACCCTCGGCCCTCGCCTGCCGCTCAACCAGTCGCTCGACGTCAACTCGCCGCCCATCCAGAACGGCGCGAACATCGGCGGCAACCTCCTCTACTACTCGAACCTCGAGTTCGAGTTCCCGATCATCGACAAGGTCGGCATCCGCGGCGTCACGTTCGTCGACACCGGCAACTCGTGGAACCTCGAGGACCAGTTCTGCAAGACCACGCCGGCCCCGCAGTTCTCGGAGCTCGTGAGCCCCTGCTTCGAAGGCGCCAAGAGCCTCACCCGTCTCCGCTGGGCGACGGGCTTCGGCATTCGCTGGTTCTCGCCGCTCGGCCCGCTCCGCTTCGAGTGGGGCTTCCCGCTCAACAAGCTGTCGTACGAAGAGTCGAGCGTCTTCGAGTTCACGATCGGTAACTTCTTCTGAGGGGCTTGCGCCCCCTCATCGCGCCTTCGGCGCGACGAGCCTCCCCACTTGCCCGCGCGCTTCGCCTGCGGCGAGCCCGCGCTTCACGCGAGATGGCGCGCTACGTCTCGACGAAGGCGACGCCCAGCGAGGACGTCGCCTTCGTGCGTGAGACGCGCAGGGGATCAGAACGCGAAGAGGTCCTTCGCCACGCCGGCCGCGGACGCGGGGAGCGTCTTCACGTTGCCGAGCGCGTCGGTGGCCGTCTCCTCCGGGACGCCGGCGCCCGCCGTGCCCGGCTTCAGCGTCGTGCCGTTCTCGACCTTCGGCTCGCCGCCCGTGTGCGCGATCGCGATGCTCGGCCCACCCGCGCCGCTCCCGCTCACGCCGGCGCGACCGCCCGGACCACCGGCGCCCGCCGCGGTCGAGGTGCCCATCGCGAAGCCGGGACTACCACCCAGCGTCGGTGAGCTCCCGAGCGTGCCCTTTCCGCCGCTGCCTGCGTCGGACGCGACGAGCTCGCTCGCATCGAACGTCAGCCCCGGGCTCGTGATGACCAGTGCCGCCACGCTCGCGCCGCCGCCCTGGCCCGGCGTCCCGGCGAGGCCGGGACATCCGCCGGCGCCTCCACCCGCGCCGCTCGTCCCCTTCGCGTACGTATTCACGTTCGCGGCGCCGCACGCGGCCTCCATCGTGATGGCGCCCTTGCCTCCTGCGCCTCCGTTGCCCACGCCGCCGCTCGCCCCCGGAGCTCCGTCGCCGGGGGTGAAGCCGTTCGCATCGAAGGTCCCGCTCGTGCCACTCGCCCCGTCGCCCCCTGCTTCACCGCCGGCGCCGCTGCCCGGGCTGCCGTCTTCGGGCTCGTAGTACTTGTTGATCCCCGAGGCGTAGTAGGGGCGCCATCGATAGGAGGTGAGCGCTGCGCTGTAGAGGCACTGATAGTAGCCGCCGGCGCCGCCGCTACCCCCGGGCTTTCCGGCGATGCCGGCTGCCCCGACGCAGGTGTTCGTGCCGCCGGCCCCGCCGACGAGCGGATAGACGAGCGGGCCGTTCGGCCCCGGCGCGTTGACCTGCTCGGGGGCGCTCGCCCGGCCGTAGGTGACGGGGCCGTTCATCAGCTGCACGCCTTCGACTCCGTTCGATCCAGCCTGTGCCTTGCCCGCGGTGATCTTCGAGCTCGCGATCTGGAGCGCGCCCGCCTTGTTCGCGAGCAGGCCGATCGAGCTGCCGCCCGGATCGGCCGCGTCGGGCGCGACCACGTCGAAGCCGACGACGCGCGTGGGCACGTCGATGTCCTCCGCGACGATCGCCGGCGACGCCGGCGACTTGACCGTCGTGCGCGCGCCCGAGAGCGTCCACGCCGGCGCCGTGCAGTCGAACCCGCCGACCATCGGGATGCCGTTGCGGATCTTCACGGCCTCCTCGAACGTGCCGGTGCACACGTAGAGGCGCTTCCGCTGCTTCACCGCCTCGTCGAGCCCCGCGGCGATCGTGCGGTACGGCTTGGCGCGCGTCCCGTCGCCGCCCTCGGCCGCGCTCGCCGACACGAACACGCCGAAGCCCTCGTTGATCTCGTCGTCCTTCGGCTTGCCCGGCAGCGGCGGCGCCTTCGCCTCCGGCGGCGCGACCGACTCCTGCGGCCGCCCCGGCTCCGGCGGCGCGGGGATCTCGGACGCGTCGTCGGACGACCCGAAGACGCCGCAGGCTGCGAGGAAGATGCTGAACGCGGGAAAGATTCGTCTCGTCATGGCGCGCCCGTCGGCCGTTCGCCCCGCGCAGTTGCGCGGAAACGATCGCGCATGCGCGAACGGTCCGCGACGTTCTGGTATCCTGACCGTGTGAGGGGGCTCTTCGCTGGGATCGCGCTTGCCGCCACCGCCTGCACGCTGCTCACGCCGATCGACGGCGACCTGACGTCGGGAGCCGCGACCGGAGACGCGGGGAACGCCACGGCGGCCGACGCCTCCGCGAACGACGCGAGCGCTGCGAACGACGCGAGCGACGCGACGGCGGAGGCGGGACCGGTGGCGTGCACCAGGGGCGCGCGCGTCGGCGCGGTGCGCGCGTTCGACGCGTCGCCCGAGCCTGGCTACGTCTGCGCGCTCGACGACGCGGTCGTCGAGGACGGCAAGGTCGCCGGCATCGATCGCGGACCCAACGAGGCGCTGCTCGACGGCCACGGCGTCACGGGATGCCTCGGCGTCGAGCTGGCGAGCCCGGTCGACCAGGTCACGATCCGCGCGCAGCCGACGGCGCAAGGATGCCTGACCGCCTGCGGAAGCAACTGCGGGACCGGCGACCAGTTCTCGGTGTTCGCGGGCGTGACGGAGAAGGCGCTCGCCTACGTCGCGGGCGTGGACATGACGGCGACGGGCCTGACCGACTACGCCGTGCCGCTCGGCGGCGCGTTCCCCGATGCGCGCTTCGTCGCCGTGTGCCGGACGCCGAACGGCGACAGCCGCGACGACGTCGCCGTCGACGTCGTGTACGGCCGCTGCCGCTGAGGTCTGGCGGCTGCGGCCGCGATGTGCAAGAACACGCGCGCCCTGATGCGCGTCTTCTCCCTTCTTGCCCTGATCCCCGTGGCGGTCGCCGCGGTGAGCTGCACCACCACCGTCAACAAGGTCACCCAAGACAGCGGGAACGGTGAAGGCATCCCCGGCGGCCCGCGCGAGTCGCAGCCGTGCAACCCGGGCGACGAGACCTTCGCGATCGATGCGTTCGACGTGACCCCGGGCGAAGGGGCGGGCGTGGCCTGCGACGTCGAGAAGGTCCTCGACGGCGACGACGCGCCGATGGGCATCGCCGCGAGCGCGACCAAGGCGACGCTCGTCGGACGCGACGTCAACGGATGCGTCGGCGTCGAGTTCGGCGACGGCATCGTGCTCTCGTCGCTCATCATGAAGATGCGCCCGGTCTCCGGGATGTGCGGTCACGCGTGCACCGAGGGCGGCGACACCGGCTGCGGGACGGGCTGGAAGGTCCAGATCTTCGTCGGCCCCGCGTTCGACAAGCTCCAGTGGCTCCAGCAGCTCTCGCTGACGACGAAGGACTCGTTCGAGTATCGCGTCGCCGTGCACAGCACGTACAAGGCGCGCTACGCCGTCATCTGCCGCGAGGCGACGCCGGCGAGCGGCGACGACATCGCGATCGACGTCGTGTCCGGCCTCTGCGGCGATCCGTCGAAGGGCGGCTGATCCGCGCGCGGACTCAGGATCCGCAAAGAATCCTGACGGCGTCGAGGAGCGTACTGCACTGCTTGGCCGAGTTCACCAGGTCCGGGCAGCTCGTGGACGTCTGATCATTGAACTCCTTGCACAAAGAGGCGCTCTGACCGGCCGCGTCGATACACGTCTTCTTGTCCGCCGGCGTGGCGCACTCCCCACACTGCGACGAATAGCAGAACTGCTCGTACTGCAGGCTCTTCCCGCACGCCGGACCCTCGAGATCGCCGAAGCACGCGCCGTAATTGTAGAAGCCCGTCGTCCCTCCGTCGGCCGCCGTCGCGACGATCGGCCCCCATGTCTGGTCCGTGTCGAGCGCGATCGCGCACGCCCTGCAGCCAGCACTGAGGTTCTTCCCTAGATCCAGGTACGTCTTGCTCTGCAGCGACTTCATGTTGTCTTCGAGCTGCGTGAGGTCCGTCTGCGAGCAAGCGCCCGGGGTCTTCACCGCCGGCTTCCAGCCCTTGGACTGGTCCAGGCCCGCGGTGGTGACTTGGACGTTGCTCGGGCATACCGCTCGCGCGGCGTCGGCATCGAGCGCCGCGTCCTTTGCCGTCCCCTGAATGCCGCCGGACGACGACGTGTTGCCGTCGGCCGACG
>JBDHVD010000301.1:0-10941 GCA_039809525.1 Labilithrix sp. | reverse complement strand
GCTCGAGCAGCGGCGGCAGCACGAGCAGCAGCAGCGGCAGCAGCGGCGTGGACGCCGGTGACGGCGGAGACGCGGCCGCGGCGAAGTACACGATCGGCGGTACGGTCACCGGGCTCGCGGGCGTCGGTCTCGTCCTCCAGGACAACGGCGCCGACGACCTGACCATCGCCGCGAACGGCACGTTCGTGTTCAAGACGCCGATCGCCAGCGGCGCCACCTTCGCCGTCACGGTGAAGACGCAGCCCAAGGCGCCGGCGCAGACCTGCACCGTCAGCGGCGGGACGGGAACCGTGGGCAAGGCGAACGTCACCAGCGTCGTCGTCAACTGCGCCGCGGATCAGTACACCGTCGGCGGCACCGCCAGCGGCCTGACCGGGACCGCCGTGCTCCAGAACAACGGCGGCGACGATCTCGCGGTCGCGGCCAACGGCACGTTCGCGTTCGCGCAGACGCTCGGCAACGGCGCGCCGTACGCCGTGACCGTGCTGACGAACCCGCCCGGGCAGGCCTGCACGGTGACGAACGGCGTCGGGAACATCGCGGGCGCGAACGTCACGAACATCGCGCTCACCTGCACGACGAGCACGTACGCGATCGGCGGCACGCTCACCGGCCTCGGCGGCGGCAAGACGATCGAGCTGAAGAACAACGGCGGAGACGCCCTCACGCTCAATGCGGACGGCACCTTCACGTTCGGCACGCAGTTCGCGAGCGGAGCGACCTACGACGTGACGATCGCGACGCAGCCGGCGGGCCAGACCTGCACCGTCTCGGGCGGGAAGGGCACCGTGGGCACCGCGAACGTGAGCAGCATCACCGTCAACTGCGCGAACGGCGACGTACACCGTCGGCGGCAACGTCTCCGGCCTCTCCGGTACGCTCGTCCTCCAGAACAACGGCGGCAACGACGTGAACGTCACGGCGAACGGCAGCTTCGCCTTCCCGGGCACGCTCGCGAGCGGCGCGACCTACGCGGTCACCGTGCTCACCAACCCGACGGGCCAGACCTGCACCGTCGCGAACGGCACCGGCACGATCGGGACGGCGAACGTCACGAACGTCACCGTGACGTGCACGACGAACACGTACACGATCGGCGGCACGATCACCGGGCTGAAGGGCAACGTCATCCTCCAGAACAACGGCGGCAACAACCTCTCGCTCAACGCCGACGGGAGCTTCACGTTCACCACGCCGGTGCCCTACGGCGGCACGTACAACGTGACGGTGCTCACGCAGCCGAACGGCCAGACGTGCACCGTGGCGAACGGCTCGGGCGTCGTCGGCACGGCGAACGTCACCGACGTCGTCGTCACGTGCGAGGACAAGCACACCATCGGCGGAACGGCGGCGGGTCTCTCCGGGAGCCCGGTCGTGCTGCAGAACAACGGCGGCGACAACCTCACGGTCAACGCGAACGGACAGTTCACCTTCGCGACGCCGCTCGCGCAGGGGCAGACGTACGCCGTGACGATCCTCACGCAGCCGACGAACCGCACGTGCACCGTCACGGGCGGGAGCGGCACGGTGGGCGCGACGAACGTGATCTCGGTCGTCGTCACGTGCGTGCCATGACCTGAGACGACGCGCAGCCCGCGCGGAGAGCGGAGGAAGCGGACGGCCTGGCGACGGGTCGTCCGCTTCGTCCATTCCGGGAGCCGCGCTCGGAAACGGACCTGGTACGGGTGCCGCTACGGACCGCACGTCAGGGCGCCCCATTGCTCACCCGTGCTCACAAATCTCGAGCGATCACGCACGGCGCAGCACCATTTTCGCCAAAAAGCGTCAAATTTGTCTCGGGGGGCCTGCCGCAGGAGCGGCGCGGCTCCGACCGTTCGGAGGCAGGAAATGGAGCACTTCAAGAGTCCTTTTTCGGTGAGCGACTTCTCGAGCGCGAAGGCGCTCGACAACCAGCGCTTCTTCGAGGCCGTCCTCACGCGCGCGAAGAGCCACGCGTTCTTCGCGCATCCCTTCTTGTCGAGCACGGACAAGATCGTCGTCTCGCGCGACATCGCGGCGATCGTGCTCACGAGCTTCTACAAGATCGTCGCGCCGTTCACCGGGCTGCTCTGCAGCCTCGGCGGGCGCTCCCCGGACCTGCGCACGCGCTTCGCGCTGATGGACAACATCTACGAAGAGATGGGATGCGGGGACATCGATGCCGCGCATCCGAGCCTCTATCTCCGCATGCTCGCGTCGATCGGGGTGAGCGCGCAGGCCGCCGAGGCCGCGCCGATCCTGCCGTCCATCCGCCGGATCAACGAGCACCTCGAAGAGGTGGTGCACCGCCAGCCCTTCGCCGTCGCCTGCGCCGTGCTCGCGTCGGCCGAGGCCACGATCCCGCCGAGCTTCCCGGTGCTCGCGTCGATCGCGCAGACGGCGTTCCCCGAGGTCGACACGACGTTCTTCGATCGTCACGGCGTGCGCGACGAGGGGCACTCCGACGACGCGGCGACGCTCTTCGCGCTCAGCGCGGACAGCTCGCAGTTCGCGCTCGTCGAGGCGGCGGTGAAGCGTGACCTCGATCACCGCGTCGAGCTCTTCGACGAGTGGCTCTGGGCGATGACCGCCTCGACCACGCGAACGCGGTCGGCGGCGAGCCATCGCCCGCCGCCCCGGAGCGTCCGGCCCGCGGCAGAGCACCACAGCGTCCCCGTCTGATCGGTCGAATCCGGCAAAACGCGGGGGGGGGCGAGCCGGCGTCCCGTACCACCTACCGGGGATGCGGATCGGACCGCCATGTGCCACAACTGGCGGCATGGGGGTCATCGAGAAGGTCTCGAACGTCGGTTCGAGCCCGGGCTGCGCCGATCCGGTGCGGGGGCTGTCGTTCGTCGCGAAAGGGAGCTTCAAGGACGCGCACGAAGCCGCGCAGGCGATCTTCGGGCTCGTCCACGAGCTGCTCGGCATGCGCATCGTCGTGCTCACGCGGATCGATCTCGCGTCGAACACGCTGACGGTGCTGGAGGCCCTCGACGAGGCGGGGCTGGGCATCCGAGCGGGCATGGTCCTGCGCGCCGACGAGATGCCGTGCGCGTGCGTCGCGCGCACCGGCGGCGCGCTGCGCGAGACGGATCTCGACGCGCATCCGGCGTTCCGGACGCTGCCCGCGCGTACGAAGCTCGGTCTCCGTTCGTACATCGGCGTGCCGTTGCGCCGGAGCGACGGGACGATCTGGGGGACGCTCGCGGCGACGGACACCGAGACGTGCCGGACGACCGATGCGGACGTCGAGGTGCTCACGGTGCTCGCGCGACTCGCGATGTTCGAGTTCGAGCGCGAGGAGCGCCAGCAGGAGCTCGCGGCGCGCGCGAAGATGCTCGCCGAACGTCTCGCGATCACGCAGGCGCTCGAGGAGCAGCGGCTGCGCGCGGCGCGCCTCGAGGCGACCCTCGAGGCGGCGGCGACCGTGAGCCACGAGATCAACAACCCGCTGACGGTGCTCACGCTCCGCCTCGCGCGACTGAAGGCGCGCTGCTCGGCGGTCGACGAGGAGACGCTCGACGACGTCGACGTCGCGACGGAGGCGGCGGAGGAGATCCTCCAGGTCACGCAGCAGCTGCGGAAGGTCGTGCGCCCGGTGAGCACGGAGTACGCGCAGGGCGCGCGCATGCTCGATCTCGTGGCGTCGGTCGAGCCCGGCGAGTGATCGCGCTCAGCCGCCGTCGAGCGCGCGCCGGACCGCCCGCAGGAGCTCCTCCTCGGAGAACGCCTTCGGCAGCACGGTGAGCACGCCGTCCGGGACGCAGCTCGCGATGCTGCTCTCGGTCATGAACACGAGACGATGGTGCGGATGCAGCGCGCGGAGGCGCTGGAAGAAGCCGCGCGGGTCGCGACGCGTCAGCCGGTCCTCCACGATGGCGACGTCGAGGGCGTTCGCCGCCGCGATCTCGATCGCCCCCTCGGGCGTGCCGGCGGTGACGACGCGGTAGCCCTCGGACTCGAGCGCGAGCGCGATGGACGCGCGGACGCGCTCGTCGCGGTCCGCCACGAGGACGACCTCGCCCCTCCCGGGCGCCGCGTCGCGGGCCGCGCGCGCCCGGGGCGCGGGCCCGTCGGACGGCTGGCGCTCGAGGAAGATCCTCACCGTCGTGCCCCTCGAGGGCTCGCTGTCGATCAGCACGTCGCCGCCGCTCTCGCGGGCGAAGCGCTGCACGGACGTGAGGCCGAGGCCCAGCCCGCCGGCGTCCGCCTTCGTGGTGAAGAAGCTGTCGAACGCCTGCGTGCGCACGTCGTGCGTCATCCCGAGGCCGGTGTCGGCGACGGCGAGCACGAGACGAGGGCGTCCCTCGTGGTCGATCGGGCGCGACGAGATGCTCACCCGTCCGCCCTGCGGGAGCGCGTCGCGCGCGTTCACCACGAGGTTGAGGAGTGCGTGCTCGAGGCGCTTGCGGTCGAGGTGGGCGTCGCCGGTCGCGTCGTCGAGCTCGAGGACCAGCTCGACGTCCGGCCCGAGGAGCCGCTCGATCAGCGGCTTCAGCTCGAGGACGGCGTCGTTGACGGTGACGCGCTCGACCATCGGCACACGCGGTCGGGCGAGCGCGAGCACCTCGCGCGTCAGGCCCGCGGCGAGCGCCGCACCCGTGTGGATCACCGAAGCCATGTTCGCTCTGCTGTCTCCGTCGAGCTCGCGTGCGAGGCGGGAGCTCGTGATGAGGATCGGGGTGAGGAGGTTGTTGAGGTCGTGCACGAGGCTCGCCGCGACGAGGCCCAGCGACGCCCGCGAACGCAGCTGCTGGAGCTCGGCGTCGCGAAGCTTCTCTTCGGACACCTCGCGCGCGGCGATCACGTACCACCCGTCGACCGCGCTGCCCTCGAGGCGGTAGACGCGACCGGCGCGTGCGGCGACCAGCGTGTAGCCCTCGCCCGAGGCGCGGAGATCGTCGAGGAAGCCGGCGAAGCGCGCGTCCGCCTCCGGTCGCTCGAACAGACGCGTGATCTCCGCGTCGAGGCCTTGCGCGCTCGCGTTCGACTCGACGACGCGACCGTTCGGCGAGAGGACGACGACGGCCTCACGCTGCCGTTCGAGGACGTAGCGCAGGAGCGCTGCACGGTGGTCTCTCTCCATGCTTCATGGGTACGACGCGCCGCGCGGATCGGCCGTCGGCGGAAGCGGGGGAGCGACGTGGGATGTTCGCGGCCGAAACGTCGGCGTAACACCTATGACGATCGCGTCATGGCGGCGTCGATCACGAGCTCGACCGCACGATCGAAGTCGACCGACTTGTCGAAGAAGAAGTCGGCGCCATGCCGGATGCACTCGCGACGATGCACCTCGGTCGCCTCGTTCGTGAGCGCGACGATGATTGCGCGCGAGGCGAGCTGCCGCACGCGTGCGAGCCCGGCGACGCCCGTCTCGGCATCGAGGTGCACGTCGAGGAGGACGGCATCCGGCGCGAAAGCCTCGATCGCACGCTGCGCTTCGCGCATGTCGGCGGCCTCGAGGACCTCGACCCGGGCCGCCGTGAGGCGATCCGCGAGGCGCGTACGCACGCGCGCACTTCCGTCGACGATCAGCGCCCTCACCGCGTAGAGCCTAACCGAGCGATCCCCGGCCGCCGTCGGCCGCCCGGACCTTTGCGTGTAGGACGGACGAACCGATCCCGTCGGTGTTCGTCCTACGCGGTCTAAGCGACGAGCTGGTTCTTCACCACGTAGTGCGTGAGCTCCGCGTTGGTCTTCATCTCCATCTTCTGGAGGATCCGGGTGCGGTGCGTGCTGACGGTCTTCACGCTGAGCCCGAGCTCGTCGGCGATCTGCGAGACGGTCCGGCCCGAGCCGATCAGCTTGAGGATCTCGAACTCGCGGTTCGAGAGCAGCTCGTGAGGCTGGCTCTTCGCGTCGCCCGCCACGACCGAGGCGAGCGTCTCGGCGAGCTCCGCGCTGATGAAGCGTCCGCCGCCGGCGATGCGCCGGACCGCGTCGACCAGCTTCTCCGGCGCGGTCTCCTTCGTCAGGAACCCCGCGGCGCCGGCGCGGATCGCGCGGACGGCGTACTGCTCCTCCGAGAACATCGTGAGGATGAGGACCCTCGTCTCCGGCCGGAGCCGCTTGATGTCGGCGATCAGATCGATGCCGCTTCCCCCCGGGAAGGCGATGTCGAGCACGACGACGTCGAAGCGCTCGCGCTGGACCGCGGCGACGACCTCCGCCGGCGTGCCGGCCTCCGCCGCGACGTGCAGGTCGTCCGTCTCGGCGAGGATCTGGCGCAGCCCTCGCCGGACGACGGCATGATCGTCGGCGATGAGGATCTTGATCATCGTCTTGCCCCTCCCACGCGCGGCGGCTCCAGCGCCATCGTAGACGGCGGCGGGTGGAGGGCAAGCATGGGACCGCGCCCCGCGCAGGCCTGCTACCTTCGGGTCGTGCAGCCCGATTCGAGACGAGCCGAGCGCGATCGTGCCCGCACGCGTGCGCTCGCGTACGAGCACGTCCGGGACGTCATCTTCCTCCTCGGCGTCGAGGGCGACCGCTTCCGCTTCCTCGAGATCAACCCGGCGTTCTCCGCGGCGACCGGGCTCGACGAATCGCAGGTCGTCGGGAAGCTGGTCGACGAGGTGATCCCCGAGCCCTCGCTCTCGCTGGTCCTGTCGAAGTACCGCGAGGCGATCCGCGAAGGGCAGACCATCCGCTGGGAGGAGATCACCGACTACCCGGCGGGGAAGCGCTACGGGGCCGTCTCGGTCACGCCGATCGTCGACGCCGACGGCGAGTGCCGGAGCCTCGTCGGCACCGTCCACGACGTGAGCGCCGAGGTCCGCGCGCGCGTCCTCGGCGCGACCGAGCAGCACGTCCTCGAGATGGTCGCGTCCGGCGAGACGCTCGCGAGCACGCTCACCACCCTCGCGGTCGCGATCGAGCAGCAGGCGCCCGCGGCGCTCGCGTCGATCCAGCTCCTCTCGGCCGACGGCAAGCGCGTGCTCCACGGCGCGGCGCCGAGCCTGCCCGACGCGTTCAACCGGGCGATCGACGGCACCGCCATCGGGCCGCGCGAGGGCTCGTGCGGAACGGCCGCCGCGCTCCGCCGCCCGATCGTGGTGACCGACATCGAGGTCGATCCGCTCTGGGATTCGTACCGCGAGCTCGCGCGGACCCATGGGCTCCGCGCCTGCTGGTCGACGCCGGTCCTGAGCCGGGACGGGCGCGTGCTCGGCACGTTCGCCCTCTACTACCGCGAGCCGCGGTCGCCTTCGCAGGAGGAGCTCGATCTCATCGCGCGCGTCGTCCACGTCGCGGGCATCGCCATCCAGCGCCACGAGCTCGACGAGCAGCTCCGCGCGCTGTCCGCGCGCATCGAGGCGGCGCGCGAGGAGGAGCGCACGGGCATCGCGCGCGAGATCCACGATCAGCTCGGCCAGAGCCTCACCGTCCTGAAGATGGACCTCGCCTGGATCGGCCGGCGCGCGACCTCACCCCAGGGCCTCCCGGTCGGAGAGCTGGTCGACAAGGTGAAGGACGTCTCGAACCTCACCGACGAGATCATCGGCCAGGTGCGCCGTATCTCCGCCGAGCTCCGGCCCGGCGTGCTCGACGACCTCGGCCTCGCCGCGGCGCTGTCGTGGCAGGCGCAGGACTTCGAGAAGCGAACGGGGATCGCCTCCGCCGTCCACGTGACGGTCGCGCACGAGGACCTCCGGCGCGAGCTCTCGACCACCGTGTTCCGCGTGCTCCAGGAGGCGCTCACGAACGTCGCCCGTCACGCGGGCGCGAAGCACGTCGACGTCCACCTGCGCGAGGAGGACGAGGACGCGGGCCGCTGGCTGGTGCTCGAGGTGAACGACGACGGCAAGAGCATCCGTCCGGAGGAGATCTCGCACCTGCGCTCGCTCGGCCTCCTGGGAATGCGCGAGCGCGCGCGCCGCCTCGGAGGCAGCGTCTCGTTCACGCCGCGCGAGCCGACCGGGACCACCGTGACCCTCCGCGTGCCGCTGCTCTTCAGCGGACCGACGCCGGAGTCCAGCACGTCGGGCACCAGGTGAGGATGCGGCCGTCCTCGCGGCGCGTCCTCCATCCTCCGCGCATCAGGCGCACGATCGCCAGCTCGCGCGAGCCTTCGATCGCGTGGGAGCGTCCCTTGCAGTCCTCGCACTCCGCGCCGAACACGTCCGGCTGCGCCTCGTAGAGCATCTGGCCCGCATCATCGCGCATCCGGACGAGCTCGTGGTTCGAGCGCCCGAACGCGCGGGCTCCACGACATTCGACCGCAGTGACGAATGTGACGATTTTCTTAGAATCAACGGATGCTTCGCGTCCTGGTCGTCGAAGACGACGAGCTGCTCCGTCGCGCCCTCGTCCGGGGTCTCGACGGCGATGCGGAGGTGCGCGACGCGGGCGACGCCGAGCGCGCATTCGCGGAGCTCACCGGCGGCGCGCGGTTCGACATCATCCTGCTCGATCTCTCGGTCACCGACGCGGTCGCGTTCGTGGCGCGCGTCGAGCAAATCGCCGCCGGTCAGGAGCACCGCGTCGTCCTCTTCACCGGCGTCCTCGCCGGCGATCTCGCGCCGGACGTCCGCGCGAGCGTCGGCGGCCGCGTGCTCGAGAAGCCGGCGTCGCTCGCGCTGATCCTCGACACGGCGCGCGTGCTGCGCGAGCGCCACGGCCCGCCGTGAGGCGTCGTCCGCCAACCAGGTTGCCGATGCCTCGCCGTCGTTGGCGGCGTCCCTCGACGTTCGCCGGCGATCGCGCGGGCTTCGCGCAGGCATGCGGCGTGCTCCCGAGACGGCCATGAAAAAATGGCTGATCGCCGTGACGCTGATCGGGTGCCAGTCGGCCGCGGGCGAGCCGCTCGAGGCGCCGACGGGGGAGGGGACCGCTCGGGCGTCCGCCGGGCCGAGCGACGCTCCGCCGGTGCTGGGGGACCGTCGCTTGCAGCTCGTCGCGCGCCACGCCGTTCCCCTCGCAGACGCCACGGGGATCGCCTGCGACGGCACGCACGTGTGGCTCGTCGCGGGAGGGCACAACGCGTCCTCGCACACGTTCGCGTACGTGGACCTCGCGACCGGCACGACGGAGCGGTCGTTCGCCGTCCCCGATCTCATCGGCCGGCTCGGGACGGGCGTCTACGGCCTCACGCTGCTCGAGGGGTTCCTCTACGTGACGGTCTCGGGCAACACGAACGAGATCGTGCGCATCGATCCGACGACCGGCGCGATCGACCGGCAGCTCGCGGCACCGACGGAGCTCGGCCCCTCCGACCTCGACGTGAGCGGAGGGCGGCTCGTCGAGTCGGACGGTACGGGCAAGGTCTTCACCCTCTCTGCCGACACCGGCGCGGTCGTCGCGCAGTTCGCCGCGGGCGCGCACGGGCGGAACCACGGTCTCGCGGTTCGCGGCAACGATGCCTTCGTGGGGAGCCTGTTCGGCGGGATGGATGCGTACGACGTGAGGACGGGCGCGCACCTCGGCGCGGTGACCAAGGAGGACGGCAGCGCGCTCCAGGGCAACGGCGTCGAGCTCGGCAGCATGTGCTTCGACGGACCCCGCCTGCGCATCCTCAGCCAGCTCGGGATCTCGGAGTACGACGTCGTCGGCCCGTGAGCGCCGCACGGAAGCACGTCGCGGCGTGATCGTCGACGAGGCCGCAGGCCTGCATGAAGGCGTAGATGATCGTCGAGCCGACGAAGCGGAAGCCGCGCTTCTTCAGCGCCTTCGAGAGCGCGTCCGACTCGGCCGTGCGCGAGGGGATCGCGCGGAGCGACGCCGGACGGTTCACCCGTGACGCGCCGCCGACGAACGACCAGACGAGGGCGTCGAGCGATCCCTCCTCCCGCTGCAGGGCGAGGAGCGCCTTCGCGTTCGAGATCGTCGACTCGATCTTGAGCCGGTTGCGCACGATGCCCGGGTCGGCGAGGAGGGCGTTCACCTTGCGCGCGTCGAACCGCGCCACCTTCGCGGGGTCGAAGCCGGCGAACGCCGCGCGATAGCCGCTCCGCTTGTGGAGGATGGTCCGCCACGACAGCCCCGCCTGCGCGCCTTCGAGCGTGAGCATCTCGAACAGGCGCCGATCGTCGTGGACCGGCACGCCCCATTCCTCGTCGTGGTAGCGGACCATCTCCGGGTCGTCGCCCGCCCAGGAGCAGCGGACGAGCGCTCGCTTCGCGTTTCGCTTCATCGGTGGTGCTCGTAGCATCGATCGCGATGGCAGGCGCCGGCCCCCTTCTCGTCGTCGGAGGCATCCTCTTCCTCGTCGGGCTCGTGATCACGCTCGTGAACCTGAAGAACTTCAAGCGCCGCCAGCGCATCCTCGCGACGCCGACCTCGCCGATCGCGCACGCGCCGGGCAACGGCCTCGTCGAGATCAACGGCCGTATCCATCCGAGCGAGCAGGGCATGCTCCAGACGCCGTTCAGCGCCCGCTACGCCGTGTGGTGCCGGATCACCGTCCAGGAGCTGCGCCGATCCGGGCGGAGCTCGTACTGGCACACGCTCCTCACCGAGATCGACGCGCGCCCCTTCATGGTCGAGGACGGCTCGGGCCAGCTCGCGCGCGTCATGCCTCACGGATCGAACGTCCTCCTCGACAAGCAGAACGTCGCCTCGAGCGGGACGTTCAACGATGCGGCCCCGCATCTCGAGGCGTTCCTCCAGTCGCGAGGTCTGAAGAGCACGTCGTGGCTCGGCTTCAACAAGAGCATGCGCTACGAGGAGGAGGTCCTCGCGCCGGGCGACCCGCTCTACGCGCTCGGACCGTCGCGACGCGCGCCGGGCCCTCCCGTCCACGACGGCTACCGGATGGTCCCCGGGAGCGAGCTCGTGATGTTCCACGGCATGGGCCCGGAGGGCGAGCTCCTCTTGACGAACAAGACGGAGCAGCAGCTCACGAACAAGCTCCTCACCGGTTTCGTCATCGGCCTCGTGCTCGGCGGCCTCGGCCTGCTCGTCGCGGCCGGCGCCGTCGCGGTGACGATCGCATCGAGCCTCTGACGGAACGGCGCTGCG
>JBDHVD010000300.1:0-10943 GCA_039809525.1 Labilithrix sp. | reverse complement strand
GGCCGCGAGCTTCGCCTCCTCGCGCGCGCGGACGTCCCCGAGCGGACGCGTCTCGAGGACCGCCCAGCGCGCGAACGCCGCCGCCCGCGCGTCGCCCGAGGCGAGCGCACGCGTCCGCGCCTCCTCGGCCGCGAGATCGGCGTCGTGCTGCGCGCCGACCAGCGCGAACGCGGCCGCGCGCGAGAGATGCGCGCGCGCGGCGAGCGCCCCGCGTCCGAGCCGCTCCCAGAGCAGCGCCGCACGCGTCGCGGCCTCGAGCGCATCGCCGATCGCCCCGTCGTCGACCGCCGCCGCCGCGAGCCCCGTGAGGTACGTCGCCTCCTCGACCACCGCGCCCGCGCGCGTCGCGAGATCGACCGCGGCGCGGAAGGCCTCGATGCTCGCACGCGCCCGCCCGCGCGCGTGCTCGAGCATCCCGCGCGTCCCCTCGAGCCGTGCATGCGCGAGCGCGCCGTCGGGCTCGCGCGCCGCGAGCGCCACGACCGCGATCCCGCGATCGAAGTCGCCGCGTGCATACGCAACGAGCGCGCGCACCTCGGCCGCGGACGCCCCGCGCGCATCGCCGAGCTCGGCCTCCGCGCGATCGATCTCGCCCGCGTCCCATGCGAGCCGCGCCAGGAGCGCACGCGCCGCGTCGCGCGTCGCCGCGTGCTTCGACGCCGAGACCGAGCGCGCGGCGCCGCCCGCGAGCGCGAGATCGCCGCGCCGGCGCGCGATCTCCGCACGGAGCAGCGTCGCCTCGGCGCGGTCCTCGGGCGCGCGCGCGATCGCCGCGAACGCACGGCCGACCTCGCCTCGCCGGAGGAGGGCCGCCGCGAGATCGAGCACGACCGACGCCGGCGCATCGCTCGCCGCCTCCGCCCGCGCGAGCACGGCGTCGTCGGGTCGCGTCGCGAGGAGCGCGCGCGTGAGCGAGAGCCAGTCGTGCTCTCCCGCCTCGAGCGGCGGCGCCGCCGTGCGACGGGCGCCGCGGAGGACGTCGTCGATGGTCCATGCCTCCGGAGGCGCGGCCTCGCAGAGCGCGAGGAGCCGCTCGGCGAGCGCGCCCTCCGCCTCGTCCGGGACCGGCCACGCCGCGGCCGCCGGACCGACCAGCGCGACGATCCAGCGCGCCACCCCGAGCGCATCGAGCGGCGCGATCGCGCGAGGCTCGATCGAGCCACGCGGGAAGAGCTTGGCCGCGAACGCGCTCGCCTCCTCGAGCCAGGCCCGCGGCGCGCCGTCGATCGCCGCGTCCACCTTCGCCCCCGGCGCGACGAGCGCGCGGCGCGCGGCGAGATACGCGCGACGCACGCGCGCGCGGCGGAGCGCGATCGCCTCGGCGGGATCCTCGCGCACGCCGAGGATCCGCGCGGCCTGCGCCGCGACCCACGCGGCCGACGGACGCGCGCCGGCCGAGGGTGACGTCAGCGCGTCGATCCACGCCGCGATCGCGCCGCTCCGCGCGTCGCCGGCGATCTCCGCGAGGGTGACGCCGAGCGCGTAGAGATCCGCGGCGGGCGTCGCGGGCTCGCCGCGCTTGACCTCGGGCGCGAGGTAGTGGGGCGTGCCTCCGGTCGCCTCGTCGCCGTGCTCGCGCGCGAGATCGAGATCGATCAGCGTCGCTCGGTCCTCGCCGACGACGACGTTCGCCGGCTTCACGTCGCCGTGGCGCACGCCGAGCGCGTGCAGCTCGTCGAGCCCGCGTCCCACGCCGAGCGCGACCACGGCCGCGAGGCGCCTCCGATCGGGCTCCGCCGCGAGGCGCGCCGAAAGCGGCTGACCTTCGACCCAGCGCGTGGCGATGTACGTCCGCCCCTCGGGCGTCACGCCCGCATCGAGCAGCTCGGGCCCGAACCGCCGCGCCAGCCGTGCGACGAGCGCGCCCTCGCGTCCGAGCCATGCGTCGTCGCGGGCCGCGATCTTCAGCGCCGCGACCGCGCCGTCCGCACGCACCGCGCGGAACACGGTCCCCGTCGTCCCCGCGCCGGCGCGCACGAGGTCGCGCCAGGGGAATGCCAACTCGGGTGGCGAAGACCGCTCGGGCGCGCGCGTGCGGCTCACCCTACGATCAAAGCCGATTTCGGCCGACCGTCAACTCTGGTGTCAGACGCGGATGCCGTTCTCGGCGCGGTGCTTCCACCACTTGTACGCGAGGTACGCGGCCGGGACGGCGGCGACCGCGCCCGCGAAGGGCGCGATCAAGACGCCGGCGGCGACGGCACCGGCGGTGGCAGCGCCCGCGGCGATCCCCTTCTTCCGGTTTTCCTCGAGGACCTCGGTCCGCGTCTTGCTCATGATGGAGAGGAGGGTAAGCCCGGATCAGGGGGTCCGCAACGGCGTGCCTCGGGCCTGCCACCGGACCCACCGCGCGAGCAGGTCCACGTCGGTCGCGCTCATCTCGGCCTCGAACGCGGGCATGTGGCCCTTCCGGGCGGGATCGAGCGCCCCGTCGCGGTAGGTCGCCTTCGACGAGGGGTTCGCGATCTGCGCCTTCACCCAGGCGAGCGAGCCGTACCCCTTCAGCTCCGGCGCGAGGCCCGTCCCTCCCTCGTCGCCCTCGCCCCCGTAGGTGTGGCAGGCGGTGCAGCGCGTGGTCACGATCTTCTTGCCGAGGTCGAGGCCGTCCGGCTTCGCGTCGGGCGCGTCCAGCCCCTCGCTCCAGAGGAACTTCGCCACCGCCGTCATCTCTTCCCGCGGCATCGGCTTGAACGTCCCGTCGTCGTCCTTGGGCGGAACGTCCATCGAGGGCATCTCGCCCTTGTACGGCGTACGCCCGAAGCGCGTGTCCCCGTCCGGGTCGTGCAGCATCTCGAGGATCCACGCCTCGGTGCTCCATCCGTCGAGCACCGGCGCGTTGCGGTCCTTCTCGCTGCCGTGGCCCTTCAGCGTGTGGCAGCCGGCGCAGTGCTTGTCGAACAGCTCCGGCCCGCGCGTCTCGGGATCGTTCCGCAGCATCGCGAGCGGCCCCTCCGGCGGCACGCCGCCCATCGCGATCCGGTTCGCCGCCGCGGCGCGCTCGTCCGCCTTCGCGCGCTCCTTCTGGAAGCCGGGGTCGCGCGCGTCCTCGCGCATCGCCTGCGTCGTGAGGAGCCCGGCGCCGAGCGCGACGAACGCGAGCGGCGCGATGGCCTTCACGCGCGAGCGAAGCGCCGTCGTCGGCGCACGGTCGAGCAGCGGCAGCGCGAACAGGTACAGCGCGATGATGCCGGGCAGCACGACGGTGCCGACGATCTCGAGCGGACCGTGGAAGTACTTGAGCAGCTGGAAGAGCCCGAGGAAGTACCACTCGGGGCGGGCGGGATAGTCGCTCGCGGGGTCGGCCGGCGCATCGAGCGGCGCGCCGTGCTCGCGCAGCGCGAGCGCGAAGACGATGCCGAGCACGAAGACCGCCGCGAAGACGTCCTTCGCGAGCTGCGCCGGGTAGAACGCGTCGACCTTCGCGAGATCGGCCTTCCGCGGCGGCGTCACCCCGTGCTTCCGGAACAGGGCGACGTGCACCACGACGAGCAGCGCGAGCAGCGCCGGCAGCACGACGACGTGCAGCGCGTAGAAGCGCGTGAGCGTGAGGCTGCCGTACTCCGCGCCGCCCTGGAGGATGCGCTGCTGCGCGTCGCCGACGACCGGGATGGTCCCCGCGATGTTCGTCGCCACGCGCGTCGCCCAGTACCCCTTCTGATCCCAGGGGAGCAGGTAGCCGGTGAGCGCGAAGCCGAGCACGAGCGCCATGAGCGCGAGGCCGATCCACCACGTGACCTCGCGCGGCTTCTTGTACGCGCCGTACGCGGCGACCTGGAGGAGGTGCGCCCCGAGCAGCACGACCATCGCCTGCGCACCGAAGTGGTGGAGGCCGCGCACGAGCCAGCCGCCCGATTGCTGGAACTGGATGAAGTGGACGCTCGCCCACGCGGTCTTGTCGCTCGGCGCGTAGCTCGTCATCAGCGCGACGCCGCTCACCACCTGGACGAGGAACATCGCCAGCAGCGCGCTGCCGAACACGTACGCCCAGCGCGCGCCGCCCTTGATCGGCTCGTCGAGCGCATGTCCGAGGAGCTTCCGCCAGCCGGTGCGCTCGTCGAAGAAGTCGCCGATCCGGCTCACGCTTGCACCTTCTCGGGGATGCCGATGCGGAAGCGACGGAAGTCGACGACGACGACGCCGTTCTCGATCTTCGTCGCGAGCGCGTCCATGTCACGGGGCGACGGACCGCTCTTGCGCTTGCCGTCCGCGTCGAAGGCGGAGGTGTGGCACGGGCAGGCGAACGCGCCCGCACCCCCGGCCACCGCATTGATCGAGCACCCGAGGTGCGGGCACACGGCGGAGAACGCGAGGACCTGGTCGCCGCGTCTCACCAGCCAGACGCTGCCCAGCTCGACGCCGCGCTCGATCGACCAGGCGTCCCGGCGGTCGTCGACGATCGCGACCCGCCTCGGCTCCCCCTCCGGGAGCTGATCGACCTTCAATGTCGGGATCCACCGACCGGTGCTGCCCGCAGCCCTCAGCGGTGAGAGCACGAGCGCGACGGCGGGCGCTGCGGCACCGGCTGCGATGGCGCACGTGCCGGCCGCCGCGGCGAGGACCAGCGCGCGTCGTCCCTTCTTGTCGTCGGCAGGGGGTGTGCTCATGTCGGCCTTCCGAAGAATGGATGCATCGTACACTCGTTCCGTTCCCGCTCAGGTTTCCATGCGCCGCGCCCGGGTCGGCTATACTGTCGAGCAGGGCTGGGGCTTCTCTTTGCTGGGAGCGATGGGCCAATGAACGTTCGCAACGTGATCTTGTCGGGCGCCGTCCTCGGCGCAGTTCTGGTCGCGACCGCATGCGGGTCCGTGACGGACTCGCTGTTCGGCGACGGCAGCGATGACAACAACGGGAACGGCGGCTCGTCGAGCGGCGGCCTGTTCGGAGGCAACGGAGGAGGCGACGGCGGCGCCGGGGACGGCGGCGAGAAGCCGTGCACCGGCCTCTGCCAGCGGCAGGTGAACTGCCCCGGAGGTCTGACGACGTCGCTCACCGGCACGGTCTTCGATCCCGCCGGCAAGGTACCTCTCTACAACGTGCTCGTGTACGTCCCGAATGCGCCCGTCGCGCCGATCACCACCGGGGCGTCGTGCGATCGCTGCGGCAACGTCTCGGGCGATCCGCTCGTCACCGCGCTCACCGACGCGAAGGGGCAGTTCAAGCTCGAGAACGTCCCGGTCGGCAAGGACGTCCCCGTCGTCGTGCAGATCGGCAAGTGGCGCCGCCAGTTCGTCGTCCCGAACGTGGCGCAGTGCCAGGAGACGAAGATCGATGCCGCGAGCACGCGGATGCCGAGGAACAAGGCGGAGGGCGATCTCCCGCAGATGGCGATCGCGAGCGGCAGCGCCGATCCCTTCGAGTGCCTCCTCGTGAAGATGGGCATCGACAAGGCGGAGTTCACCCACGACACCGGCAACGGGCGCGTGCACTACTACCGCGAGAACGGCGTCGACACCGAGGGCTCGAACGCGCCGGCCGCCTCGACGCTCTACAACAGCGCGGCGAAGATGAAGACCTACGACATCATCTTCCTGCCGTGCGAGGGCTCGGAGCGGAACAAGCCGGACACCGCGGACCAGAACCTCGTCGACTACACCGCCATCGGCGGCCGCGTCTTCACCACGCACTACGGCTACGCGTGGCTCCACCTCGGCGCGCAGCCGTTCCCGACCACCGGCAACTGGGAGCCGGAGCAGAGCCCGGATCACTACGACACGCCGCTGCCCGTCACGATCAACCAGGGCTTCCCGAAGGGCGCGGCGTTCGCCCAGTGGCTCGTCAACGTCGACGCGTCGAAGTCGCTCGGCACGATGGACATCATCGAGTCGCGTCACGATCTGAACTCGGCGAGCGACCCTCCGTCGACGACGTGGATGACCACGAACCAGATGCCCGGCCCGAACGCGAACGCGACGATGCACATCACCTTCAACACGCCGATCGGCGTGGCGGAGGACCAGCAGTGCGGCCGCGTCGTCTACTCGGACTTCCACGTCTCGGCGGACGCGAAGGTCGACAAGCAGAAGTTCCCTTCGTCCTGCAAGCCCGGCGACCTGACCCCGCAGGAGAAGGCGCTCGAGTTCATGCTCTTCGACCTGTCCTCGTGCATCCAGAGCGACAAGGTCCCGCCGACCGCTCCGCCGGGTGGCGGCGGCGTTCACTGAGATCGCTCCTCGCGCTGGCCCTCGCGGCCTGCCGGTCCCATCCGGCAGCGCCGCCGCCTCCGCCCGTGGACGCCGCGCCCGCGCCCGCGCCCGTCGCGGACGCGTCGGTCGACGTCGCAGAGGCTCCGCCCGCCGAGCGGGCGATCGGCCCCTACGAGCTGCCGCTCGAGGGCAAGCGCAAGGTCTACTACGTCGTGGCGCGGAGCACCGCGGCGCCCGCACGCCTGATCGCGAACCTCCACGGCGTGTGCAACCCGCCGGGCTACGCGTGCGGCCACTGGACCGAGAGCGCGGCCGGCGCGGGCTTCCTCGTCTGTCCCGAGGGCAACGCGACCTGCGGAGCGGGCGGTCCGCCGACGTGGACCGAGCCCGCGGCGAAGATGGACGCCGAGCTGGAGAAGGCGATCGCGACCGTGTCCGCCGCGCACCCCGGCGAGCTCTCGCGCGACGGCGCGGTGCTCACCGGCTTCTCCCTCGGCGCGTACGCCGCGGCGTCGATCGCGCGCGCGCATCCGGGTCGCTGGCCGTACCTGATCCTCACCGAGGCGAACGTGCCGCTCGACGCCGAGCAGCTGCGCGAGGCCGGCGTGAAGGCGGTCGCGCTCGTCGCGGGAGAGCGCGGGACGCAGATCGCCGGCGAGCGCCAGACCGCGCAGAAGCTCGAGAAGGCGGGCTTCCCCGCGCGGCTATGGGTGATGAAGGGCGCCGGCCACCACTACTCGGCCGACGTCGACGCGATCATGGGCGAGGCGCTCGCGTGGGTCCTCTCCCACGAATGATCCCCTCGCGCTCGAGCAGCGCGCCGAGGGCGCGGTAGGCGTCGCCGCGCCCGAGCTGGAGGAGGTGGCCTCCCGCGATGGTGAGCATCTCGCAGTCGAAGTGCCGCGCGATGCGCGCCGCGTGCGCCGCCGGCGTGATCCGATCGTTCTCCGCCGCGACCACCAGCGCGCGCGCCTTCGGGACGCGCAGCGGCCGGGCGAGCGGGCTCGCGATCCAGTTCGCCTTCTCGAGCGCCGCCTGCTGCGCCTCGGCCTCGTCGCCCAGCCCGAGGCGGCCCTGCTCGCGCGCGAAGTCGGCGACCGATGCGAGCGGGATCATCGGGACGACGAAGTCGAAGGCGTCGCTGAGCGTGGCGAGCAGCGACGACGTGTAGCCGCCGAGGCTCACGCCGATCACCCCCACCGCGGGCGCGCCTCGCGCGCGCAGCCATCGCGCGAGACCGACGATGTCGGCCGCCGCCTGCCGGAAGCCCTCGTTCGTGAGCCGCGGGTCCGCGCTCGGGAACGGCGGGGCGCCCCGGCGCGCGCCGGCGCGCTGGGCGTGGAACGGCAGCACCGGCAGCGCGACGTCGAGCCCGCGTCGCTGCATCCACGCGATCGGCCACGCGGCCTCCTCGATCACGTAGTAGCCGCCGAGGTAGCCGTGCACGGCGATCACCGCCGGGCGCTTGCCTCCGCCGAGGAACAGCCGCGCGCGCGCGGTGCGGTTGTCGACGTTCGCGAGGTACTTGCCGGAGACCTCCGCCAGGAGCGGCTCGAAGGTGCTCGCCCACGACGCATCGAGGACGCCCGGGCGCACGTCGCGCAGCGTGGGCTCGATCGCGCCCGGCTCGACGAAGAAGCGGTCGTGGTGCTCGCCGTACGCCTGGTGGATGCGGCCGAGCACGTCGAGACGCTCGGCATGGGTGAGGTGCTCGGCCCGCGCCCGATCGCGCGCGCCGTGCGCGTGCATCGCGGCCACCACCGCGCGGTCGAACGCCGCCGCGGCCGATCCGAGGACCTTGTTCCAGGGCGACATCCAACCCTCATCTTAGCGCGTGGTACGCTCGGACGCGTGAAGCTGGCCGCGACCGCGATGCGCGAGGTCTACCGTCGCGAGCTCCTCCCCGAGCGCGTGCTCTGGTGGCTCGCGGCGGAGGGCATGCGCGACTGGTACCGCGTCCTCGCGAAGCGGATGACGCCTCACCTCGGGCGCGACGCGAAGGAGCTGCTCTCGGAGCTCAGCGTTCGCATGTTCCACCGGCGCGGCGAGGTGCTCGCCGCCGGCGGCCGCGATCTCGCCCTGCTCATGGGGGCGCTCTACCGCGTCGAGCGCGCGCCGAAGGCCGCATGGATCTTCGCCGGCATCGGCGGTCCCGCGCGCGGGCTCCGCGAGCAGGCACGCGCGCGGGTGCTCCTCTCGCGGCAGACGACGTTCGAGCGCTGGAACGAGGTGGCGACGCACCTCGGCGAGCTCCTGATCGTGCTGACCGAGGACCTCCCGGCGCACGTCGACCACGCACGGAAGATCCTCGGGGACATCTGCTTCGACGCCGGCGCGAAGTACGCCGCGCGCGTGAAGCAGGCGCTCTCCATCCCCGACGGGGCGCCCGACGCGCCGGCCCTCGCGATGGAGGTGCTCCGCATGAGCGAGTACGTCTTCCGCGTGAACCCCGAGCACTGGTCGGAGAGCGACGGGACGTCCGGCTGGCTCGAGGGCACCGCGTGCCCGTGGTACGCGCGCCCCGGCTGGAACGGCGGGCACTGCGGGATCTTCGGCCAGTTCCAGTCCGGCATCGCGTCGGTGTTCGGGCTCAAGTACCTCCTCACCAAGACCATCCCGAAGCACGGCGGACACACCTGCCGGATCGACGTGAAGCCGATCCCGCTTCGCATCAAGAAGGAGAGCGCGGTCTCGTGAGAGCGTGCATCATCGGCGCCGGCTCGTCCGGCATCGCGGCGGCCAAGGCCCTGCACGATCGGGCGATCGACTTCGACTGCATCGAGAAGAGCGATCGCGTCGGAGGCAACTGGGTCTTCGGCAACAAGAACGGGATGTCGAGCGCGTACGAGGGTCTCTACATCAACACCTCGCGCGACCGCATGCAGTACGTCGACTTCCCGATGCCGCGGTCGTACCCCGACTTCCCGCACCACTCGCAGATCGCGGCGTACTTCGACACGTACGTCGATCACTTCGGCTTCCGGGAGCACATCCTGTTCGACACCGGCGTCGAGCGCGCGGAGCTCGACGATCGCGGCACCTGGCGCGTGCGCCTCTCGAGCGGCGAGACGCGCGCCTACGATCACCTCCTCGTCGCGAACGGGCACCACTGGGATCCGCTGATGCCCGATCCGCCCTTCCCCGGCACGTTCGACGGGCTCGAGCTCCACGCGCACCACTACAAGTCGAAGCACGACCTCCGCGGCAAGCGCGTCGTCGTCGTGGGCATGGGCAACAGCGCGATGGACATCGCGGTCGAGGCCTCGGAGGTCGCGCAGGCCACGTACCTGTCGGCGCGCCGCGGCGTGCACGTCATCCCGAAGTACATGTTCGGGCGCCCGCTCGATCAGTTCTTCACCTCGGCGCGCATCCCCTGGCCGGTGCGGCAGCGCATGGGCGAGCTGATCCACAAGCTCGCGGTCGGCGACATGGAGCGCTACGGCCTGCCGAAGCCGGATCACCGCATTGGCGAGGCTCACCCGACGATCAGCGGGCGCATCCTCGATCGGCTGACCCACGGCGCGATCGTCCCGAAGCCGAACATCGCCGAGCGCATGGGCGATCGCGTGCGCTTCACCGACGGCTCGGTGGTGGAGGCGGACGTCATCGTCTACTGCACCGGCTACAAGGTGACGTTCCCGTTCTTCGATCCGTCCTTCCTCGTGGCGAAGGACAACGAGCTGCCGCTCTTCCTCCGCGTCTTCCACCCGCCCCACCCGCAGCTCTCGTTCATCGGGCTGCTCCAGCCCCTCGGCGCGATCATGCCGCTGGCGGAGGCGCAGGGGAAATGGGTGGCGAAGTACCTCCGCGGCGAGTACGCGCTCCCCTCGAAGGACGAGATGCAGGCGCGCATCGACGCCGACGTCCGCGCGATGCGCGCGCGCTACGTGAGCTCGAAGCGGCACACCATGCAGGTCGACTTCGACGACTACCTGCTCGATCTCGGAAGAGAGATCCGCGCGGGCGAGAAGCGCGCGAAGCGGAGCGCGTGACCGCGCGGCGGCGAGCGCGGAGCCGTACCTCCTACGCCTCTACCGGATTTCCCGTAGAGCGTTCCACGGACGTCGCGTGCGACACTCAGTGACAGTTCCTTCAGGGACCTGCGGGGGGGATGAGCACGCCGGGAGACAGGCTGCAGAGGTCACGCGAACGCCTGCGCGCGCTCGCGCGCGACCTCGCGATCCTCGACGAGCAGCCGCGCCCGTCTCCCGTCGCGGCGGCGATCGCCGAGGCGCTCTCCGACGCCTTCGGCGGCGCGAGCTGCGTGGTACGGCCCGAGCTGACGCTCGACGGCTGGCGCGTCGGGCTCTGCGCCGCTGCCGGGTGGCCGGCGCTCGATCGCGATCCGGGAGAGGAGCTCGACGAGCACGCCCGCGCCGCGCCCGGCCTGTTCGGCGGCTATGATCCGCTGCGCCCGAGCCCCGGGCAGCGCAACCTCGCGCTCCGCGACAGCGACCTCGGCCCGGCGGCGCTCGGACCGTCCGCGCTGGCGCTGCGCAAGCGCCTCGGTATCGCCGGCTCCGCGCAGCTGCGCATGCTGGTGTGCGACGACGCGATGCTCCTCGCCTGGGTCGGCGCGTTCCGCGAAGAACGGTTCTCGAGCGCCGAGCGGCTCATGCTCCAGTCGCTCGCGCCCGCGCTGCGCGCACGCCTCGGGCTCGATCGCCGGATCGACGCGACCGTCGACGGCGCCATCGAGACGGCCGTCGAAGCGATGGATGCTCCGGCGTTCATCGTGAACGCGCAGCACGTCATCGCGCACGTGAACGACGCCGGCGCGCGTCTCGTCGCGTCGGATCA
>JBDHVD010000299.1:0-10961 GCA_039809525.1 Labilithrix sp. | reverse complement strand
GGTGAAGGAAGCGCTGGCGCGCCTCGAGACGGCGCCGTGAGCTTCCCCGCCGAGCTCCTCGACCTGCAGTACGAGCCGGGCGCGCGCGGTCACGTCGAGAGCTTCTTCTTCAAGGCGAACGAGCCGGGCGGACGGCGCGCGCTCTGGCTCAAGGGCACGGTGCTCGCGCGCAAGGCGAAGGGCGTCCCTCCCGTCGCCGAGGCGTGGGCGATCGCCTTCGACCGCGACAAGGGGCACGTCGCGACGAAGACGACGGTGCCGCTGTCCCGCGCCCGGTTCGCGCACGGGACGCTCGACGTCGAGATCGACGGCTGCGCGCTGTCGCTCGGCCGGGCGCGCGGCGCGCTCGCGACGGGCTGGCGGCGGCTCGCGTGGGACCTCGCGATCGGCCCCGCGCTCGCGCCGCCGATCGTCCACCTCCCGTCGCGCGCGCTCTACCGTCCCGATCGGCCGCCCGGCTCGAAGCCGGTGACGCCCCTCGCCGACGCGCGCGCGTCGGGGATCGTGCACGTGCATCGCGGGCTCGGTCCCGGCGGAGGGGAGGAGCGCTGGGAGGTGGGCGACTGGCCGTGCATGATCGGCCACAACTGGGGACGGAGGCACGCGCCGCTCTACGCGTGGTCGCACTGCAACGCGTGGGACGTCCCGGACCTCGTCTTCGAGGCGGTGAGCGCGCGCGTGCGCGTGGGGCCGATGCTCTCGCCGATGGCCACGGCGGCGTTCGTGCGCTGGCGCGGCGAGCGCTTCGATCTGAACGCCCCCTCGGCGCTGACGCGCAACCGTGCGGTGGTGTCGCTCCGGAGCTGGGAGCTCGACGCGTCGCACCGCGGCGTACGCGTCGCCTGCGAGCTCGCGGCGGAGACCGACGACCTCGTCGGCCTGCACTACGAGAACCCGGACCGGACGATGACCTACTGCCTGAACACCAAGCTCGCCCGCGCGCGGCTCGAGCTCCACCTGCCGGACGGGCGCACGCTGTCGGCGACGTCCCGTGCGGCGGCGCTCGAGATCGGCACGCGCGACCCCGCGCACGGCGTGAGGATGTACTTGTAACATGCAAACGAATCGCCGCGTCGTCGTCTCCGTCTCGATCGTCTACCTCCTCGCGGTGGCGCTCTGGGCCGGCGGGCTCACCGTGCTCGGCGCGGTCGTCGCGCCGACCGTCTTCCGCATCGTGCCCGCCCCGACGAGCGCCGACGCGATGACCGTCGTGTTCGGCCGCTTCGACGGCATCGCGATGACGTGCGCCGCCGTCGCGCTGGTCGCGGAGGCGACGCTGGCGGTCCGGGGAGGGAAGGTGACCCGCCTCGATCTCGTCCGGGGGATCGCCGCCGTCGTCGCCGGCGCGCTCGCCATCGCCGTCGGCGCGTGGCTCTCGCCGGGGATCGCCGCCCTCCACCGCGCGGGCGCGGTGCGGGGCTCGGGCGAGCCGGGCCTCGCGCTCGAGCGCTTGCATCGCCTCGCCGAGACGGCCGGCAAGGGGCAGCTCCTGCTGCTGGTCGTCGTCCTCGTCCTCGTGCTCGTGAAGGTGTCGCGGCCGCTGCCCGACACGAAGGCGCCCGACGGGAAGGCGAAGGCTGCGTCGATCGACACGGCCGACCGTCCAATCTCCTGACGGAGAGGAGGCGTCGTTGCGGCACGCACGTTGCACCGGACATCCGCGAACGAGACACCCGACAGACCCGTCGGTGACGGGGGTGTCGGCCATGGCGCCGGAGAGGGCGCTTTTCGAGGCGGATCTCGCGCGTTCTCTCGCCTGACGAGGCCGTGCGCGATCCGACGGAGTGGCCTGCGGACCGTTAGGAATCTATCGGCCGGGGGCAGGGAAAACGGTACAGAGCGACACGAAAGTCATGGGAGGCAGCTCCGCACTAACCCTTGACGGGGGCGGCATCGAAAGGTAGCGTGCGCGCGCCTTTGCCCACCCCGTCGCCACGTGCGGGCAATTGCAGAAGCTCCGCTGGGCTCTTCGGACATCGCCGAGCGCTCAGGAATTGATCGACACGGTTTCTTTGGCTTGGCGGCGATGGACCGCGAAAGCAGTAGGAGGCGAGTGATGGTGACCAAGAAGTTGTTCGCGCTTGCGAGTGTTTCGGCCCTGGCCGGTCTGATGACGACGGTTGCGGCCGCGGGCTGCTCGTCGACGACGACCGAGACGACCACCAGCGACGGTGGCGCGTCGGACGCGAAGGCGTCGGATGCGAAGGCGAAGCCGGACGTCGGCGACACCGAGGAAGACACCCCCGCGGACTGCCCGCAGAACGTCGCGCTCACCGAGGCGGACCTCGACAAGGAGATCGGCTGGAAGCCGGCGAAGACCGCGCCGGGCGCGTGCTCGCAGGCCGACATCACGAAGCTCGAGGCGAACTTCAAGGACACCAACATCAAGACCTACTTCGACCTCGGCGAAGGCCTCGGGGCCGACTGCAAGGCGTGTGTCTTCGCGAAGGACACCGACGCGAACTGGGGTCCGATCGTCGGCACCGCCGAGAACAACGGCGAGACCGGCTTCATCAACTTCGGTGCGTGCTTCGGCGCGATCGAGGGTGACGCCTGCGGCAAGGCCCTCCAGTACGAGCAGTTCTGCTACAACGTCGCGTGCAACGAGTGCACGACGACCCAGACCGAGCGCACGAAGTGCATCCAGGCGGCCGGCGACGGCATGTGCAAGGACTTCGGCGACAAGACCGGCACGGCTTGCCCGAAGATCCAGGACACGGCGAAGACCTGCAACACGATCTTCGACAGCGTCCGGTCGCTCTGCGGAACGCCGGGTGACGGCGGCACCGACGGCGGCGCCTGATGCGTTCGATCGCGATCGCGCTCCCCCTGCTGGTCCTCTCCGCCTGCGGCTCGTGCGCGGGTGACGAGGAGAAGTCCAACACCCAGCAGAGCACGTCGACGTCGACCACGACGACGGGGGATGGCGGTCGCGGTGGGTCGCGCTTCGCGAAGCCGTTCGTCCCCGGCCAGCCCACGGCGATGCCGGAGCACCGGGACGAATAGTACGAGCGAGGTGCGACGCGCATAGAAGCGCGGGTGGAGGCGCGGTCCCCGAGAAAGGGTCCGCGCCTCTCTCGCTTTTGTCTCCCTTCCTCCTTGCTTCAGGCTCCCCTCTCCGAGGTCCGCTCATGAGAAGCCTCTTCCCGGTCGCCCTCGCGCTCGCCTCCGCCTCCGCGATCACCGCCACGATCGCCGCGTGCTCCTCGTCCTCGGACGACGTGCCGGCCGAGACGCCCGACGCGACCGCCGACCGAGCCGAGACCGACGCGCGCCGCGACGGCACCGCCGCCGGCGACGGTGGCACGCGCGGAGGCGGCAACTGCAGCGCGGTGAAGGGACCTTGCGACATCGTCCTCCAGGACTGCCCCGACGACGCGAAGGGGCAGAAGCAGGAGTGCGTCGTGACCGGCAACCCGCCGGCGCTCACCACGCGCTGCGTGGCGGTGCAGGCCAGCCAGACGTTGCCGATGGGCCGCTCGTGCTGCCCGGGCGCGGACAACCCCTGCCTCCCCGGGCTCACGTGCGTCGGCGATCCCTGCGTCGACGGCGGCCCGCAGACCGGGCGCTGCTCGCCCGCCTGCTGCGAGGGCGACGATCAGGCGTGCGGGCGGAGCGAGCCCGAGGGCATCGCCGGCGCGTGCGACATCACCCTGTTCGTCGGCGAGGACACCGAGGTCCATCGCGTCTGCTCCTACCGCGAGCGCTGCAAGCCGTTCGGCCAGGAGCCGTGCAAGCCGGGCAACCTGTGTCTCATCGAGGACAAGTTCGGCACCGCCGGCTGCATCAACTCGTTCAACAAGCAGCTCGGCGAGGCGTGCAAGTTCTCGAACGACTGCGCCGACGGCCTCTTCTGCTTCCCCGATCTGCCCGACGGCGGCGGCGCGAAGTGCCGCATGGTGTGCCTCACACCGAACTCGGTCCATCCGTTCGACGCGTCGGTCGAGGAGGGCGGGCCGGGCAAGGGCGGCTGCCCCACGAACGAGAAGTGCAACATCACCGGCTTCTCGCAGCTGCCCTCGTGGTTCTCCCTTTGCACGCTCGACGGCGGCTGAGAGGATGCACGCGATGATCAACGAGCCGAACGCGACGCTCCACGACGGTGATCCGGACGTCGGACTCTTCACCGTTCTCCGCGACGACGGCAGCGCCGATCCCGAGCGCGATCCGAAGATCCCCGCGGACACGCTCGTCTCCGCGTACCGGCACCTGCGCCGCCTTCGCATGCTCGACGCGCGCATGATCGTGCTCCAGCGCCAGGGGCGCGTCGGCTTCTACGGCGCGTGCACCGGGCAGGAGGCGGTGCCGATCGCCACCGGGCTCGTCGTGGAGAAGGACGACTGGGTGTTCCCCGCGCTCCGCGAGCAGAGCATCATGCTCGTCCGCGACTTCCCGCTGCGCGCGTTCGTCGCGCAGGTGTTCGGCAACTCCGGCGACGTCCTCAAGGGACGCCAGATGCCGAGCCATCAGTCGGGGCGCCTCGTCAACCAGGTGAGCTGGTCGTCGTGCATCGGCCCGCAGATCCCGCAGGCGGTGGGCGCGGCGTTCGCGATGAAGAAGCGGAAGGCGTCGTCGATCGCGATCGGATTCTGCGGCGACGGCGCGACGAGCGAGCCCGACTTCCACGCCGCGATGACGTTCGCCTCCGCGCTGAGGGCCCCGGTCGTGCTCGTCTGCCAGAACAACCACTGGTCGATCAGCGTTCCCACCGCGCGCCAGACCGCGTCGAAGACGATCGCGGTGAAGGGGCGCGCCTACGGCATCCCGAGCGTGCGCGTCGACGGCAACGATCTGCTGGCGGTCTACAAGGTCCTGTCCGATGCGACCGCGCGCGCGCGACGCGGCGACGGCCCGACGTTCGTCGAGGCGCTGACCTACCGCATCGGCGCCCACTCCACGAGCGACGATCCCACGCGCTATCGCGCGGACGCGGAGGTCGAAGCGTGGAAGCAGAAGGATCCCGTCCTGCGCCTCTCGAAGCACCTCCGCCACCTCGGCGTGATCGACGACGCGTGGGAGAAGACGGTCGACGAGGAGCTCGCCGCGGAGATCGGCGCGGTGATCAACGAGGTCGAGGCGATGCCCGCGCCCGCGCGCACGTCGCTCTTCGACGACGTCTACGCCGAGCTGCCGTGGCACCTGCGCGAGCAGCGCGCCGCGCTCGAGAAGCTCCCGCCGGCCCCGAGCCACGGATAGCGGCGATGACGCGCGGGGGATGGGCCGTCGTCGCTCTGGTGCTGTTCGCGTGCGGCGAGTCCGTGCCGAGCGCGACGCCGGCGTCCGATGCGGGGACCGAGGCGGCGACCGCGCCCGTCGATGCGGGCGCCGGCGACGCGTGCGCGCCGGCGTGCGGCCGGCCTTGCGCGACGCCGACGATCGCGGAGCTCTCGCGGGACATCGACAACCAGTTCCGCATCCGCGCCGCGTCCCGAGCGGCATGCACCGCGGAGGACCTCGCGCTCCTCGAGGCGAAGCTCGCCGGCCCCGAGCCGCCGGGGACGTACCTCGCATACGGCGACGGCCTCGGCGAGGCCTGCCGCGCGTGCGTGGTGTCGAAGGACACGGATCGCGAGTGGGGCCCGATCGTGGTGCGGTCGGACGACGCGACGCACGGCCTCCTCGACCTGTACGGCTGCTACGGCATCGTGGAAGGCGTGGCGTGCGGCCAGGCCGTGGCCATGGAGATGTTCTGCCGCCGCGTCGCCTGCGAGGCGTGTGCGTCGAGCGAACGTGCCGCCTGCGCGGACGCCGCCGCGCGCGGGACCTGCGCGGAGTTCGCCGCGAACACGGTGAAGTCCTGTCCCGCGCTCGAGACGACCCGCGTGACGTGCGCGACGATCGTGGACGCGGTCCGCGTGCACTGCGCCGCGCCCGCCGACGGAGGAGCCGGCGATGGCGGCTGAGCGCGCGCTCCTCGCGTCGGTGTGCGTCGCGACGCTGGCGATCGTCGCGTTCGCCTGCAGCGAGTCGGCGGCGCCGAGCGCGGACGCGGACGCGAGCGACGCGAGCGTCGAGGCGGCTGCGCCCCTGGACGCGGGGATGGACGCGCCGCAGGCCGAGGACGAGTGCACGGCCGAGTGCCCGCCGAGAGGGCCGTGCCTCGCGCGCCGCGCCGACGATCTCTTGCGCGACGCGGGGTGGAACCCGCCTTCACGCTCGGGGGGCTGCTCGGACGAGGACCTCGCGCAGCTCGACGACAATGCGCGCGACGCGTCGGTGAACACGTACGCGGACCTCGTGTCGGGGCTCGGCGAGGCGTGCGCCGCGTGCGTCCTGTCGTGGGACACCGATCCGAGCTGGCAGCCGATCGTCGCGAACGCGGCGACCGACGGCGGCACGGGCTTGCCCAACGCGGGCGCGTGCTTCGCGATGCGCGAAGGCGAAGCCTGCGGGCGCGCCGCGTTCCTCGAGGACCGTTGCTACGCGATCGCTTGCAACGGGTGCGCGGCGACGCCGGCGGCGCGCGCGGACTGCAAGGCGATCGTGGCGAAGTCGGGCTGCGACGCGTACGTCGCGAAGGCGAGGGCCGCGTGCCCGGCGTACGACGCCTCGGCCGGCGCGTGCGGCTCGTCGATGCTCGACGCGATCCGCACGGTCTGCGGCGGGGACGCCGGCTGATCCGGCGATCGCGGCGCGGTCTCTGCAAATCCCTCTGCCAGAGGCGGTCTCCGCCGCGGCCAGCCGGCCGCGAACCCGCGAGATCCCTTGGAGGCGAGACCATGGTTAGAAAATTGATGGCGCTGAGTGCCCTGACGTTCGTGACAGGGATCGTCACGACGTTGACGGCGAACGGATGCAGCAACGGTGACGACGCAGGCGGGGGTGGTCAGGCCGATGCCCAGCCCGACGTGAAGCCGGACGCCACCAAGCCGGACGCAGGCCCGGGCGAGGACGAGGACGCGGGGCAGTGCCCCGCCGACGTGCCCCTCACCGTCGAGGATCTCGACAAGGAGATCGGGTGGAAGCCGGCGAAGGCCGCGCCCGGCGCGTGCTCGGACGCCGACATCAAGAAGCTCGAAGCGAACTTCGACGACCAGAGCCTCAAGACGTACTTCGACCTGGGCACCGGTCTTGGGGCCGACTGCAAGGCATGTGTCTTCGCGAAGGACACCGACGCGAACTGGGGTCCGATCGTCGGCACCGCCGAGGACAACGGCGAAACCGGCTTCATCAACTTCGGTGCGTGCTTCGGCTCGATCGAGGGCGACGCCTGCGGCAAGGCACTGCAGTACGAGCAGTTCTGTTACAACGTCGCTTGCAACGAGTGCGCGACGACCCAGAGCGAGCGCACGAAGTGCATCCAGTCGGCCGGTGACGGCATGTGCAAGAGCTTCGGCGACACGACCGGCACGGCGTGCCCGAAGGTCCAGGACACGGCGAAGAGCTGCAACACGGTCTTCGATGCCGTGAAGACGCTCTGCGGTTCGCCCGGCGACGGCGGGACCGACGGCGGCGCCTGAATGCGCGGACGAGGCTGACGCGCCCCTTCGCTTCGTGGTAATCGGGCCCTACCTGTCCTTCCAGGATTCCAGGAGTGCCCATGGCGAAGCGTACGTGCGATGTGGTGGTGATCGGCGGCGGCCCCGGCGGCTACGTCTGTGCGATCCGTCTCGGTCAGCTCAAGCAGAAGGTCATCTGCGTCGAGAAGGACGAGGTCGGCGGCGTTTGTCTGAACTGGGGCTGCGTGCCGAGCAAGGCGCTCATCAGCGCGAGCCACACCTACGAGAAGGTGAAGCACCAGGGCGCGAACATGGGCCTGATGGGCGGTGACGCCCTGCGGGTCGACGTCCCGAAGATGCAGGAGTGGAAGGAAGGGATCGTCAAGAAGCACACCGGCGGTGTGAAGGGCCTGTTCCGCGGCAACGGCGTCGAGCTCGTCGTCGGCGAGGCGCGCGTCACCGGCCCGCGCACCATCGAGGTGAAGACCCGCGAGGGCGGCACCGAGACCATCGAGGCGACGAAGGCCGTCGTCATCGCCACCGGCTCGTCGACCATCGAGATCCCGACGTTCAAGTTCGACGGCAAGCAGGTCATCGGCGCCAAGGAGGCGGTGAGCCTGAAGGAGGTCCCGAAGCGCCTGCTCGTCATCGGCGGCGGCGTCATCGGCCTCGAGCTCGGCATGGTCTACCAGAAGTTCGGCTCGGAGCTCACGGTCGTCGAGGCGACGCCGTCGCTCCTGCCGGGCGTCGATCCGGAGTGCACCGCGGTCGTCGAGAAGAAGCTGCTCAAGCTCGGCGCGAAGGTGCTGAAGAACACGAAGGCGATGGGCTACGAGCGCAACGCCGACGGCTCGCTCGCGGTGAAGGTCGACCTCGGCGGCGGCAAGCACGACACCATCGTGACCGACGTGGTGATGGTCGCCGTCGGCATGCGCCCGAACGGCGCCGGCCTCGGCCTCGAGGAGATCGGCGTGAAGGTCGAGCGCGGCTTCGTCCCGACCGATCCGCTGGGCCGCACGAACGTCGACGGCGTCTACGCCATCGGCGACGTCTCCGGCCACCCGATGCTCGCGCACAAGGCGAGCAAGGAGGGCGAGGTCGTCGCGGAGATCATCGCCGGCCACAAGGCGGCGAAGGACTGGGTGGCGATCCCGGCCGCGATCTTCACCGACCCCGAGATCGCCGTCGCCGGCCTCACCGAGGCGCAGGCGAAGGAGAAGGGCTACGAGGTCCGCGTCGGCAAGTTCCCGTTCGCGGCGCTCGCGCGCGCGAACGCGGTCGGCGAGACCGAGGGCTTCTTCAAGGTCGTCGCCGACAAGAAGACGAACGAGCTGCTCGGCGTCCACATCGTCGGCGCCGAGGCGTCGAACCTGATCAGCGAGGGCGCCCTCGCGCTCGAGATGCACGCGTTCCTCGAGGACATCGGCCTGACCATCCACCCGCACCCGACGCTCGGCGAAGGGTTCATGGAGTCGGCGATGAGCGGCCTCGGCCACGCGATCCACATCCTCAACCGCGAGCCGAAGTAGCCGGCACGATCCGCGCAACCTCCTCGGTGACCCATCGAGGAGGTGACGCGTGCTCCATCCCACCAACGACCCCCACGTCACGAACCGGATCCCGCGCGACGAGCTCGCTCGGCTCCTCGGCCGCGCGCGCCGCGGCGAGGGCGACCGCGATGAGGCATCGGGCGACGAGGTCGCGGTCGCCGATCGCGCCGCCGTCGTCGTGTACCGTGCAAGCATCGACGCCTGGCTCGCAGCCCGGCGCTGAGGGTGCGCGCGCCCACCCGTGCGGGTTACGCGTGACGGTCTTGCCGGTGGCGGTTCGCGCCGCCCGCCGCGCGAGTCCCTGTCCACGCGTGGCGCCGTAGGCGTGCGCGCGGGCCGGTCAGATGAGGATCGGGGGGAGGCTCGCGAGCGGAGCGAGCGAGGGGGGACGAAGTCCCCCACGAGACGATCAGCGCCGTCCCTTGAAGCCCATCATGTTCTGGACGACGGATTCGGACTGCTCGGCGATCTCGGACTCCTCGCGGGCGCGGTCCGCGCAGTCCTCGCACATCTTCTTCGCCTTGCCGTCGACCTTCACGCTGACGAGCTTTTCGACTTCGTTTTCGCACTCGCGGCAGGTGGCCATGGCAGTCCTCCCAACCGGACCTTATCATACCCGGGATGGGCATCTTCGACCGCATGGGGAAGGTCATCTCGAGCAACGTCAACGCGCTGCTGGACCGCGCGGAGGACGACGGCAAGCTGCTCGAGCTGAACCTCGAGGAGATGGCGGAGCAGCTGAAGGCCGGCCGCCAGGACGTCATCGCCGCCGTGGCCGCGGAGAAGCAGCTGCGCAAGAAGGCCGACGACCTCAAGGCCGACATCGAAAAATGGGAGAAGCGCGCCGAGCTCGCCCTCAAGAGCGAGGACGAGGCGCTCGCCCGCGAGGCCCTCAAGCAGAAGAAGCGCACCGAGACCGAGTACGAGAACGCCGAGAAGGCGCGCGCGGACCAGCGCGACATCGCGCTCAAGATGAAGGAAGAGCTCGAGCGCATGGAGGAGAAGCTCGACGCGCTCAAGATGAGGAAGGGCAGCATCGCGGCGCGCGCGCAGCAGGCGCGTGCGGGCGGCGGGACCGAGTCGCTCGGTGCGCGCGGCGGCTCGAGCGCCTTCGACAACTTCCGGAAGATGGAAGAGAAGATCGAAGGCCGCGAGCAAGAAGGGCTCGCGATGCAGGAGGTCGAGGAGGCGATCGGCAACGGCCCCGAACGCCGCAACCTCGAAGAGAAGTTCCGCGATCTGGAGCGCGGGCTCGGCGGCAGCGGCGGCGGCACGAAGAAGGACGCGGAGATCGAAGACGAGCTCGCGGCGCTGAAGAAGCGCATCCGCGTGTAACGACACGCGTGGACGGGAGGGTGGTCATCAGCTTCCGGTCGGGCGGCGGGCCCGGCCGGAGCTTCCTCGAGCGTGCGCGGGCGCTGCGCGCGAGGGCGTCTGCGCACGGGGCGAGCCTCGTCGCCTGGGACGCGAACAAGGTGACGTTCGCGCTCGTCGATCCGACGCTCGAGAAGTCGATCGCGCTCGCGACGATGGCGGGCGCGGATCGCACGGGCGACGAGCCGCCCTGGGCGATCGGCATGGCGCAGGGCACGCTCGAGCCCATCGGCGGTGAAGGCTCGACGCTCGCGTGGGGGCCGCCGCTGGTGGCCGCGTCGCTGCTCGCGAGCGCCGCGCGTCCGGGCGAGATCCTCTGCGCGCAGACGCTGAAGCAGGTGCGGTCGGGCGAGCTGCTCACCGTCGGCACGCGCCTCGCGCGCGACGGAGCGCTGCGCGTGCGCGGCGTCCGCGTCGATCCCGCGTGTCCGTGGCGGAGGCAGGCGATCGACCGGCTCGGGCGCATGCGCGTGCCGCCGCTCGTCGGCAGGCAGGTGTCCGACGCGACGCGCGGCGCGGCCGCCGCCGGCCTCGCGGTGCTGCGCGCCGATCCGGGCACCGGCGGCACGCGCATGCTGACCGAGCTCGCGGCGGGGAC
>JBDHVD010000298.1:0-10963 GCA_039809525.1 Labilithrix sp. | reverse complement strand
AACCCGCCCGCGACGCCGCCCGTGACGGTCGAGCCGGAGAGAACGATGAGCAGGTTCGTGCCCATCGACGCGAACACCCCTTCGACGCGCGCCCGGGCGCCCTCGCCGACCGACACCATCGAGATCACCGAGGCGACGCCGATGATCACGCCGAGCATCGTCAGGAACGAGCGCATCTTGTTCCGGAGGAGCGCGCGTCCGGCGACGGGGACGGTCTGCGCGAGGTTCATCTCACGCCGCCCTCGGCTGGGCGATCGCGGGCTCCTGCGTTCGGTCGGAGAGGATGCGGCCGTCCTTGAGGACGATGACCCGCGACGCGTAGCGGGCGACGTCGAGCTCGTGGGTCACGTAGACGATGGTGAGGCCGCCGCGCCACAGCTCCTGGAACAGCGCCATGATCGCGTCGCTCGTCTTCGAGTCGAGGTTGCCGGTCGGCTCGTCCGCGAGCACGATCTTCGGCTGGTTGACGAGCGCGCGCGCGATCGCCACGCGCTGCTGCTGCCCCCCGGAGAGCTGCGAGGGGCGGTGGTCGATCCGGTCGCCGAGCCCGACGCGCTCGAGCGCCGCGCGGGCGCGGCCCTCGCGCTCCTGCCGTCCGAACCCGGCGTAGACGAGCGGGAGCTCGACGTTCTCGAGCGCGCTCGTTCGCGGCAAGAGGTTGAAGCTCTGGAAGACGAAGCCGATGGTCTTGTTGCGGACCTCGGCGAGCTCGCCGCGTCCGAGGCGCGAGACCTCGACCCCCGCGAGGCGGTAGCGCCCGCTCGTCGGCCGGTCGAGGCACCCGAGCACGTTGAGCAGCGTCGACTTGCCCGAGCCCGAAGCCCCCATGATCGCGACGAGCTCGCCCTCCGCGATCGTGAGGCTGACGTGATCGAGCGCGTGCACGTCGGTCCCACCGAGCGTGTACGTCTTCACCAGGTCTTCGGCGACGATGACGCTCATCACGGACCTCGCTTCGGCGGCGTCGTCGGCCGCGCTTCGACGACCGCGCGATCGCCCGGGTGCACCTCGCCGCCGGCGATCTCGGTGGTGATGCCGTCGCTGATCCCGATCTTCAGGACCTCGGGCTTCGCGTCCTCTCCACGCAGGACCCACACCACGCGCTCGTCCGGTCGCAGCGCCGCGGGCGGGACGCCGTGCATCAGCTTCAGCGTCGCCGCGTCCGGCTTGAAGCGCAGCGCGCCGTTGGGCACGCGCAGAACGTCCGCGCGCGTCGCGTAGGTGAACGTCACGCTCGCGGTCATGCCCGGCTTGAGGAGCTGCTCCGGGTTGGCGACGTCGACCACCGCGTCGTACGTGACGACGTTCTGGATCGTGGTCGCATTGTCGCGGACCTGCCGGACGGTGCCCTCGAACGCACGCGACGGATACGCGTCGACGGTGAAGGTCGCCTTCATGCCCGGCTGGACCTTCCCCACGTCGGCCTCGGCGACGTTCGTGTCCACCTGCATGCGCGTGAGGTCCTGCGCGATGGTGAACAGCGTGGGCGCCTGGAACGTAGCCGCGACCGTCTGGCCGACGTCGACGTTGCGCGAGATGACGATGCCGTCGATCGGCGAGATGATCGTCGTGTAGTGCAGGTTCAGCTCCGCCTGATCGAGCGCCGCCTGCGTCTGCGAGACGGCCGCGTTCGCCGCCGTCTCGTCCGCCTTCGCCGCAGCGAGCGCCGCCTCGGCGGCGTCGTAGTCCGTCCGCGAAATGAGGCCGTTCACGAGCAGCGCCTTCGCGTGCGCGAAGTCCTTGTCCGCCTGCACGGCGTGCGCGTGCGCCCGCACGACCCCTGCGCGCGCCGACGCGTTGTTCGCCCGGGCTTGCGCCACCGCGGCCTGGAAGAGCGAGGGATCGATGGTCGCGATCGTCTGGCCCTTCTTCACCTGCGAGCCGAAGTCCGCATCGAGCGCGGCGATGCGCCCGGACACCTGGCTGCCGACGATGACGGTCACCAGCGCGGACACGGTGCCGGTCGCGGTGACCTTGGCGGCGATCGGTCCGCGATCGATCCCCACCGTCTCGTACTGGACGAGCGGCGCAGGCTTGCGCCGCGCCCACGCCAGCGCGGCGAGCGCGACGGCGACGACGACGAGCGCAAGGAGTGCGAGCTTCGGCAAGGCGCGCGGCAGGCGCAGCCGTCGCCGCGGTTCGCGCGCGTGCGCAGGGGTCGTGGTCGCGGTCGTCATCGGCGCCCCGCTCCACGTTCAGCATCCGGTGTGCCACCGATCACACCGGCGCGGGCCGGAGCTCGGTCGGTCCGGGCCGCGTCTCGGGCACGCGCGTCCCCCGGATCGCGGAGGCGAACGCGCGGACCTTCTCCGCGAAGCCGGGCCGGTGGACCTCGTGCTGCTTCACGGCGAGCTTCGCGAGCGGACGCTGCCCGCAGACCTGCTGCATCTGGCGGAAGGTCCGCGTGCTGCCGCTCCCGCCGTACGAGCAGAAGAACGCGACGTTCCGGATGCGGTCTCGGTTCTCGTGGAGATAGGTCCGCACCGGCGCGGACACCGATGCGTTCCAGATCGGCGTGCCGACGATCACCAGGTCGTAGTCGCCCGCGACGGTGCTCGACTTCCCGAGCGCGACGCGTCGATGGAGGACCGCCTCGAGCCCGGACCGGACGTAGCCGAGGATGCCCCTGCGGTGCGTGCGATCGACGATGCGGTCGATCTCGCAGCCGAGCTCGTTGCGGATCGCCTCGGCGACCTCGTGTGTCGTGCCGGTCCTCGAGTAGTAGACGACGAGCGTGCGCTTGGGATCCATCGATGCACCTCCCGACACGACGAGCGCCTCGCACCACGCGTGCCAGCTCGCCTCGCGCCTCATCCGGCGAACGCGCAGCGCGGCCCACGCAGCGACACCTGTTACACTCTGCAGCTTCGACCTCGACTCGGAGCCTTCGCACGATCTCGGAACCTCCTTCGCCGCCCGCATCGGGCATGCCCGCACTGCGACGCGGGCTCGCATCCGGCGGCGCCGCCCTCCTCTTCCTCGCGCTCGCGGCGGCACCGGCGCGGGTCGCGGGCGCGTGCCGTCTGAGCGGCGGGCTCGCCACGCGCGTGGTGTGGACGCTCGCGGGCGTGCTGCGCGATCTCGCGGCCGTCGTGCTCGTCATCGCGCCGCTCGTGTTCATCGCAGCCGTCGTCCTTCCCTTCGGCTCGCGCCGCCTGCGGCACGCACGCTGGCAGCGCGCGGGCGGCGTGCTCGGCGCGGTGCCGTTCGGAGCGATCGTCTGGGTGTTCGGGATCACCGCGCAGGAGTTCAAGGTCGAGCGCGGCGCGTATCCCACGGTCTTCGATCTCTCGGAGGGCGCGTCGAACGCCGCGTTCCTCAAGGGGACGCTCGGCTTCCTCCGCTACGACGTCTACTGGATCCCCGCGGTCGTCTTCACCGCCGCCGCCGCCGCGCTGCTCGTCGCGCGCGTGCGTCGCCCCGAGCCCGACGTCCTGCTCGCGTGGAGGCCGTGGCGGGGCGGCGTCGCGGTGTCGCTCGCGATCGGCGCCGTGCTCCTGCGCCTCTTCGTCGCGGGCACGTCCTCGGCGGGAGGTCGCTTCGACGCCTCGTCGCTGGGCGATCCGTTCGACGCGATCATGGCGAGCTGCGCGGACCTCATCGCCTACGGCGGCAAGGCCACGCCACGCGAGCTCGTACGCGACGCGCACGTCCCGCACACGCGCGTCGAGGACGGCGCGGCCCTGCTCGGCTGGCCGCCGCCGTCCAGGGCCGGCAGCTGCGTGCACCATCCGCACGCCCGCGCGCTCGACCGCTCCGCGGAGCCGGCGATCGCCGACGCGCGCGGGGCAGAGCTGGTCCGCGCATTCGAGGAGGTCTCGGCGCGGCTGTTCCCGCTCGACGGCGACGACGTCGTCGTGTGGCAGCTCACGCTCGAGAGCTTCCGCGCCGACGATCTCCACGTGATGAACGCCGCGGCGGCGCGCGAGACGGCGCCGTTCGTCAACGGCCTGTACGAGGCGGCCGCCCGGGGCGACGAAGGCGTGCTCGCGAGCCGTCGCACGTATCAGGCCGGGGTCCGCACGGCCCAGGGGCTCGGCGCGCTCGCATGCGGGCTCGGGACGCTGCCGTACAACCTGAGCGCCATCCGCGACCTGCATCCGTTGCCCCTGCGATGCTTGTCGGACGTGCTCGGCGACGCCGGCTTCCGCGCGAGCTTCTTCTACGGGTCGGACGTCACGTTCGACGGGATGGACGTGTTCTTCGGCGCGCACGGCTTCACCGAGCAGATCACCCAGCCCGATCTGCCGGCCGACGCACCGACGGGCGCGTGGGGGGCGGTCACCGATCTGGCGCTCGTGGACGAGACCACGCGGCGCGTCGGGGCCGGCACGGACACGAAGGGCCCTCCGCGCCTCGTGATGCTGACGACGCTGTCGAACCATTCGCCGTTCGGGGCGCCGGCCGATCTGCCGCCGGAGGTCGAGGCCCGCGTCGATCGCGCGCTCGCGACGGTGACGAACCACGCGAGTCGCGACGATCGACCGCGGCTCCTGACGCACTCGTACACCGATGCCGCCGTCGCGCGGTTCTTCGAGCGCCTCGACGAGCTGCATCTCGCGGCGCGCTCGATCGTCGTCCTCGCGGCGGATCACTCGACCGGCGAGTCCTACGTCTGGGGTCCGGACGGCGAGGACGAGTCCGACGACGCGAAGGCGCGCATCCCCTTTGCCGTCGTGCTCCCGCGCGCGCTCCGCGAACGCGCGCGCGATCGCGCCGCGCTCGACGCTGCGGTCCGCACGGCGCAGCGCGCGCTCGACGACGGGCCGGTCTCGCAGAACGACGTGCCGGCGTTGATCCTCTCGCTCCTCCAGGCGCATCCCGCCGTCCGCGCGCTCCCGCCGGAGAAGCGCTGGCACACGCTCGGAGGCCAGGTCACGAGCCCGTGGTTCCGGCCGCTCGCGCGGCGCGGCGCGTCCGTGATCGGCGTGAACGGCATCAGCCAGCTCGTCGCCCTCGATCGCTCCGGCGCGCGCATCGGTGAGTACGAGGAGTCCGTGTTCCTGAAGACGCGCAGCGAGCTGTCGTCGGTCACGCCGAGCCTCCTCCCGATCACCGCGACGCTCGCCGCCCTGCTCCGGGCACCGGCCGATCCGTGCGCCGGGCCGCCGGAGCCTCGCTCGCCCTGACGGATGGTCTTCGTCGCGCGCGGCCCGCGGCTTGCGTGCTCCCCGGCGTGCAGGCGTCTTCCCTTCGAGAGCTCGAGCGCCGGACACCGGCGCGGCATGTGCCGTCGCGCGGCGCGGCGCGGCAGTGGCCTCACGTCATCTCCGGAGACGAGATCGCCGACGACGTCATCCGCCGGGTCACCGCGCAGGTCCTCGATCGCGTCGAGCCGCACGGCCCCGCGCGCGTGGAGGAGCTCGTTCACGAGACGATCTACTGCGAGGAGCAGCGCCTGGCTGCGCTCGGCGCGCAAGATCCGCGCGCCGCCGGGGACGCGGCGTTCGTGGCCGGGCTCCGGCACGACCTCGCGCGCGCGGAAGGTCACGAGCTCCGCGAGCTCGTCGCCGCGATCGTCACGCGCTACGTCGCCGAGATCGGCGGCCGCTTCGACGCGCGCGTCTACCAGCTCGTGACGCGCGTTCTCCCGCGGGCGCTCGGCACGGTGCTCCACGGCGACCTCGACGAACGCGTGCGGATCGACGGCGAGGTCGGTGCGCTCCGGACGCTCGCCCGCATCGGAACGGTGGTGCTCGCGCCGAACCACGTGTCGAACCTCGACTCGGTCCTCGTCGGCTGGGCGATCCACCGGCTCGGGCTGCCGCCGTTCGCGTACGCCGCGGGGCTCAACCTCTTCACGAGCGCCATCGTCGGGTTCTTCATGCGGAACCTCGGCGCGTACACCGTCGATCGCAAGAAGACCGATCCGCTCTACGGAGCGACGTTGAAGGAGTACGCCACCGCCCTGCTCGAGCGCGGCCAGCACTCGCTCGTCTTCCCCGGCGGCACGCGCAGCCGATCGGGCGCGCCGCCCGCGAAGCTGAAGCTCGGTCTGCTCGGGACGGGACCGGTCGCCTACCGGCGGTGTGCGGAGCGGGGCACGCCGCGGCCCGTCTTCGTCGTGCCGTGCACGCTCACGTATCCGCTGGTCCTCGAGGCCTCGACCCTCGTCGAGGAGTTCCTCCGCACCGAGGGCGGCGCTCACTACCTCGACCTCGCGGACGAGTTCGAGCGCCCGCGCCGCTGGATCGACTTCATCCGCGGGGTCCTCGAGCTCGACCTCGTGATCCACCTCCGGATCGGCGCCGCGCTGGACGTCGTCGGCAACCCGGTCGACGCCGAGGGGGCCTCGCTCGATCCACACGGCCGGCGGACCGATCTCCGCCGCTACTTCACCGTCGACGGCGAGCTCGCCGCCGACGACGCGCGCGACGCCGAGTACACGCGGTTCGTCGCGACGCGTCTGATGCACGCGTACCGTCGCGACGCGTTCGCGCTGCCGACGAGCGTGCTCGCGCTCGTCCTCCTCGAGCGGCTCCGCGTGGAGCATGCGCAGGGCGACCTCTTCCGGCTGCTGCGCGTGCTCGGAGACGCGACCGTGCCGTGGGACGTCGCCGTCGCCGACGTCGAGCGCGCATGCACCGAGGTCGCGCGCCTCGCGAACGGCGGCGAGCTCCAGATGTCTCACGACCTGCGCGGCCCCGCGCCCGTCGTGGTCGCGCGCGCGCTCGACACCTTCGCCCGGTACCACGCGCGGCCGGTGGTCACGCGTCGCGGCGATCGCCTCGTCGTCACCGACCCGAACCTCCTCCTCTACTACCGCAACTGGCTCGAGGGCCGCGGCCTCGGCGGAGCGCCCGCGCTCCTGTCGGAGTCCGGCCACCCGCGGAGGCTTCGATGAGCGCCGCTCACCCTCCCGTCCTCGCGGTGCTCGGCGCCGGCAACTGGGGCACGACGCTCGCGCAGCTCGCCGCGACGAACGGCTGCCGCACGCTCCTCTGGACGCGCGATCCGGACCAGGCGCGGGACGTCAACGAGCGACGCGCCAACCCCGGCGCGAAGCTCGAGGACCTCGTCATCGCTCCCGGGGTCCATGCCACCGTCGACCTCCACGAGGCGCTCGAGGGCGCCGCCCTCGTGATCGTCGCGATCCCGTCGCAGGGCTTCCGCGAGGTCTGCCGGCGCGCGGCGGCGGCGCTGCGGCCCGACCACCTGCTCGTCTCGGTCACCAAGGGCCTCGAGCTCGGCACGCACCGTCGCATGAGCGAGATCGTGATCGAGGAGACCTGCGTCCGGCAGATCGGCGTGCTCGCCGGACCGAACATCGCCGTCGAGATCGCGCAGGGCAAGCCGGCGGGAACGGTGATCGCGTCGCAGTACCCTCGGGTCGTGGACGTCGGGCGCCGCGCGCTCGGCTCGACGCAGCTGATGGTGTTCTCCGGCGACGACATGCTCGGCATCGAGATCTGCAGCGCGCTGAAGAACGTCGTCGCCATCGCGGCCGGCATCGCCGACGAGATGAAGGTGGGCGAGAACGCGAAGGCGTTCCTCGTCACCCGCGGGATGGCCGAGATGATGCGCCTCGCGGCGGCCCTCGGCGCGGCGCCCGCCACGTTCATGGGCCTCGCGGGCATCGGCGATCTGATGGTCACGTGCAACAGTCCGCGCTCGCGAAACCACCGCGTCGGCGTGGCCCTCGCGCGCGGCGCGACGCTGGAGGAGGCGGTGGCGAGCCTCGGGATGGTGGCCGAGGGGATCGACGCATCCGTGGCCGCGCGCGAGCTCGCGTCCGCGCACGGGATCGAGATGCCCGTGTTCGAGCACGTCCACCGCGTGCTCTACGACGGGATGTCCCCGACGGCCGCGCTCGACGCGCTGATGCGGATGCCCGCCGGCCGCGACGTCGGACGCTTCGTCTCCGCCGCGTGACCGTCACGCTACGATGCCCCCATGTCCTTCGTGGCCGAGGCCGAACGCGCGTACGCCCCTCCTCCGGATGCCGTGTGGGACCGGCTCGCCGACGCGTCGTCCTGGCGCGCGTGGATGCCGCGCTCGTTCCGGCCGACCTCGACGCCGGACGCGCCGCTCGGTCGAGGCGACCGCGTGCGCGTGCGCATCCTGCACGGCCCACCGGCGACGCTCACCGTGACGGTGGCAGATCGCGGGCGCGCGCTCACGTGGACCGGCGGCACGCGCGGCGTCCTCTTCGCCGAGCACCGCTTCGTCTTCGAGCGGCGCGCCGACGGAGGCACCTTCGTGCGCTCGATCGAGACGTGGAGCGGCGGCCTCGCGCCGCTCGTGCGCCGCCTCGTCCAGCCGCTCGCGGTCCGCATCGGCCGCGCTCAGCTCGAAGGCCTCGCGCGGGCGCTCGGCGGCTGACGGCGCGCTCCGCGTCCCGGCCGTTCTGCTAGAACGACGCCGTGGCCCCCGCTCCGATCGACGCCCGCGCGCTTCGTGCACACTACACGGAGTTCTTGACCGTCCCGCCGGATGCGCCGCGGCGGATCCTGCTCACCGGTCACTCGCACCAGGCGTGGCCCGACGCGGCGCGGGCGGGGCAGGACGAGTCGTTCGCCGATGCGGCGCGGCACGTCGACGACAAGTGGGGGCGCGTCTTCGCGGTGCAGGACGAGCTCAGGGACTACATCGCCGAGCGCATCAACGCGCGCCGCGGCGAGATCGCGTTCGCCTCGAACACCCACGAGCTCGTCGCGCGGTTCCTCTCGGCGCTCGATCTCCGCGCGCGGCCGCACCTCGTCACCACCACGGGCGAGTTCCACTCGATGCACCGGCAGCTCCGCCGTCTCGCAGAGGAGGGCGTCGCCATCACGTGGGTCGACGCGAAGCCCGCGGACACGCTCGCCGAGCGCCTCGCCGCCGAGGTGCGCGACGGCACCTCGGCGGTGCTCGTCTCGAGCGTGCTGTTCGAGACCTCGACGATCGTGCCCCACCTCCGCGCGGTGGCCGAGGCCGCGGCGAAGCGAGGCGCGCACGTGCTCGTCGACGCGTACCACGCCTGGCACGTGGTCCCCTTCTCGCTCGCGGACGTCGGCGGCGACGCGGTGTTCCTCGTCGCGGGCGGGTACAAGTACGCGCAGTGGGGCGAGGGCACGTGCTTCCTGCGCGTGCCGCCGCACGCGCGGCTCCGCCCGGTGTACACGGGGTGGTACGCCGGTTTCGCCGAGCTCGACGCGCCGCGCGACCAGGCTCGCCCGGTGGGCTACGCGGACGAGGGCGCCTCGTCGTTCGCCGGCAGCACGTTCGATCCGGCGAGCTTCTATCGCGCGCGCGCGGTGACGCGGTTCGCGCGTGCGCAGGGGCTCGACCTCGCGCGCCTGCGTGCGTGCTCGACCGCGCAGACCGAGCGGATCATCCGCGCCGCGCAGGCGATCGGCGCCGTCACCGTCGCGACGCCGCGCGAAGCGGCGGCACGCGGCGGCTTCGTCGCCCTCGAGACGCCGCGCGCGTCGGCGCTGGTGGACGCGCTCCGCCGCGAGGGCATCTACGCGGACGCGCGCGGCTCGAAGCTGCGCCTCGGGCCCGCGCCGTACGTCACCGACGACGAGATCGACACCGCGATGGGCGTGCTCGCGAAGCTCGCGGCCGATCGCTGAGCGATCACGGAAGCCCGAGCTGCGCGCGGACGACGCCGGGCCGAGCCGCGATCCACGCGTAGAGGAGCTGCGTCTCGGACGCGTACTCTCCGAGGGTCGCCTCGCGCTTCGGATCGGCGACGACGAGCGCGTCGATCTGCGCGTGCCACGCCTTGGCGAGGTTCACGAGGTCGAGCGACTCGACCTTCACGAGCATCGCCTGCACCGCGTCCTTGTACGCCGTCCAGCACGTCGGGCTCGCCTTGCAGCGCACGAGGAGGGTGTCCCCGCCGGCCATCGGATCGGCCGGCCGAGGGTTCGCCGCGTCGACGACGCCCTCGCGGTCCGAGAACGTCAGATCGGTCGACCACGGAACGAGCCGGAACACGCCCGCCGTGTCGCCGGCGAGGTAGTAGTTGTGCGAGCCCCAGATGCCGAACGCGTAGCCGTCGTAGTGGCCGACCGCCGCCTCGGCCGCGGAGTGCTTCAGCCACGCCGCCGTATCGAGCTTCCCGGCGACGTCCGCGAGCAGCGTCGCGCTGCTCGCGCTCTGCACCGTCGCGTAGAGCGCGGTGAGATCCGCACGCGCGTCGTCGCCGACCTGCACGTCGGCCCCGTCCTCGAGCCCCGGCAGCCACTCGCTCCCGTACTGCACCTCGTAGAGCGTGCTCGCGCCGGCGCCGAGCACCCGGTCGAGGAACTGCTCGTTCGGTGTCTCGACGTTCGCGTAGATGCCGTAGCTGTCGCCGTTGAGCGAGACCGCGGCGGTGTTGGCCTTCGGGGCCGGCAGCCCCGCCGATCGGAAGACGTGGTAGGCGAGGCGCTCCGCGAGGAACGTCGGATCGCTCGTCATGTTGTTCAGCGTGAGCTCCTTCAGGCACTCGAAGCGCTGACCGGCGACGTACTTGTCGAACTTGATCTTGAAGGCGGCCTTCTGCGGGATCGCGCGGAACGTCGACGATCCCTTCCGGCGGAGCCCGACGTCCGCGAGCACGGTGGTGCCCGACTTGAACGTGGCGTGGACCCACTTCTTCTTGTCGGCCTCCGCGGTGCTGGCGAGGACCGCCATGCCCGCGGCGTCGACGGTGAGCTCGAACGTCGGGATCGTATTCGGGTCGTAGACGTCGATGCACGGAGGCGGCCCCGCCTCGGCGTCGCCTGCGTCGCCTGCGTCGCTCGCGTCTCCCGCATCGCCTCCGTCGGACGCGTCGGCCGCGCCGTCGCTCGCCGCGTCTCCGGCGTCCGCCAACGCGTCGTCGCCGGCATCGGCGGGCGGACGCGAGCCGTCCGCTCCGCTCGATCCGTCGATCACCGGCGTGACGCCGCCGTCGCCGCTCTCTTCGTCGACCTGGGCGCTCGGGTCGATCCCGTCCGAGCAGCCCGCGGCGAGCGCGCAGCCGAGCGCGAGCGATGCTGCAGCCAGAGAG
>JBDHVD010000297.1:0-10979 GCA_039809525.1 Labilithrix sp. | reverse complement strand
TGCACCTCGCGGGCCTCGACGCCGACGTCGGCCGCGCCGAGGTCGCGGTCGCGGCGCTCGCCGCGCTCGCCGGAGAGATCGACGCCCGGAGCGAGGCGACCTCCGCGTGGCCGCCACCGGCGAAGCTCCTCCTCGCGGCGCAGCGATCGGGACGCGCGCCGGCCGCCGGTCCGCTCCACGTCCGCATCCTCGCGCGCTGCCTCGCGGCGCGTCCGGCCTCGCGCGAGGCGGCCCCGCCCGACGACGCGCTGGTGATCGGCGCGGGCGGGACGTGGTTCCGTGCCCCTCGCGGGGCGCGCGTCGGCCTCGAGCGAAGGAGGACCCTCGCGGCGATCCTCGATCGGCTCGCAGAGGCTCCCGGCACGTCGACGACGTCGTCCGCGCTGTTCGCGGCCGCCTGGCCGGGCGAGCGCGCGCTCGCGTCGGCGGCCGCCCATCGCGTGCGCGTGGCCATCGCGACGCTGCGCAAGATGGGGCTCCGCGATCTCATCGAGACGACGGACGACGGATACGCGCTGTCGGTCCGGGCACCGTTCGTCCGCGCGGTTTGATCGCGCTTTGATCGGCGTTTGACGGGGCCGAAACGTACGGTCCTTTCGTGGTCGCGCGACGGGAGCGCGATGAAAGGATGAACATGCTCGTCGGGATCGGAATGCTCGTCGTGTGTCTCGGGATCATCGGCATCGTCTTCGGCGTCTTCCAGAAGCTGAAGGCCGGGCGCGTCGCCGACGCGCCGCTCGCGTCCACGGGCGACGTCGCGCGTCGCGGTCGTGAGGTCGCCGGCCCGAAGGGGCAGATCAGCGCGCAGGGAAACGTCGTCTGCCAGCAGCCGCTCATCGCTCCGTTCAGCGGCCAGCCGTGCCTCTTCTACAGCATCAAGTGCACGGCGAGGTGGAAGGAAGGCGACACCCACAAGTCGAAGGTGCTCGACGAGACGAAGATGGCCGCAGAGTTCGCGATCGACGACGGCTCGGGTCCGATCTGGGTCGACGCACGCGAGGGCGGCGACTTCGAGCCCACCCAGAAGAAGAGCGAGACGAAGGGCACCGGTCTCCTCGGCGGCGTCACCGGCACCGCGCTCGTCTTCGGTCAGTACCGCGTGAGCACGCCGATGCTCGACATCGGCACGAAGTACGAGGTCGAGGAGGAGATCCTGCCGGTCGTGCCGCGCCTCTATGCATGCGGGAAGCTCGCCGACCAGGGCGGCGTCATCGCGTCGCCGAGCTGGCGGCAGCTCATCGTCTCGGCGAAGTCGCGCGACGAGCTGCTCGCGTCGGCGACGAAGACGGCGAAGATCGCCCTCGCGGCCGGCGCCGCGGCGTTCGTCGTCGGATCGGGGATGGCGGCGATCGGTCAGTTCGTCGTCGGTCAGTAGCGGCGGAACTTCTTCACCACGTACCAGCCGATGGCGCCGACGATCACGAAGATCAAGAGCGCCCCCGAGGCCGGGTTCGAGCGCCGGTTCCGCGAGCTCCGCTCCCGCACACCGGGGGCCGGATCCGGCTTCGGCGCCGACGTGGTCGACGGCTCGGGCGCCGTGGGCCAGCGCGGTCCGGTCGGCGCCGGCGCGGCAGACGCCGCGGCATCCGCCGGAGGCGCGACGATCGGCTGCGCGCTCGCCACGCCCGCGAGCGTCATCGAGGAGAGGAGGAGGGCGAGCCGCAGCGTACGCATCGGCCCGTGTGTACCCCAGGCGATGGTATACGGGCCACATGTTGCGAAGGACGGCCGCGCTCGCGCTCCTCGCCCTCGTCGGCATGCTCGCGGCGGGGCCGGCATGCGGATCCGACGGCGCGGCGCCGGACGGCTCCGCGCCGAAGAGCTTCACGCTCGCCGACGGCAGCGAGGTCACGGTATCGGCCTCGGGCGCCGTCGCGGTCCGCGCCGGCGGGCGCACGGTGTTCGCGACCGCGGAGGGCGCGCGCGTCACGACGCGTACGTTCCAGGAGCGCGTGCAGGGGATCACCGGCATCTGGTCTTTCCAGCGCGACGACGAGACCCAGGTCGCCGCCGGCCGCTACCTCGACGCCACGCTCGCGGAGGGCGCGGTCGTCGTGCGCTACGACGGCGGCGTCACGATCCGCGTCGCGCCTCACGCGCCGGGCAGGTCGCTCGTCCGCGCCGAGGCGCCGCCCGCCGGCAGCCTCGCGGTGCCGCTCGCGTGCGACGAGGAGGCGACGTTCTTCGGGTTCGGCGAGCAGTACGATGCCCCCGAGCACCGCGGTCACGCGTTCGAGCTGTTCGTGAGCGAGCAGGGCATCGGGCGCCAGCCGGGCGCCGCGCGTGCGTTCGCGGGCGACGCGCACACGACGTACTTCCCGATGCCTTACTTCGTCGACGCGCGCGGCTTCGGCCTCCTCGCGAAGACGCTCCAGCGCACGCTCGTCGACCTGTGCAAGACCGATCCGAAGGTGGCGTGGCTCGAGGTCGAGCGCGATCCGGCGGTCGACCTCGTCGTCTTCCACGGACCGACGCCCCTCGACGTCGTGCGCCAGCTCGGCGACGAGGTCGGACGGCCGCGCGTGCCGCCGGCGTGGGCGTTCGGCACGTGGATCGGCGCGCAGGGCGGACGCGACGCCGTCCTCGCGCGCGTCGCGAAGATCGAGCAGGCGAAGATCCCCGCGAAGGCGATCTGGGTGCAGGACTGGACCGGCGAGCGCCGCAACTTCGACGGCGGCTACGGCGTGCAGTACCGGTGGAAGGAGGACGCGGCGCGCTATCCGGACCTCGCCGGCATGGTCGCCGATCTGAAGACGCGCGGGCTCCGCTTCCTCTCCTACGCGAACCCGTTCGTGGTGCGCGGCCTCGACCACTTCGACGCGATGGCCGCCGGCGGCATGCTCGTGAAGCGCGCCGACGGCACGCCGTACGAGCACGTCGCCCCGAACGGCAGCGCGGCGACGCCCGACTTCACGAACGATGCAACCTACACCTACGTCCGCGACGCGTTCCGCGACATGGTCACGCGCCTGGGCCATGACGGCTTCATGGCCGACTTCGGCGAGTGGGCGCCGCTCGACGGCGTGTACGCCAGCGGTGCGGACGCTCGGGCCGAGCACGCGATGTTCCCGGTCCGCTGGCACACCGCGTGGCGTACGCTGTTCGACGAGCTCCGTCCCGACGGCGACTACGCGGTGTTCGCGCGCTCCGGGTACACCGGTGTGCAGGCGGTCGCGCAGATCTACTGGGTCGGCGATCAGGAGGCGGACTTCTCCCCGTACGACGGGCTGCCCACCGTGCCGACGGCGATGATGTCCCTCGGCTTCGCCGGCATCCCGTTCGTCACCCACGACGTCGCCGGCTTCAGCAACGGGCCGAGCACGAAGGAGCTCTACCAGCGATGGACGGAGCTCGGTGCGTTCAGCCCGATCCTCCGCACGCACGACGGCAACAAGAAGGACCTGAACTGGTCGTGGGACCGCGACGCGGACACCACGCAGCACTTCACGCGCATGAGCGTGGTGCACGATCGGCTGGTCCCCGAGCTCGTCGCGCTCGCCGCCGAGGCCGGCCGCACGGGCGCGCCGCTCGTCCGCCATCTCGTCCTCGCGTATCCGGCCGATCGCACGAGCCGCACGACGCACGACGAGTACCTGCTCGGCGATCGCCTGCTCGTCGCGCCGGTCACCACCGCCGGCGCCACCTCACGGCGCGTGTACTTCCCGCCGGGCAGCGCGTGGTTCCACGTCTTCACCGGCGCGCGCTTCGAGGGCGGCACCACCGCCGAGGTCCCCGCGCCGATCGGCACGCCCGCGGTGTTCGCGAAGGACGCCGACCGGCCCGATCTGCGCGCGCCCTGACCCCGACCCCGACCCCGACCCCGGGCCGCGCGCGGCGTGCGAAAAAAACTTTCACGTGCGGTTCCGCCGACGTGACGCCGCGCCGGCGCGTGCTCCGACCGGCGGGTCGGTTGCGCGGACCTCGCCGGCTGCTAGGAGTCGGACATCGTTTTACAGTGTAAAGCGATGTGCCGAAGGAGGCCTCGATGTCGATCCGCTCGATCACGTTCGCTCTCGCGTCCGCCATGCTCGTCTCGACCGCCGCTTGTGGCGGCGACGACGGCGGAGGCGGCGGTTCGACGACCGGGGCGTCGAGCCCGACGTCACCCTCGCAGGGCGGCTCGTCGGAGTCGTCGTCCTCGTCCTCGGAGTCTTCCTCGTCGACCGAGAGCTCGAGCAGCTCGACGTCGTCCGGCTCGAAGGCTCTCGGTCAGGACTGCACCGCGAGCGCCGAGTGCGCGGAGAACAAGTGCGTGCTCTTCACGGACAACGACGGGAACAAGCGCGGCTTCTGCTCGCGCGCGTGCACGAAGGCCGAGGACTGCCCCGAGTCCGGCTGGGAGTGCAACATCTCGCCGTGGACCGCGTGCGTTCCGAAGCGCGGCGACTGAACCGGAACGCGAAGGTCAGACCTTCATCTCGCCGAGGTCCGAGGGGACCTTCAGCGTCGGCTCGGTGCGCTCCTGGACGTCGCGCGCGGACACGCCGGGCGCGACCTCGCGGAGGACGAGGCCGTCCGCGGTGACGTCGATGCACGCCAGGTCGGTGATGATGCGGTGCACGACGCGGCGGCCGGTGAGGGGGAGGTTGCACTCCTTCAGGATCTTGGGAGCGCCGTCCTTCGCCGCGTGATCCATGATCACGACCACGCGCTTGGCGCTCGCGACGAGGTCCATCGCGCCGCCCATGCCCTTCACCATCTTGCCCGGGATCATCCAGTTCGCGAGGTCGCCGCGCTCGGAGACCTGCATCGCGCCGAGGATGGCGAGATCGATGTGGCCGCCGCGGATCATCGCGAAGCTCTCGGCGCTCGAGAAGATCGCCGAGCCCTTCAGCATCGTGACCGTCTCCTTGCCGGCGTTGATCAGATCGGCGTCGATCGCGCTCTCCTTCGGATACGGCCCGATGCCGAGCAGGCCGTTCTCGCTCTGGAGCACGACCTCGACGCCCTTCGGGATGTAGTTGGCCACGAGCGTCGGCATGCCGATGCCGAGGTTGACGTAGAAGCCGTCGCGGAGCTCCTGCGCCGCGCGCTGCGCGATCTGTTCGCGAGAAAGGCCCTTGCTCATTTCGACACCGTCCGGCGCTCGATGCGCTTCTCGTAGCGCTCACCCTGGAAGATGCGGTGCACGAAGATGCCCGCGGTGTGGATGTGATCGGGGTCGAGCTCGCCGACCTCGACGATCTCCTCGACCTCCGCGATGGTGACCTTGGCCGCCGTCGCGCACATCGGATTGAAGTTCATCGCCGTGTGGCGGAAGACGAGGTTGCCGAAGCGGTCGCCCTTCCATGCCTTCACGATCGCGTAGTCGCCGATGATCGCGCGCTCGAGGACGTAGGTGCGTCCGTCGAACTCGCGGAGCTCCTTCTTGGGCGAGAGCTTGGCGACCGACCCGTCCGCCGCGTACTTGAGCGGGAGCCCGCCGTCGCTGACCGCGGTGCCCGCGCCGGTGGGCGTGTAGAATGCAGGGATCCCGGCGCCGCCCGCGCGCAGGCGCTCGGCGAGCGTGCCCTGGGGGCAGAGCTCGACCTCCAGCTCGCCCGAGAGGTACTGGCGCTCGAACTCCTTGTTCTCGCCGACGTAGCTCGAGATCATCTTCTTGATCTGCTTGTTCCGCAGCAGGATCCCGAGTCCGAAATCGTCGACCCCGCAGTTGTTCGAGACGAACGTGAGGTCCTTCACGCCGAGCTCGCTCAATGCGCGGATGCAGTTCTCCGGGATCCCGCACAGGCCGAAGCCGCCGGCCAGGATCGTGGCACCGCTCGGGATGTCCGCGACCGCCTCGCGGGCGCTCTTGAACGTCTTGTCCATCGGCTGCGCACGGTAGTCGCTGGGGCGACGATTCTGCAAGCCACGGCCGCAGGATCGGCCCGATTGCGCTAGAGTGCGGACGTGACCCTCGATCGCGCCAGCCCCGCGCCGATGGTCGCCGTCCTCGTGGCGGCGCTCGTCGCGTTCGTCGCGAGCGCGATCTGCGTGCTCCCCGCGCACGTGGCCACGAAGAAGACCGGCACCTCGATCGAGGTGGCGCGCCTCGCGACGTTCCACACGGTCAAGCCGATCCCGCGCAGCGCCGACAGCGATCCGGGGACGACGGCGACGCCGCACGTGTCCGCGCCCGTGGCCTCGTACCGCGCCGCCGTGGTGAGCCCGCCCTCCGCGTCGTGGTGCCCGCCGAAGAAGGCGCGCGCGGAGCTGATGGTCTTCCTGATCTGAGCGGCGTGGGCATCGGTCCATCCCCATCGAGTCAGGAGGAATCGTGCGCGAGCATCTGGAGAGCTTCATGCTCGTCCTCGCGGTCGGCGCGGCGGTAGCGATCGCCGCGAAGCGCGTGGGCGCGCCGTACAACGTGGCGCTGGTCGTGATCGGGCTGTTGCTCGTGTTCGCGGACGTGTTGCCTTACGCCCCGATGGATCCCGAGCTCGTGCTCGTGGCGTTCCTCCCGCTGCTCGTCTTCGAGGCGGCCCTCTTCGCCGACGCCGACAGCCTCAAGAGCGCACGGCGTCCGATCCTCGCGCTGGCGGTGCCCGGCGTCGCCATCTCGCTCATCGCCACCGCCGGGGTCGCGACCGGAATCCTCGGCCTGCCGTTCTCCGCCGCGCTCCTGCTCGGCGCGCTGCTCGCGATCACCGACACGGTGAGCGTGCTCCTCGCGTTCCGCAGCACGCGCGTCCCGCATCGCCTCGCGGCGATCATGGAGGGCGAGAGCCTCTTCAACGACGGCACGGCGCTCGTCCTCGTCAGCCTCATGACCACCGTCGTCGCGACCGGGACGTTCGCCGTCGGCCCGACGGTGCGCGCGCTGCTCCTCGCGATCGTCGGAGGTCTCGCGGTCGGCGCCGCGTTCGGCGCGGTCGGCGCGGCGGTGCTCCGGCGGACGCCCGACCACCTCACGGGCATCCTCGCGTCGACCGTGCTCGTCTTCGCGACGTCGCTCATCGCCGAGCGCCTGCACGCCTCGCCGGTCATCGCGGTGGTCGTCGCCGGCCTCATCGTCGGCCGCGCGGCGCGCGGCGCGCTCGAGCCGTCGCGTGTCCTCGCCCTCCAGGGCTTCTGGGAGGTCACCGGCTTCGGCGTGAACGTCGTGCTGTTCCTCCTCGTCGGCATGCAGATCGACGCGCGCATGCTGCTCACCGAGGCGAAATCGATCCTCCTCGCCGTCGTCGCGCTCCACGCGGGCCGCGCGGTCGCCGTCTACGGATCGTTCGGCGCGCTCCGCGTGCTGGCGAACGACATCGTGCCGCCGCGCTGGCAGCACGTGATGGTGTTCGGGAACATCAAGGGCGCGCTGTCGATGGCCGCCGCGCTCGCGCTGCCGGCGGCGCTGCCGTTCCGCCACCGCCTCGTCACCATCGTCTTCGGCGCGACGTTCGTGACGCTCCTCATGCAGGCGCTGCCGTTCCGCCGCGTGCTCTACGCGCTCGGCGTCGCGTCGGGATCGAAGGACCCGCTCGACGTGGCCCGCGCCCGGCTCATCGCCGCGCGCCGCGGGCAGCTCGAGCTCGACGCGCTGCTCGAGACCGGGCTGCTCTCGCGCCGCGAGCACGCCGAGCGCCGCGCGGCGTTCCAGCGCGTCGTCATCGAGGCGGAGACGGAGCTGCGCACGCCCGAGGCGGACGCGATCGACGACGTGCTCATCGACGGCGCGGTGCTCTCGGCGCAGAAGGCGGCGCTGCTCGACGCCTCGCGCCGCGGCCTGGTCGCGACCGACACCGCCGACCGTGAGATCGCGGAGCTCGACCGCCGGCTGCTCCGCATGACCGCAGCCCACGAACAGGAGAAGCACTGATGCGCATCATCATCGCCGGCGCGGGACGGGGAGGGCTCAGCCTCGGGATCCACCTGCAGCGGCTCGGCCATGCCGTCACCATCCTCGATCGCGACGCGCAGATCGCGCAGCGCGCGTCCGAGGAGCACGGGATCGTGGCGCTCGCGGGCGACGCGACGGACGCGGGGCTCCTCCGCCAGGCCGATCCGGCGCGCGCCGACGCCGTCCTCGCGATGCTCCATCGCGACGCGGACAACCTCGCGGTGGCGCTGCTCGCGCGCGCGCTCGGCGCGAAGCGGATCATGGTGCGCATGCGCGATCCCGAGTACCGCGGCGTCTACGAGGAGGTCGGGATCCGGCAGATCCTCTCCGAGACCGAGGTGCTCATCGGCGCGCTCGCGACCGCGGTCGAGCACGAGGCGGTGCAGCACTCGATGGTCCTCGGATCGGGCGAGGCCGTCGCGGTCGAGCTCGAGATCCCGAAGTCCGCGGACGTGATCGGGCGGTCGGTGCAGGAGGTCGCCGCGCACAAGGGCTTCCCGCGCTCGTGCGTCGTCGCGGGCATGGCGCTCGACGGTCAGGTGCAGGCGCCGCGCGGCGGCTCGGTGTTCGAGGCGGGGATGCGCATCCTCGTCGTCGCGGCGCGCGAGGACCTCTCGCGGGCCATTTCCTTCTTCCTCGGCGGAGGTGAAGCATGAGCGATCGATCCGTCTCCGACGCCCGCGCCCGCATCCGCCGCCTCGAGCGCCGCGACCGGTGGGCGACGTTCATCGGGGTCGCCGTCCTCGCGGTCGGCGCGGTGGCCGGCATCCTCGTCGCGACCGGCGCCGGCATCGGCCTCGTCCTCGTCGGCTACGCCGCGCGGCGCGCGCTCCCCCGCGCGAAGGGCGACGTCTTCACGCTCGAGCTCGCAAGGCAGGCCGGCGAGCAGGCGCCGACGCCGCCCGTCACGCGCGAGGAGGCGCCGCCGTTCTTCCGCGTGGTCTTCGGCGCGGGCGCGCTCGCGGTGATCGCCGTCTTCGTGTCGTTCGCGCCGTCGTCGAAGGCCCAGCCGACGAAGCAGCGCTGGACGTTCGTCGACACGGCGACGCCGGCCGAGCTCGGGCTCACGCCGCGCGTGGCAACGGCGGGCGGGTGGGCGCTCGAGGCTCATCCCATCGCCACGGGCGGACGCGCGCTCGTGAACCACGAGGGAGAGCCCGGATCGACCGCGGGGATCCTCCTCGTCTCGAACACGCGCGCGCGCGACGTGCGCGCGATGACGAGGTGCAAGGGCGAGCGATGCGGCGTCGCCTTCCGCGTGTCGGACGAGCACTCGTACACGCTCGCGCGCGTCGACGCCTCGTCGAGCCGGGTCGAGCTGGTCGCGGTCACCGCGGGCGCAGAGCGCGTGATCGGCGAGGCGCCGGTCGTGGGCGGCCCCGAAGGCTGGCAGGAGCTGGCGGTGGAGGCGCGCGGCGACCTCGTGCGCATCGCCTCGAACGGTCGCATCGTCCTCGAGACGACGATCGCCGAGCCCGCGACGTACGGCGGTGTCGGTCTGTGGTCGCCGGCGCCGTCGCGCGCGTACTTCGACGAGCTCGTGGTCGAGCCGATGCAGGGGCCGCCGCAGGCGCTCGAGGTGCTGCCGCTGCTCGGCCGCCGATCCTGAAGTCGACCGAGCTCTTCTAGAGAAGGCCTGAAGTCGTCGCATCGGCGGCCGTTACCGTCGATGCGTTGCGTATTCCGTTCCTCGTCCTCTTCCTCGTCGCGTGCGGCTCGCCCGCGGCCATGTCCGTGTCGAGCGAGTCCACCGTCGGCGAGGCCGATCCTCCGCCCGCCCAGGACCCCGCCGCCGCCGCCGTCGAGGCCGATGCGGACGCGGCGCCGGCCCCCGAGCAGTCGACGCCGGCGTCGTCCGAGCCGGCCGCCTGCGCCTGTCCGAGCGTCGTCGTGCACTGCCGGGGAGGCGGGTCGATGTACGCGAACACCGATCGCGGCGCGTGCACCTTCGCCTTCCCGCCCGCGATGTGCGCGGTGCTCGGGCTCGAGGACGGCTCGTCGATCGATCCCGAGACGCTCCTGACCGCGGCGCCGCAGAAGAGGCTCTCGGCCGACGACGTCTACGACTTCTGCGCCGGCAAGCACGAGGCCTCGCACGCCTGCGACGCGTGGACGGTCTCGTCGTGCGCATCCGAGGGGCGGGCCTACGGCGTCACCGTCGCGTGCATGCGCGAGCTGTTGCCGGCGGTGTGCGAAGACGCTTCCGACTGCCACCGGCTCGGCGTCTACATCGAGGCGAGCGAGGCGGCGCGCGACGTGAACGAGTGCCTCTGCACCGGCGACACGTGCGCGGCGTGTGCCGCGTCGTGCTCGGCGGCGCATCCCGGTGCGAGCTCGACGTGCGATCGGGCCGCTGCCGCGTATTGCGCCTCGCCGTGACGCACCGCCTTAGCTGGAAACTGCACGGAATTTGCCCGATCCGACGCGTCTGTGATGGCGTCGAGGGACCGTGCCTCTCCGCATCCGTCATCTCGGGCTCGCCTTCGCGTTCGTCCTCGCGCCGTCGTTCGCCGCCGCCAAGCCGCCGGCGAAGCGCGCGAAGCTCGAGCCCCCGGCGCAGCGCCTGACGCAGGCGGGCAAGAGCATCGGCTCACCGACGGAAGGACGCCTCCTCGGCGGCGCGCGTCTCGGCGACGCGCCGTACATCCGCATCGTGCCGGTCTATGCCCAGGGGGACGTCCGCTGGGGAGTGGAGCCGCTCGTCGGAGCGATCGAGCGCGCAGCGCGTGCAGTCCGCAAGCAGTTCCCCGACGCCGTGCTCTCGGTGGGCCACCTCTCGAAGCCGGGCGGCGGTGAGCTCGATCGCCACGCGTCCCACGAGAGCGGTCGCGACGCCGACATCGCCTTCTTCGTGAAGAACCTGCAGGGCAAGTCGGTCTTCGCGGAGCACTTCGTCCCCTTCAAGGGCGACGGGACCGCGCCGACCTGGCCGGGCGCGCAGTTCGACGACGCGCGCAACTGGGCCTTCATCGCCGCGATGGTCGGTGACGCGCACGCGCGCATCACGCACATCTTCGTGTCGACGCCGATCCGCCAGCGTCTGCTCGCCTACGCGGCGAAGATCGGCGCGCCGCCCGCCTTGCGCGTGCGCGCGTCGGAGCTGATGGCGCAGCCGCGCGGCTCGCTCCCGCACGACGATCACTTCCACATCCGCGTCGCGTGCCCGCCG
>JBDHVD010000296.1:0-10981 GCA_039809525.1 Labilithrix sp. | reverse complement strand
TTCGAGATCAACGCCGACGGCATCGTGTCCGTCCGCGCGAAGGACCTCGAGACCGGCCTCGAGCAGTCGATCCAGGTCACCGCGACGAGCGGCCTGACGCGCGAAGAGATCAAGTCGATGATGGACAACGCGAAGGACGACCTCGTCGACCGGCGCTCGTCCGAGGAGTTCGAGGCCGCCAAGCAGGAGGCGGAGAAGCTCATCGCCGAGATCGAGAAGCTGTTCCCGCAGGTGCAGCAGATCGTCGCGTCCTCCGACTTCGGGCGCGATGCGATCGAGAAGGCGAAGGCGATCGTCGACAAGGCGCGCCAGGCGATCGACCGCAAGGACGCCGCCGCGGTGAAGGAGCAGATCGAAGGCCTCACGCGGACTCACCGCATGTTCAAGGGCGTCGTCGCGAAGACCTGAACGCGACGGCGCCTCGCGAGGACGTGGCGTGGCTACCGACGAACCGGAAAAGCCCGCGGGGGAGGCGGAGGAGAGCGCGAACGAGCCGTCCGACGAGACGGATCAGGAGCGGCCTACCGTCTCGCCGCCCTTCGATCCGGTCGCGTTCGCGAAGCAGCAGCTCCAGGAGACGAACCCGCACACGAAGGTGACGCCGGCGGGCGGCTTCCGCGCCCCCGCCCCGACGTACACCGATCCGGACCAGCTCGAAGAGGCGCGGCGCAAGTCGCTCGAGACCGCCGGACGGAAGGCGACGCCGACCGGCGCGCTGTCGCTCGTCAACACGCGCGTCCCGTCGAACCTCCCGCCCGCGACGCCGTCACGCGCCCCTACCCTGAGCTCGATGAACGCGGTCGATCGCGAGTGGTCCGAGCTCGAGGTCGCGACGCGGCCGCCTCCGCCGGGGCAGAACCCGGAGGACTTCGACATCCCGCCCCCGCCGCCCGCGGCGGCCGACCTCGCGCCGAAGGCCGAGAAGAAGAGCATCCGCGAGGAGGGCCCGCCGACCGAGCAGGAGATGAACGATCGCGTCTCGCTCGGCGACTACACCGGCGCGCTCGCGATCGCGGAGAAGCTCCTCGAGCTCGATCCCGACCATGCGGCCGTCAAGGCGTGTGCCGAGACCTGCCGCACGGTCCTGCGCCAGATGTACACGGCGAAGATCGGTCCGCTCGACCGCGTGCCGGTGGTCGCCGTGCCTCGCGATCAGCTGCGCTGGCTCACCATCGATCACCGGGCCGGGTTCGTGCTCTCGCTCGTCGACGGGGTCTCGAGCCTCGAGATGATCCTCGACGTGAGCGGCATGCCGGAGCTCGATGCGCTCCGCATCCTCTGCGAGCTCGCGCAGCAGCGCATCTTGTCGTTCCGCTGACGGCTCGCCGGCGAGCGAGCGCATCACGTGAAGCGCATTTCAGGCGCGCAAGCGAAATCGCCCAGCGGGCGACGATTCGTTGCAGGTCGCAAGTTACCTCGCTACACCCTAGCTTCGAGCATGGAATCTGCTGCGGAGACCGCACGACTGCGCCAGGAGATCGAGCGCGCGCTCCGGCGTGCGTTCGATCCCGCGGACGTGCTCCCCCGCCTCGCGCGGCTCGCACGGCTGGCCCCGCCCGCGAGCGACGACGGCATCTTCGCGCATCGCCAGCTGGCCGAGCTCCTCGTCGAGCGCCACCCGTGGCGCGCCGCACTCTATGCGCGGAGGGCCCTCCAGCACCGGCGTGACGACGACCGCGCGTGGGCCGTGCTCGCCTTCTGCCAGACGCTGCTCGGCAACTTCCGCGCGGCGGCCTCGGCCTACAAGAAGGCGATCGCGTGCGCGCCCTCGAACCCGTGGTACGCGCACAACCTCGGCCATCTCCTCGACGTCGCGCTCTCCGAGCCCCAGCGGGCCCTGCGGTGGCTTCGCTCGGCCTACGACGCGAAGGGCGACAACTCCGAGATCGTCGCCTCGTACGTGCACGCGCTCGCGCGCGCCGGTCACATCGACGAGGCGCGCCGCGTCCTCGAGCGTGCGCTCGACCGCTTCCCGTCGCGAGAGCTCGATGCGCTGCTCCGCTGGCTCGACCAGGGCGCGCCCTCGCGGCCGCGCCGGACGCGCCGCGAGAAGGCCACCGGCCCTGCCGCGCGCCGCGCGAAGGTACGTCCGACGCCCAAGCGCCTCGCCCGCATCCTCGAGCGCGGCCTCTCGCATCTGCCTCTCGATCCGCAGCAGCGCGAGCGCGCGCTCACCCTCGCGCGCGATGCGCTGCCTCCGGTCACCGGCGAGCTCTCGGGGCCGCCGTCGGGCTCGCATCGCGCCGAGGACGTCACCAGCCTCGCCGCGGCGGTCGCCTACGCCATCGTCTACATCGACCATCTGCCGCTCTCGCAGGCCGAGGTCGCGGCGCCCTTCCGGGTCGCCGTCGCGCGCCTGCGCGGACGCTTCGCGGAGCTCCGCGCGCAGCTCGATCTGATCCCGGGCGATACCCGGTACGCCACCACGCGGCGCTGAGAAGCAGAGCTACACCTTTCCTAACGGGAATGTGCTCGACGTCGGGCGCGTCCGCCGACCATGATGCGCCCCGTCATGCGAAGGTCCGTCGTCGCTGCCGCGCTCCTCTCCTCGTCGCTCCTCGCGTCCTCCCTCGCGCTCGCGCAACCGAGCGCGCCCCAGCAGGCCCAGCAGCCCCAGCCCACGCAGGGACCGTCCACCACGCCGGCGGCGCAGCCGCAGCTGCCGACCGCGCCGACGATCGACGACCCGATGCTCCAGCCGCCGCCGCGCGCGAAGACGGAGGTGGCGACCTGGGAGGACGCGCTCAAGTACGTGCGCGCTCGCTCCACCGACCTCCGCATCGCCGTGCAGCAGGTGGTCCGCGCAGAGGCGCAGTCCCGCGTGGCGCTCGCCGGCGCGCTCTTCACCCTCACCGGCCAGGGGATCTACACGCACAACATCATCACCAACACGAGCGCGCAGGTCTCCGGCTTCGGGCCGACCGGCCCCATCCTCCGCCCGGTCGAGGTCCCCTTCGGCGACTTCGCCACCGGCAGCCTCTCGCTCAATCAGCCCGTGCTCGCGCCGCGCGCCTGGTACGCGATCGGCACCGCGGACCGTAACGTCGACGTCGCGAAGCTCTCCGTCGACGACGCGAAGCGCACCATCGCCCTCAACATCTCGAACGCCATCGTCGGCGTGATCACCGCCGAGCGCGTCGCCGAGCTGAATCGCATCGGCCTCCGCAATGCGCTCACGCGCCTCGAGCTCACGCAGCGCAAGGCCGCCCTCGGCGGCGGCACCGGCCTCGACGTCGTGCGCGCACGCCAGGACGTCGAAGCCGCCCGCGCGACGCTCGTCGCCGGCGACGAGTCGCTCCGTCAGGCGCGCGAGGCCCTCGGGCTCGCGCTCGGCGTCCCCGAGCAGGTCGGCGTCCCGCCGAGCGTCGACCTCAACGGCCTCGAGGCCAGCGCGCGCTCCGCGTGCCGCCAGTCGCCGAACATCGACGACCGCGCGGACATCGCCGCCCTCCGCGGTCGCGTCGAGCTCGCGCATCGCGCACGCAACGACGTGAAGTACCAGTTCTCGCCCACCGTCGATCTCCGCTCCAACGTCGCGACCACGACGGCGAACACCGGCCTCGCGCCGAACACGACCTGGAACGTGCAGGCCGTCCTCACCGTGCCCTTCTTCGAAGGCGGCGCGCGCTACGGCAACCTCCGCGACACCGAGGCCCAGGAGAACATCGCGCAGCAGAACCTCGAGGCCGGACGGCGAACCGCCACCATCCAGGTCGCGCAGGCGCAGCGCGGGATCATCGTGGCCGAGGACCGCCGCCGCGTCGCGGCCGGTGCGCGCGATCTCGCGGCCGAGAACGATCGGCTCACGCGCGCCGCCTACCTCGAAGGCCGCGGCACGAGCCTCGAGCTTGTCGCCGCCGCGCAGGCGCTCCGCGAGGCGGAGATCCAGCTCGCCCTGCGCGACTTCGAGCTCGTGAAGGCCCGCGTGCTCGCGGTGCTGGTGCTGGCGACATGCCCTTGGTGAAGCCCGTCGAAGGTTCAGGGTTCGGGGTTCAGGGTTTCGGGCTGCGTTCAGGGTCGAGGGTCGAGGGCTGCCGATCGCCGCGAGGATCGCGCCGCGACGGAGGGGTGCTCGGAGGGGCTGGGCGGATCGACGCGCGCGCGAGCGTGCGGGGTTGGCGGTTCGGGGTTCAGGGTTTCGGGTCTCGGGCTGCTTTCAGGGTCGAGGGCTGCCGGGGGCGTGCTCCGAGCGAGGCCGAGCACCTGCCCAAGGCCGTGGGCCTCGGAAGGGTGACCGAGCACGCGCGAGGACGAAAGCCCGCAACTGCCTTCCCGAGCGGCCGAAGCGCTGTCCGATGCAGCGATTTCAGGACATCCACGTCTGGCGGAGAACGCACGCGATCGTTCTCTTGGTCTACGGGCTCACGGAGCGCTTCCCTCCGGACGAGAAGTTTCACCTCGCCGCGCAGTTGAGGCGCGCGGCGGCGTCGGTTCCGACGAACATCGCGGAGGGATCCAAGCGCCTCTTTCGCCGCGACTACGTACGCTTCCTGAACGTGGCCGAGGGCTCGCTGACGGAGCTCGAGTATCTCCTCTTGCTCGCGCGCGATCTCGAGCTCGCTGACGTGCAGTCCTGCGAGGACCTGCTCCGGGACGTGGAGATCGCGTCGCGCATGCTGGCGAACCTCCGAAAGGCCGTCCAAAGAGCCCAGCGCGGAGCGCCGACTTCGCGGCGCGATCCTCGCGGCGATCGGCAGCCATCGACCCGCGACGCTGAACCCTGCTCGGAACCCTCTGAACCCTGAACCCTCAACTATGAGGGGCCACCGCATCCCACCCCGTGACGCGCGCGAGCTCCGACAGCGCCACGTGGAAGTCCATGAGCGCCTGCGCATGGTTCGCGCGGGCGAACACGTACGCGCGTAGCGGCTCGATGAGGAAGCGCTCGTCCTTCGTCCCGAGATCGATCGCGTCCTGGACGCTCGAGATCCAGCGCTTCGACCGGTGCTCGGCGCGGTCCCAGTTCTCTTCGCGCGTCTTCGTCTCGACCACGGTGGCGTACGCGCTCTCGACCTCGACGGCGATGCCACCGAGCGCGAGGCGCTCGAGGGCGCGCGCTTCCTCGAGCTGCGACTCGGCCTGGCTGATGCGTGCCGACTTCGGCAGGAGATCGAGGCCCCACTCGACGCCGAACCCGAAGCCGGTGCCGAAGCGGTTGAAGGGGTCGCCGATCCACGCGGTGGTCTGCGGGGTGGCGCTCGGGGCGACCGAGTAGTTCGAGAAGAAGCCCGCGCCGATGTTCGGGAACAGCTGCGCGCGCTGGAACTCGAGCCAGTGGCGGCGCGCGACGACGCCGGCGCGCGCCATGTTGATCTCGGGACGGAACAGGCGCGCGGCGGTGAGGTAACGGACGATCGGACCGACCTGGACGTCGGGGCGCGTGAGGGGCTCGTCGGGGATGTCGAACGCGGTCTGCACGCCGGTGAGGAAGCGGAGCGCGGCGGTCGCGAACGCTTCGCCCTTCTTCGCCTCGGCGATGCGCGCCAGGAGCTCGTCGCGGCTGTAGTCGAGGCGCAGGCGATCGGCCTCTTCGACGGTGGTGTCGCCCTTGTCGAGCTTCGCCTGCACGCCGCGGATCGCCTTGTCGAGCTGATCGACGATCTCCTTGGCGATGTACTGCATGTCGCGCGCGAGCATGAGGCCGAAGTAGGCGCGCCGGACGTCCATCCGGATCTGCTGGCGCGTCTTCTCGAGGTCCCATTCGTTGACGCGGACGTTGGCCTCGGCGGCCTTCTTCACCGACTCGATCTTGCCGAACGTCCAGAGGGGGACGTTCCAGCGGATGCCGAACGAGAACGCGGGCTGCCAGCCCTGGCCGAAGCCCTGGTAGAGGACGGTGTACGGCGTCGCGTTGTAGAACGGGGTGCCGCCGATCGGAGGCAGGTAGCCGAACTGGGCGCTCGCGCTCGCCTGCATGTACGGCGTCCACTTGGCCTCGTCGAGCTGGCCGTGGACGAACGCGAGGCGGGCGCGCGCGGCCCAGAGGTTCGGATGGTTGCGGTCCGCGAGGATGAGGCACTCGTCGAGGCTGTACGCGCGCGGCTTGATCGTCGCCACGATGGTCGGCGGCGCCGAGGGGACGGGCTCGGGCTCCTTCTTGTCCTCCTTCGGCTTCTCCTCGTCCTCGTCTTCGAGGTCGAAGGGGCCGGCATGCGCGTTCGTCGCGAACGTCCCGATGACGATCGCGGCGAAGAACGCGGTCCAGCGGCCCATGCGAAGAGACATCGCGTCGCCGCGACACTACCCTACGCCGCGCCGCGGAACAAAGACGGAACCAGTATGACCGCGATGTCAGGCGCCGCGTGAACGGCCGTAGCCGCCCGCCCCGCCCGCCTCGTCGATCCCCTCGCCGGAGGGCGTGTAGATGAAGCCTTCCTGCTGGAACACGCAGAGGCGGTTGCCGCCCCGGCGCTTCGCCTCCAGGAGCGCGGCCTCGAGCGCGCCGAGGAGCGCGTCCATCGTGCGGACGTCGCGGCTGGGGAACAGCGCCACGCCGAGCGACGCGGTGACGCTCGCCTGCGATCCGGGCGTCCCGAACGGCGTCCCCGCGACGTCGCGCCAGATGCGCGAGGCGACGACGAGGGAGCCCGCGAAGTGGGTCGCGGGGAGCATCACGAAGAACTCGTCGCCGCCGTAGCGCGCGACCACGTCGGAGTCGCGGACCGATCCCTTGATGACGTCGGCGACGCCGCGGAGGACGGCGTCCCCGAGCGAGCGGCCGCCGCGCTCGTTGTGCACCTTCAGCCGATCGACGTCGAGGATGCAGCACGCGAGCGGCTCGGCGTGCTTCTCCGCGCGGACGAACTCCGCCGCGAGGCGCTCGTGGAGGTAGAGGAACGAGCTCGCGCCGGTGAGCTCGTCGACGTGCCGGAGGCGATCGAGCTTCTGGCGCGCCGCGCACATGCGGTCGTGGGCGCGCTTGATGCGCAGCGCGGAGGAGACGCAGACGAGGAGCTCGGTCTCCTCGAACGGCTTGCAGACGTAGGCGTCGGCGCCGATCTCGAGGGCCTCGATCCGGCTCTTCGGATCGGTCTTCGCGAAGACCATCGCGACGGGGACGAAGTCCTCGCGCTCGCGCGAGGCGAGCGCACGGATCGTGCGGCAGGCGTCGACGCCGGACATGCGCGGCATGACCGAATCGAGGAGGACGACGTCGATGCCGCCCTTGGCCACGCGCTCGACCGCGGCCTCGCCGTCGGCGCAGGTCTCGACCACGTAGCCGCTCCGCCGCAGGGTCGCCGCGACGAGGTCGCGCGTCGCGGCGTCGTCGTCCGCGACGAGGACGCGCGCCTGGGAGGCCTCCTCGTCGTCCGCCGCGAGGAGATGCCCGCTCGGTCGGCCGGCGACGTCCGCCGCGAGCGCCGCGCGGAGCATCGTCGATTCACGTTCGGAGCTGACGTCGCGATCGCTGTCGTCCCCGTCCCTCACGCTCCTCACCATAACATGGCGGCCGCGAGGATCTTCCGCGCGAGGGTGGCGATGCCGAGCGCGTCGAGGTCGGCGCGCAGGGCGAAGCGCGCCGCGTCGTAGTCGTCGGGGAGCTCGGCGGCGAGCGCGCCGGCGCCGGCCTCCGCGCGGAGCACGTCGATGGTGAGCTTGCGATGCGAGAGCACGTGCACCACGCGGCCGACCGTCTTCGGGCGCGCGACGCCGAAGCGCGCCGCGAACGCGCGCCGCGCCGGGGCGGCGCCCTCGATGCAGGGCGGCTCCCACAGGCCGCCGAAGAGACGGTCGCGCTTGCGGCGGAGGAGCAGGACCGCGTCGCCGCGCGTCGCGACGAGCGACTGCACGCGGCGCGCCTCGGGCTTCTTCTTCGCGCCGAGCACCGGCAGCTCCGCGGCGCGGCCGAGCGCATGGGCCCCGCACGAGGTCGCGACCGGACAGCGGTCGCAGGCGGGCTTCAGCGGGGTGCAGACGGTGGCGCCGAGCTCCATCAGCGCCTGGTTCCATGCGCCCGGATCGGGCCGCGCGACGATCTCGTCGGCGAGCTGCTGCGCGCGGCGCATGCCGGCCTTGCGCATGTCCTCCTCGATCACGAACAGACGCGCGAGCACGCGGGCCACGTTGCCGTCGACCAGGCCCACCGGCTCGCCGAACGCGATGCTCGCCACGGCGCCCGCGGTGTAGCGCCCGATGCCCGGTACGGAGAGGAGCGCCTCGCGATCGCGCGGGACGTCGCCGAGCCTCGCGACCTCGCGCGCGCCCGCGTGGAGCAGCCGCGCGCGCCGGTAGTATCCGAGGCCGCTCCACAGCGCGAGCACGTCGTCCTCGGGCGCCTCGGCGAGCGCCTCGGCGGTCGGGAAGCGCGCGAGGAAGCGCTCGTAGTACGGCACGACCGTATCGACGCGCGTCTGCTGGAGCATGACCTCGCTCACCCAGATGGCGTACGGATCACGCGTGCGCCGCCACGGGAGGTCGCGCCGGCACGCCTCGTACCAACGGAGGAGGTCGTCGTGCAGGCGGCGGAGCTTCCGGGGTTGCGTGGAGGCGCCGCCGTTCGCATCTTCTGGTCTCGGCATCATGAAGAAGCGTCCGGATCCTGGCGTCGCGGCGGTCCTCTCGTTCATCGTTCCCGGCGTCGGGCAGATCTACAACGGCAAGTTCCTGCGCGGAATCTTCTGGCTGATCGTCACGCCGGGCTTCTGGGTCGGGTCGGGCGGCACGCTCGGATGGATCTGCCACATCGTCGCGGCGTACACCGCCTGGTCGTACGCCAAGCGGCTCTCTACTTCTTGATCGGCGGAGGCCTGGGCGGCGGCGGCTCACCCATGAGCTTGTACTCGAGGGTGTACGCGCCCTCGTTCTTCGCCTGGTGACCGTCGACGACGACGAAGTACGTCCCGGGCTCGAGCGTCGTGTCGATGCGCGAGTGCCGCGAGTCCTGGAAGTCGTTGTTGCACGTGATCTCCGCCGAGCGGGGGGCGCGCACGCGCGGCGGATCGAGGCAGCTCTTCCGTAGCGCGAGCACGCCGTCGAACCCCGGCGTCTCGAGCAGGAGCTGGATCCGGGCGCGCGCCTTGAGCTCGATCCGGTGGACGCGGTCGGGGCTCGCCTGCGCGTCCTCGCGTCCTCCGCACGTCGTCGTGAACCGATCGCCGCTCCCGGCGGTCGTGCCCGAGACCTTCTGGCCCGGTGCGAGCAGCGGAGGCGCCTTGCAGGCGGCCTCCTGCGCGGCGACGTCGCGCGTCGAGAAGGCGAAGGCGAAGCGGCCGAGCCCCTCCTGCTGCGCGCCGTCGACGGCGAGCGAGTAGATCCCCGGACCGAGCGTCTCGTCGACGTTCGCGGAGCAGGCGAGCTCGCTCGCGCGATCGCCGCAGCGCGACGCGAGCACGAACACGTGGCTGCCCTCCTGCGCGAGGAAGTGCGCCGAGACGCGCGATCGCCGCGCGAGCTCGAAGCGGTAGAGGACGTCGGGTGCGCCCTGCCCCGTGCACCTGCCGCCCACGTCGTCGCGCGCGCGGAACGTATCGCCCTCGACGCGCTTCTCGTTCGGCTGGAGGTCGACGGCATCGGCGCACGTGTCCGCGGGAGCGCCGGTCCCGTTCTCCGGCGCCGTATCGGTCTCGAGGGCGAAGCGCCCGCGGGCGTCCTTGTCCGTCGCGTCGGCGAAGACGGTGTACGCGCCGGGATCGAGCACCCCGACGAACGTGGCGTCGCTCGCCGTCGCGCCCGTCGACGAGCATCCGACCTCGCTCTTGTCGTCGGTGCACTGGCGGCGCAGGTGGACGACGGGAGAGAACTCCGTCGACGAGGAGGTGATCCGCACGCGCGACCGCGCCGCGACGTCGAGGCGGTGGATGACGTCCGGCCCCTTCGCGTCGTCTCCGCACGAGGCGTGTGCGTTGTCGAACGCGCCCGCGAGCTGCGCGGACACCTTGCCCCCGCCGAGGGGCCTCGCCTGGCGGCAGGCGTCCGCGAGCGCGGGGACGTCGGCGACGTCCGCCTTCAGGCGGTAGCTGCCGGCCTCCGTGCCGTAGCCGTCCACGAACACGAAGTACTTGCCGGGGTCGAGCACCTCGTCGACGCGCGAGCTCCGGTTGTTCGACGAGCGCTTCGACGGACCGCCCGCGTCGTCGTTGCACGCGATCTCGTTCTCCTCGTCCGCGCACGCGTCGCGGCGCAGGTAGAGCACCGAGTCGTACGTCGCGTCGACGTCCAGCGAGACGCGCGAGCGGCGCGCGAGGTCGAGCTCGTAGACGATCTCGCTCGAGCTCGAGCTGACGCACGAACCGGCGTGCTCCGACTCGCCCCGGCGCGTGTTGCCGGTGACCGTGCCGGCCGCGAGCGGGATCGGCGACTCGCACGTGCCCGCGCCCGCCGCCGTGGCCGAGGACGAGGCCGCGGGTGCCGTCGCCGGACCGGCGCCCGCCGCGCCCGCCCACGTCGCGGTCACGAAGTCGCCGCTGCCCTGGGCCATCTTCACCACGAGCGTGTACTTTGCAGGTTTCTCCTGGCACGTGCGGACGGCCGCCTGCGCGTCGCGGGTCGTGTCGCGGGTGACGGGCTTGTCGTCCGCGTCGAGCAGGACGGCGTCCACGTCGCGGACGCCGAAACCGCCGAGCACGACGACCGTGGTGCACTGCGCGCCGAGGTCGAGGGGGATGCGCGTCTCGCGCCCCTCGGCCAGCGATCCGCGCTGGATCGGCCCGACCTGCGCCATGCCCATCGCGGCCATCGCGTTGTGCACGGCGACGTAGCGCGGCTCGAGCTCGCCCGTCCGCGAGGGCCCGCACGCGCCGAGCGCGGCGAGGGTCACGAACGTGAGCGCGACGGGCCGGCGCATCGCGCTCGAACCTTAGCCCGTCAGCGATACGGATTGCGCGACAGATCGTCGGGCGTCGAGGCCCCGGTCGACGTGGTGCCGGGCCGAGGCGTGGCCGCGGGCCTCACGGCCGGGCGGACCGCGCGCGCCGAGGCGCTGGTCACCGGCTTCGCGGCGGGCTGCTCGGGCGCGGCGACGCTCGCGCTCGCGGTCGCGCTC
>JBDHVD010000295.1:0-11021 GCA_039809525.1 Labilithrix sp. | reverse complement strand
GTTCGCCGAGCGGCGTCCCGCTGCTCCGGCCGGACTTCGTCGCGAAGCAGGGCCGCAAGGTGCGCCTCATCGACGTACGCGACGAGCACGAGCTCGTCGGCGTGCTCGGCTACATCCACGGCTCGGACTGGGTGCCCGTCGGTCGTACCGCATCGCTCGTCGAGCGCGTCCACCAGGACGACCCGATCGTGCTCGTCTCAGCCGGCGAGGAGCGGTCGGGCGCCGCCGCGCTCGCCCTCGAGAAGGCAGGCCTGCGCTTCGTCGCCACGATGATGGGCGGCATCGTCGCGTGGCGCGACGACGGCTACACGACCACGCGTGATCCCTCGATCCTCGCGCGGCGCGACGTCGTCCGCACGATCGACGATCTCCCGGCGGAGGCGCCGGAGCGCGTCACCGCGGCCGACATCGAGAAGCACGTCGGCGATCCGCTCTCCGTGCGCTGGATCAAGCTGCCGGCGCTCCTCGTGCGCGGCCTCGTCTCGTGCGTCGACGGACGCGACGACAGCGGCGTCATCGGCAGCCCCGGCGGCGATGCGGGCGAGCTGCTCGTCGGCCTCCGCGCGCTCGAGACCCTCACGCGTCGCCCGCTCCGCGACGACGAGATCACGACGCTGCTCGCTCGCCGGAACGACGCGTTCGGCCGCTTCTACATGCACACCGACGTGGCCGCGTCGAACGCCGCGGCGAGCGCGCTCCGCGCCGATCCGCGGTTTTCCGAGGCGATCGCCGGCGTGAGCAAGGGCATCGAGTGGCGTCGCTTCTGGGCGTCACCGCCGCCCGCGCTGCGCCCCGCGCTCCTCGAGCATGCGCTCGCGCCCGCGCACGTCGGCTGCGGCCACCTTCGCCTCGAGCTCACGCAGCCGGAGGCCTACGGCACGCGCGAGCAGCTCGTCCGGGCGGTGCTCCGCTGCTTCCACGAGGCGCGCTGGCAGGGACATCCCGACATGGAGCTCGTGCCGCTCGCGGGCGGTCACACCGAGCGCGCGGTGATCAACGTGCGCATCGCCGGACCGCTGATGCCGTTCTCGCGCATCCCGCTCGTCTCGCCCGCCGTCGGCGGCGCGCAGGTCTTCGTGCATCATCCACGCATCACGTCGTACCTGCGCAAGCAGCTCGCGGCCTTCCTCGCGATGCAGACGGACATCGCAGGGACGCAGGTCGACCCGGAGTGGCTCCACGAGGAGATGGTGCGGATCGGTGCGGTGCAGCTCGGCCAGACGCTGACCGCGCTCGCGAAGGGCCTGCCGATCTACGACGTGATCTTCCACGGCGAGGACCGCGTCGAGGTCCGCGAGGGCGGCTTCGTCGGCGCCTCCTAGCGGAGCACCCAGACGAGACCGGCGACGCTCGCGCCGATCACGCACACCGCGATCGTCACCACGAGCACGTCGGTGAGCGTCCATGCCCGGCCCTTCCGTCGCGGCGGTGCGGGCGCCTCTTCGCGCGCGACCTCCGCGATCGGCGCGGCGCCCGCCTGCGAGATGCGCGACGCGGGCGGCTCCTCCGTCTTCGACGCGGGCGGAGGCGCCTCGGCCACCGAGGGAGGCGGCGGCGGCGGTGCGCCTTCGTCGGGGAGCTTCTCGTCGGCGGCGGCCTCGAGCTCGGCGAGCGCGAGGCTCACCGGCTCCTCGACCGCGAGCACGCTCTGCCCGATGCGGGCCATCGTCGTCGAGCGCCAGATCACGTCGCGATCGGGCGTGAGCGCGGTCTCGCCGAGGAACACCCCGTTGTGCGAGCCCATGTCGCGGAGCAGGACCTGCGAGCCGCGCCGGGTGACGGTCGCATGCTCGCGCGAAGCGTCGCGATCGGCGAGCGGCAGATCGCACTGCTCGGCGCGGCCCACGACGTAGGCGCGTCCCTCGTCCACGAGCCGCAGCGTCGCGCCCGCGTCCGGGCCCTCGACGACGATCACCTTCGCGACGGTGTCGTCGCCGACCGCCGCCATCGCCTCGCGCACCAGCGCGAGCGCGAGGTCGCGCGTGGCCATGCCGAGGTCGGGCGTCGCCGGCTTCTGGCCGATCGCGACCTCGAGCCAGACGCGGCCGACGCGCACCAGATCGCCCGCCTTGAGGATGCGCGGCGTCTGCGGGAGGAGGCGCACGCCGCCGACGAACGTGCCGTTGGTGCTGCCCTCGTCGACGATCGCGTACTCGCTGCCGCTCGCGCGGATGCTCGCATGGCGCAGGCTGACGCTCGCGTCGGGCAGGCGCACGTCGCTGCCCGGGCCCCGGCCGACGACGACGCGTGGGCCGTCGAACGTGAGCGAAGGGGCCTCACCCTTCGCGGAGCGCACGACGACGGTGACGGGCATCAGATGCTGGGGATGCTCGCGAGCGGCGGGCGGAAGTCTCCGGCGGCGCGCTCCGCCCACGCGATCACGTCGGCCGCGACGTCGCGGTTCAGGTGCTGGCTGAGCTGCTGGATGCCCGTGGGCGACGTGACGTTCACCTCGGTGAGCTTGCCGCCGATGACGTCGAGGCCGACGAACACGAGCCCGTCGGCCTTTAGGCGCGGCGCCATGTCGGCGATCATCGCGCGCTCGTCGGGCGTGACCTCGCAGGGCTCGACGCTGCCGCCGACGTGGATGTTCGAGCGGAAGTCCTCGCCGTGCGGGACGCGGTTGATCGCGCCGAGCGGCTCGCCGTCGAGCAGGAGGATGCGCTTGTCGCCGTTGACGACCGCGGGCAGAAACTCCTGCACCATCACGTAGCGGCGACCCTCGTCGGTGTGGAGCTGGACGATCGCGCGCGCGTTCTTGTCGCCCGGGTTGAGCATCAGGACGCCGGCGCCGCCCGCGAGATCGAGCGGCTTGATCACCCCGCGCCCGCCGACGTCCTCGAGGAACGCCCAGATGTGGGCCTCGTCGCACGTGACGATGGTGCGGGGCATCCAGCGCGCGAAGTTGAGGGCGTAGAGCTTCTCGTTCGCCTCGCGGAGACCGCGGGGATCGTTGACCAGCACCGTGCGGCCGCGCGCGCGCTCGAGGAGCAGCGTCGCGTACAGGTACATCGCGTCGAACGGCGGATCCTTGCGGATGAACACGCCCTGCACGTCCGCGAGGCGCACCTCTTCGATCGCGCCGAAGGTGGTGTGCGGGGGCGCGTCACTGACGGTAAGATGCCGGACGCGCGCGAAGATGTCGCCGTTGCGCACGAAGAGATCACGCGGCTCGCAGTGGAGAGCTTCGTGCCCTCTCGCCTGCGCGGCGCGTTGGAAGGCGAAGGTCGTATCCTTGTCCGGCAGAACACGATCCATCGGATCCATCACGTAGACGAACCGCATGCGTTTGACCTCGACTCGCAGCCTAGTAGCCCGGCTCCGCGGCGCAAAGATCGGTTTTCTCGGGATCGGCGCCGGCGCGGCCTTCCTTGCGCTCACCCTCCCGCGTCCCTCGCAGGCGGCGTTCCCTCCGAGCGCCGAGGGCCACACGCTCGCCGCAGCCACCGATCACGCCGAGGCGACGCGCGCTGCGGTCGAGGTCATGACCGCCGGGGGCAACGCGATCGACGGAGCGATCGCCGCCGCGCTCACGCTCGGGGTGGTCAACCCGTCGGCGAGCGGCATCGGCGGGGGCGGCTTCGCGATGGTCTACACGGCGAAGGACCAGAAGGTCACGGTCCTCGATTTCCGCGAGACCGCGCCGGCGACGTACTCGAGCGAGCTGCTCTTCCCGCCGCCGAAGCCGGGCGAGAAGCCGAAGTCGCGCTGGGCATGGACGGGGCCGAAGGGCTGGGTCGTCGGCGTACCGGGCGAGCCGGCGGGCCTCGAGGAGCTCTCGCGTCGCTTCGCGAAGAAGTCGCTCGCGACCGACGCCGCGCACGCGATCGCGCTGGCACAGAACGGCTTCGTCGTCGGCAAGCACACGGCCGAGCAGGTCGCCGCGTTCAAGGAGCGGCTCGCGACGGTCCCGTCGATGGCGTCGTCGTTCCTCCCGGGCGGCCAGCCGGTCCCGTTCGCCACGCGCGTGAAGCGCCCCGAGCTGGCGGCGACGCTCTCGCGCTACGCGACGCACGGCAAGGCGTGGATCTACGGCGGCCCCACGGCGCAGAAGATCGTCGACGCGGTGAAGGCCGCGGGGGGCACGATGACCCTCGACGACCTCGCGAGCTACAAGGTGAAGGAGCGCGCGCCGCTGTCGCGCACCATCGACGGACGCACCGTCTACACGATGCCCGCGCCTTCGGCCGGCGGGCTCATGCTCCTCGAGACCCTCGGGATGTACGGCGCGTCGTCGTCCTCCTCCCTCGCCCCGATGGGCTTCGGCTCGAGCGCGTACCTCCACACCATCGCCGAGGCGATGCGCGGCGCCTTCGCCGATCGCGCGCGCATCGCGAGCGATCCGGACATCGAGCCGGGCGTCGACGCGGCCTATCAATCGGCGCTCGATCCCGCGCAGCTCGCGGCGCGCAAGGCGAAGATCGATCCGCAGAAGACGCATGCGCCGGCCGAGTTCAAGACGCGCGAGTCGGGGACGAGCCACCTCGTCACCGTCGACGCGGAGGGCAACGTGGTGTCGCTCACGACGACGGTGAACGGACCGTTCGGCGCGTCGATCACCGCCGGCGACACCGGCATCCTCTTGAACAACGAGCTCGACGACTTCACCGCGGCGGACGACGTGAAGGTCTTCGGCGTGAAGGACGGCGGGCCGAACCGCCCGCGCCCGCGCGCGCGCCCGGTCTCGAGCATGACGCCGACCATCGTGATCGAGAACGGCGCGCCGATCCTCGCGCTCGGCGGCTCGGGCGGGACGCGCATCGCGACCGGCGTCACCCAGGCGGCGCTCGCGCGGCTCGTGTTCGACCTCGATCCGAGCGCATGCGTCTCGCATCCGCGCGTCCACACGCAGGGCGCGGACCTGATGGTCGACCGCGAGATCCCGCAGGACGTCCGCTACGGGCTCGGCGCGCGCGGCGAGACGGTGAAGGACGAGCCGTTCGCCGGCTCGGCGATCCAGATGATCGCGTGGAGCCGTCCGGCCGGGCAGCCGGTCCGCATCCTCGCCGCGAGCGATCCGCGCAAGGTCGGCTTCTCGGCCGCGCGCTGACGCGCCCGTTACCTCTGCTGCACGAAGGTGACGGGGATGCGCACGGTCGCGAAGCCGCCGTTGCCGGTAAAGGTCGCGCCCTTCACCACGCGCGCCATGCACGACGTCACCTTCGGAGAGAGCCCGCTGCTCTCCGTCACCTCGACGGAGGCGACCTCGCCGTTCGGCGCGACCTTCGCGGCGAGCACCGCGCGTCCGCTCATCGAGGGATCGTCGTTCAGCCCGTCCTGGTAGCACTTGCGGAACCGCGAACGGAGGCCGAGCACCACGCGATCCGCGTCGCCGATCGCGCCGCCGGTCGTCGTGGCGGGGCGCACGTCGACGGCGATCGTCGGGCCGCCCACGTCCGCCTCCTTGCCCGGGCCCTGCTTCGCGTCGCCCTTCGCGCCCGGCGCGAGGCTCGCGAGCCCGTTCGCGCCCGGCTTCACCGGCTCGCCGCCGTGACCGACGTCGAGCGGGCTCGCGTTCTCGGCGACGCCCTTCGCCGCCTTCGCGGCGCTCGTCAGATCGACGGGCGGGATCTCGCCGCGATCGAGCGCGGACCGCGTCGCGGGTCCGCCGTTCAGCGCCACGATCATGCCGATCTGCATCGCATCGGCCTTCGCGGCGAGATCGGCCGCGCGGTCGTCGCTCATCGAGCCGGGCCTCTTCGACGGCGCGGCCGGGCCCGCCTTCGCGTTCGCGCTCGTCGCGTCCTTCACCGGCGCGGTCGCGTGCTCCGCCGGCGCCGGCCGATCGGCCGCGGGATCGTCGACCGGCACCTCCGGGAGGCTCCGCTTCAGGTCGACGAGCGCCGCCACGCTGCGATCGGTGTCGACCACCGGGTCCATCCAGTCGGAGTACGCGCCGCCGGCGAGCGCGAAGTGCGCGAGGAAGCTCATCGCCGCGATGATCGCGAGCCGCCAGTCGACCTGCGCCCCGAAGCCGTCGAGCACGCCGAGCGGCAGGCGCGGCCGTGCAGGCAACGGCGGCGGCGCGACGAGCTGGAAGAGGAACGCGACGTTGCCCACCACGATCTTCCCGCGCGCGTCCTCGGGGAGCTCGACGCGCCACGCGCCGCGCGACTCGTGCGCGCGCGTGCGGAGCTCGGCGAGGTCGAGCCGCTCGTTGCCCATCGCGATCCGTCCGCTCATCCGCTCGGTGAAGCGGAGGTAGTGCCTGGCGCCGCCTCCCGGACGCTCGAGCAAGACGAAGCTCTCGGGCAGCGCCGACGACGCCACGGTGAAGACGGCGTCCTCGGCGGTACCGACGGTGATCACGTCCGCGTCACGGAAGAGCCGCTCGTCGACGATGCGGCCGTCGATCACCACGGCCATCCGCGGGACCCGAGCCGTGGTAGGCACGGCGACCGCCCGCATCGCGGCGGTCATGGCGCCGGCACGAAGGTTTCCTGGCGCCTGCTTCGGACCGAGCGGCCGTACGTCCATCCCCTGGCTGGACAGTGGCGTGCGGTCGAAGTTCCCGTCCCGCCCGCAGTGGGCTATTTCTTGGTGTTCCAAGCTTTTCCGGACGAATGGCCATCGATCAGCTCCTCAAGAAGCGCTTCTGGATCGTGCTGCTCCCCCTGGTGGCGGTCGCGGCCCTGCTGAACGCACAGGCGGTCACGCAGCTGATCGGCGTCGGGCTCATGCCCGACGAGAAGCAGCTCGCCACCCCGCCGCCGGTCGCGAAGACGCCGCCGGCCCCGACGGCCGTCCGGAACACGAGCGCCGACCCCATCCTCGCGCGCAATCCGTTCGACCACGTCACCGGCCCGCTCAATCCGCCTCCCGCCACGGAGGAGGGCACCGCGTCCTCCGCCAACATCGACACCAGCGACGTGTGGAGCGTGCCTGCGTGTGACGGCGTGAACGTGCTCGTCGTCGCGGCGGGCGGCGATCCCGACTGGTCCGTGGCCGCGATCTCCGGCAGCGACGGCAAGACCGAGCTCCGCCGTCGCGGCATGGAGGTCGGCGGCAAGAAGGTCTACTTCATCGGCTGGGACCGCGTCTGGTTCGAGAGCGGCGGCTCGCTCTGTCAGGCGAAGATCTTCGACCGCAAGGCCACCGCCTCGCCCGCGCCGGCCGCGACGCCCACCCCCGTCGCGACCCCGACGCCGACGCGCGGGGGCAAGGCGCTCGATCCCGAGATCAAGAAGGGCATCCAGCAGGTCAGCCCGACCGAGTTCAACGTCGACCGCGGCACGCTCGACAAGATCCTCGAGAACCAGGCCGACCTCATGCGCACCGCGCGCGTCGTCCCCGAGCAGGAGAACGGACGCACCGTCGGCATCCGCATGATGAACATCAAGCCGGACTCGCTCCTCGGCGTGCTCGGCATGCAGAACGGCGACCGCCTGCAGACGATCAACGGCTTCGACATGTCGAGCCCGGAGAAGGCGCTCGAGGCCTACGCGCGCCTGCGCACCGCGGACAAGCTCACGGTGCAGGTCAACCGCGGCGGCAAGAACATGAACCTCGACTACAACATCAAGTGAGGTTCCGCCGGAACCAGTCGCGCTGCGCCCAGCTCACGAGCGCTCGTCCGCGCGCCATCTCCGCCTCCACCTCGGCGAGGCCCTCCGGCGGAACGTAGGCCGCGAGCACCCAGCGCGGCCCGTCGTACGCGCCGAACAGCCAACCGTCGGACGGCACCGCGTAGTGCGTCCCGAACGCCTCGCGCGGGCTCCGCTGGATATCGCTGCGCTTCGCGGAGGAGCTTCGCGCGTGTCGCCGCCACCAGCGTCACCAGCTCGGACCGCACCGCGACCGTCCAGTCTGCGAGCGGGGCGCCCGGCAATCTCCGCAAGTCGAACGTGGCGTCCCGGAAGCGGCGTCGCGCGTCGTAGATGCCCGCGACGGCGGGATCACCGTCGAGGGCGAAGGCGACGTCGACCGCGTCCTCGGGCGCCGTCGTCGATCACTCCGGCTCGGCCTGCGCGACGAGCTGCGCGCTCTGATCCGGATCGAGGTCCGTCGTGAACGCGTAGGCGACGCCGCCGTGCTCGCGCACGGCCACCGAGTAGCCGCCCTGCTGCGCGACCTGCACGCGGGCGGTGCCGACCGCACGCGGCGCGAAGTTCTGCGGGACGATGTGGACGCGCGCGGGATCGTAGACGAACACGCTGACGCGCTGGACGTTGCCGTTGCCCTGCGGGACCTCGTAATACAGCATCGCGCCGCGCTCGGCGCCCTGCATGTTGACGATGCGCGCGCCGACGAAGCGGGCGTTGCCCTGCTTGAAGCGCACCGCGCGGACCGGCACGCCGACGTCCGGCTCGAAGCCGCGCACCGCGGTCGGGTCCTTCGTCTCCGGACGGATCGGACGCTTGTGCACGTCGACCAGCTCGCGGAGCACCTCGTCGTTCGCGAAGCCGCCCTGCATCACGTCGGGGACGCCGCGCGTGACCGGCTGCTTGCCGGCGAGGCCCCATGCGAGCGTGAGCGCCGCGGCGCTCGCCAGCGGGACCATCGCCCGGAACGCAGAGGAGGGCGTCTTGGAGCCCCTCCAGTGGCGGAGCATGCCGCGCGACGGGGGAGCGACAGGCTCGTCGCGCTTCTCCCCGCGCGAGGCCTCGGCGGTCATCGCGGCGAGCATGCGCGCGCGCACGTCGTCGGGAGCGCCCGTCTTGGTCGTCCTCTTCAACGAGCCGCGCACCGCGCGGTCGAGGGCGATGCGTTCGTTGCAGACCTCACAAGACGCGAGGTGATCGTCCACCTCCAGCGTCTTCGCGGCATCGAGCTGTCCATCGGTGTACGTGCCGAGGAGTCGAGCCGTTTCCTTGCACGCAGTCTCGGTCACGCCGACGCCCTCCTCTTCGCGCGGTAAGCAGCGAGGTCGGCGGGTTGATCGTTCTTGGTCTCACTCACGGGCTCTCCCTTCACGATACCGAGAGCGAGCGCGTGGTTGTAGAGAGATCGCTGCAGCAGCTTCCGACCTCGATGCAGCCGACTCATGACGGTGCCGATGGGGCACCCCATGATCTGCGCGATCTCCTCGTAGCTGAACTCTTCCACGTCGCAGAGGACGACGGCGATCTTGAAGTCCGGCGGCAGCGCGTCGAGCGCGCGCTGGATCTCGCCTTCGATGATCGGCAGGAGCGCGCCCTGCTCGGGATCGCGCAGCTGGCGCATCGTCGATGCGCTCACCCACCCGTCGACCAGCGGATCGGCGTCGGGGCCCTCGAGCACCGAGCGCTCGAGGCCTCCGCGGCGGTACTTGTTGATGAAGGTGTTGGTCAGGATGCGGAACAGCCACGCCTTGAGGTTCGTCCCGGCGTGGAACTGATCGCGCGCGCGCATCGCCTTGAGGAGCGTGTCCTGCACCAGGTCCTCGGCCTCGGCCGGGTTCCTCGTCAGCTTGCATGCGACGCCGTAGAGGGCATCGAGGTGGGCGACGGCGTCCTGGGCGAACGTATCGACTTCTTTGGCGATTCTAGGCGTGGAGGAGAAGCTCATTCGCGGCGCGTCGCCTTTCTCATGGGACGTAACCCGCAGCTTAAGGCCGCTATTCCGAGGCGGCCATCCGCGGGACCGAGAATGGTCCAACTGCGCGGAAGAGCTCGAAGATCGAACGAATCAGTCGCGCTTGTCGCCGAGCGACTTGAGCTTCTCCTCGAGCTCCTCGATCCGGGCGTTCAGCCGCTTGATCTCGTGCTGGAGCTGCTGCCACGGCAGGAGGTTCGGGATGACCGCCTTCACCCGCTCGTCGACCTGGTGCTGCCAGTCCTCGATCCGGCCCTTCGCCTGCTCGACGAGGCTCGGCTTCGCGCTGCTCTCCTCGGCCTTCGGCACCGCCGGGGCAGCGGGGGGAGGGGGCGCGGCGACGGCGGGCGTGCCCGCGGCCGGCGGCTCGCTCTTGCCGGTGCCCGGGATGAGGCGTCCCAGCGGTGACTCGCGCAGATCCCCCAACACCTTCTCCGTTCGCTGATGGATGAGCTCCTTCAGCGTCTGGAGCGGAACGTTGCGGCTCGACGCCTTCTGCTTCTGCTCCTCGTAGATGATCTGCGCGAGCGTGACCTCGGTCAGATCCTCCTTCGTGTTGTTGTCGATGATCTGCACTTCTTCGCCGCCGCGGACCATCTCGGCGATCTGGAGCAGCGTCACGTACCGGCTGTCCTTGGTGTCGTACAGCTTTCGGTTCGAGTACCGCTTGATGACGCGCCGCGGCCTATCGGAACCCGCCTGCGGCGACGCGCTCTCGGATTGGGGCTTGTTGTCCACGGTGGCTCCTGAGATGGAAGATACACCAACGTGAGGACGGAAAGGGCCACGAAGGAGTGCCTGTCCCTTCGCGCGGTTACCGCGGGATACGGATCGGGCCCTCCGCAGCTCGAGCACGTCGACCTCACCGTTCATTCCGGCGAGCTCGTCTGCGTGCTCGGCCCGAACGGCGCGGGAAAAACCACGCTCGTTCGCGTTGCGTCAGGACTGCTCGAGCCAGCGTCCGGGGAGGTGCGACTCGAAGGGGCACCGCTCGGGTCGCTCGCGCGCGACGCCGTGGCGCGCTCCCTCGCGGTCGTCGAGCAGGTGCAGCAGCTGTCGATGGGCTTCTCCGTGCGCGAGGTCGTCGCGATGGGCCGCGCCCCTCACCAGGGCGCGTGGATGCGCGCGAGCGAGACCGACGAGCGCATCGTCGACGACGCCGTCGCGCGGTGCGATCTCGTCCATCTCGCGTCGCGTCCGGCCAACGCGCTGTCGGGCGGCGAGCAGAAGCGCGTCGCCGTCGCGCGCGCGCTCGTGCAGGAGCCGCGCGTGCTCCTCCTCGACGAGCCGGGGGCGTTCCTCGACGTGCGTCACGAGCTCGATCTCTACGAGCTGCTCGCGAGCGAGGTGAAGGAGCGGCAGCTCGCATGTCTCGTCGTGATGCACGATCTGAACATCGCGGCGCAGTTCGCCGATCGCGTCGTCCTGATGAAGGGCGGGCGCATCGTCGCGGTGGGGGTGGTGCCCGAGGTGATGACGTGGCGCACGCTCAAGGAGACGTTCGACGC
>JBDHVD010000294.1:0-11029 GCA_039809525.1 Labilithrix sp. | reverse complement strand
GCCCTCGAGGTCCGCGAGCACGACCAGCGACTCGTCGGGGGTGAGCGTGGCGGAGTAGGGGCCGTAGCGCGGCACGCCGGGCACGCCCTGCGAAGCGCCGAGGGGCACGCGCGACGTGGGGAAGCCGTCGGCCGCGAGATCGACGACCACGATCTCGTCCGAGCCGTAGCACGCGATGAACGCCGTCTTGTCGTCGCGGGTGACGGCGATGCCGTGCGGGGCGACGCAGACCGGACGCGTGCCGAGCCGCTGGAGCGTCTTCGCGTCGAGGACCACCAGGCTCGCGAACATCGTCGCCGGGCTCGCGCCGCCGCGCGCCGCGACGTCCATCGCGCGCTTCATGTCGAAGTGGGTGACGAGCACCCGCCTCCGGTCGTGCGTGAGGACGACGTCGCCAGGGTTCTCGTCGACGTCCTCGGCGGCGCGCACCGACAGCGTCGCGAGGTCGAGCCGCGCGACCTTGCCCGGATCGGCCGACGAGCCGTGCGACGCGTGCGGATCCTTCTTCTTGCCCGGCGCCGCCGGGAACGCGAGCGCGACGAACGCGACGCCGGCCACGGCGTCGACCGCGAGGTGGTGCGGCGCCTCGTGCGCGTCGCGATCGAGGTCGACCGGGACGGTGGTGACGGCGTCCCCGTCGCGATCGATCACGCTGATCGAGTCGGACGCGTTGTTGGTGACATAGGCCGCGCGCTCGCGCGGGATGGTGATGGCGGTGCCCGGCGTGAGCGGCTCGCCGTCGCTCCGCTGCGCGCCCGCCTTCTTGTTGCAGCTCGAGCAGCCGCCGATCGCGACGGCGATCAGATAGAACAGGGGCGTGAGCGCGCGTCGGATCGCCTTCTGCATCACGCTGGCCTTCACTTGTAGCACCGCCCTCGCGGAGCGTGCGTACGCGAACGGCCGCTTCCCGCAGGCTCAGGCGATCGTCGGGGTTCCCGGCGACGCCTCCACGCTCTACCTCCGCGCCACGTTCGGCGTCCTCGTCTCGAAGGACGGAGGCAAGACCTGGCGCTGGCTCTGCGAGCGCGCCCTCGGCTACGAGGGCACGTGGGATCCGCCGATCGCCGCGACGCGCGACGGCAGGCTGTGGGTCGGGCTCGAGGACGGGCTCGTCTCCACCGCCGACGGATGCGAGGTGACGCCGTCGCCCGAGCTCGCGGGCGAGACGATCAAGGACCTCACGGTCGATGCACGCGGCGACGTGATCTGGGCGATCACGGGCGTCCCGGGGAAGAAGAGCTGGATCTGGCGGCGCGGCGCGGGCAAGGACGCGCGCTTCGAGCGGCTCGGCGGGCTCGACGACACGAACTTCATGACCATCGAGGTCGCGCCCTCGAACCCGTCACGCGTCTACGTGAGCGGCCAGCCCTATGGCACGGTCCGCGGGCGCCTCTATCGATCGGACGACGGCGGCCGCACGCTTCACGGCGAGGCGAACGAGCTCGAGGCGGAGGGCCCGTTCTTCATCGCGGCGATCGATCCGAAGGACCCGAACCGCGTGCTCGTGCGGCACCTGCACACGACCGGCAGCGACGTCCTGCTCACGAAGGACGCGGGCAAGACGTTCACGAACGTGCTCTCGATGAAGAGCGCGATGTTCGGCTTCGCCAAGAGCGGCGACGGTAAGACGTACTGGGCGGGATCGGGCCTCGCCGATCACGGCATCTGGCGATCGGTCGATCGCGGCGAGACCTGGGAGAGGCTCGCGCCGCACGGCGTGCTCTGCCTGCACCATGCGGCAAAGGACGCGCTCTTCGTCTGCGAGAACCCGTTCACGCTCGGCGCCCCGGCGATCGGCCGCTCGACCGACGAGGGCAAGACGGTCTCGTCCATCGCGACGTTCGCCGACGTCGCCGGGCCCGTCGCGTGCGCGCGACCGGACGCGGGGGCCGGGCTCTGCGCGCCCGCGTGGCCGGAGACGCGCGCGCAGATCGTCGCGGCGCCGGACGCGGGCTCGCCCGCTCCGCGTCATGACGCAGCGCCGCCGGCCGACGCGGGGGACGTCCCGGCGAAGCGTCCGTCGTCGTGCGGGTGCGAGGTCGTCGGCGGCACGAAGGCCCCGGATCACCGCTGGCTCATCGCGGGGTTTTTCGCCCTCGTTGCGAGGCTTTCGGCCCGCGGCCTGCGTGGATCGAAGCTCACCCAGCCTGGGGCCTCGGCGATCGCCTCGCGCAATCCGGACGCCTGGTTCTGGCGGATCTTTCGGCGTCCACGGTGATCTCCGTCGCGTAAACCAACGACCGGCGCGGTTCGTTACGGACCCGTCATCGCGAGGCGCACTTGGCGCCCCGTTTGCACACCGTCCGGGCATGCGCAAAGCCCTCTGCCTCGCCCTCCTGGGAATCGCCTCCGCCTCGATGTTCGCGTGCAGCGACGCCGGGACGGGGACCGGGGGCTACGCATCGCGTCGTATGGGCCAGCCGCCCCCGCCCGGGTCGCAGGAGCAGCACGACGACTCGGACACCGACGGCGCGAACGACACCGATCCGGGCAACCCCAACGCGAACACGCCTCCGCCCGCGCCGAACGAGCAGGGCACGACGGCGGGCGAGCTCGGCGTGACGCTGAGCACGAACACGCCGGCGGTCGATCTCGGCAAGTCGATCGACATCGACGTCACCGTCGAGCCGAAGAGCGGCTTCAACGGCACCGTCGAGCTGACCGCGACGGGCGTCCCCGCCGGAGCGACCGCGACGTTCACGCCCGCGTCGGTGACCGCGTCGACCGCGCCGGTGAAGGCGAAGCTCACGATCAAGGCGGCGATGAACGCCGTCCCGAGCGCGCCCAACACGAGCTCGGCGATCGTCGTCAGCGCGAAGTCCGGGTCGGTCGCCGCGACGGCGAACGCGAACTTCAAGATCAACCCGAAGGCGACGCTCACCATCCCGATGAACATCGACGCGCTCCGCGCCGCGGGCGCCGGCACCGTCTACCGCAACGAATGGGGCACCGAGTTCGGCGCCAACCCGACGCCGCTCAAGACGCAGGTCGGCAACGGCATCGTGTTCACGGTGTTCAATGCCGACTCGAAGGCCCACATCGTCCACGGCGCGAACGGCTTCGCGCACGGCGACACGGGCAACCCGATCGCGGCCAACAGCTTCGAGATGCAGAACGGCGCGCCGCGCACGCGTACGCTGAACGTCGGCACGAACGCGAACGGCTACCCCCACGAGGGCACGAACGGGCCGAGCGCCTCGTTCCGCATCCAGATCCAGGACGCGAATCAGTAACGGATGCTCACGATCGTGAGCTCGACCTCTCCGGCGGGCTTGCGGAAGAGCACGGTGTCGCCTTCGCGCTTCTTGAACAGGACCCGCGCGAGGGGCGACTTGTAGCTGATGCGACCGCGCGGCGTGTCGATCTCGTCCTCGCCGACGATGGTGTAGCGCGCGACCTTGCCGTCTTCGTCCTCGACCTCGACGGTCGCGCCGAAGAAGACGCGATCGCGCTCGTCCTCCGGCCGCTCGCGCGCATCGACCACGTGCGCCGACTCGAGACGCTTCGTGAGCCAGTGGATGCGCCGGTCGATCTCGCGGAGCTTCTTCTTGCCGTAGATGTACTCGGCGTTCTCGCTCCGGTCGCCCTGCGCGGCCGCGTCGGCGACCTCCTGCACGATCTTGGGACGTGCCTTCGAGCGGAGCGTGGCGAGCTCCTCCTGCAGCCGCTTGGCGCCCTCCGGCGTGATGTAGTTCGTCAACGGTTCGCCTCGCTCACGAGCACGTCGAGCGCATACGGCGTCGCGTTGCCATGACCGAGACCGAGCACCGCGGTCGCGATCGCACGACGCGACGCGGTCTTCGGCACCGAGAGGACCGCCCAGCGCGCGCCCGGCGGTCCGCCCCATTCGCGGCCCGACTGCAGGCGCACGCGACGCATCCCCTCGCAGATCGCCACGGTGGTGCCGCGCGGACGCACGAGCTTCACCACGCGCTCGGCGAAGGCGATGCGGTCGAAGACCTCCGGCGAGCTCTGCCACAGGACCGCGTCCTGTTCTTGCTCGCGACGTTCCTCGGCGCCCTCGGGAAGAGAGTCGAGCTCGATACGAGGCATCGCCGCCCAGTGTAGGTCACCGCGGGCGCGCGCGCGACTGCAGCTCGAGGAAGTAGCTCACGAGATCGCGCTCGCGATGGCCCATCGCGATGAGGCGTGCCACGCGCCCGAATGGCCAGACGCGCGTGTCGGGCGGCACGATCATCGCCCAGTAGCCGAGATCGGTCGGCGTGATGTCGAGCCACTCGGCGTCGAGCCGCCGCGCGAGGATCTCGCCGAGGAGCGCGCCGTGGCGGCGGACCTCGTGCGCTTCGGCGGGGGTCCGGATCTCGTGCGCGGCGAACGTTTCGAGCAGCACCGCCTGCATCGCCTCGATCCCGCTCACGTCCGCGCGCAGCTCGATGCCGCGCTCGAGCCGGTAGTCGAGGCCGAGCTCGCGCGCGAGCATCGTGAACTGCACGCGCGCCTCGAGCACCGACTGCGGCAGCGCGCTTCCCGGAGCCACCGGCTCCGCGCCGACGCCGGGCGGGAGCGAGAGGTGCTCGACGAGCTCGTCGTCGGCCGTGGACCGGGGGAACAGCGGCGCGCTCGGCAAGAGCGGGGCGGGGGCCTCCGAGCGATAGGGCGGCAGGGTCGCGCCGCGCATGTACGCCCGCGCCAGCTCCGCGGGCGGAGGCGTCGGCGGCGGGCGCAGCGGCGTCGGTCGCGCGTTCGGCGGCGGTGGAGACGAGCGGAACTGCGAGGTGACCTTGCTCTCGAACGCGTCGGGGAGCGGCGACCGCCGCGGCGCGGGGCGCGATACGGGCAGCCGCGGCGAAGAATCGGGCTCGGCGCGCGGATCGAACGTCGGCGGCGGACGCGTCTCGACGATCGCGCCGCGGTGCACGGGAAGCGGAGGAGACGTCGATCGCGCGCGCGCGGCGGCGTTCGGATCGACCACCGTCGGCGTCATCGATCGCGGCGGCGGCGCGCTGCGGACCGGCGATCGCGGGGTCGAGGGCGGCGGCGCCTCCGGCCCCGGCAGATCGAGGGTGAACGATGCCGCCGGCACGACGCGCGGCGGAGGCGTGAGCTCGAGATCGAGCGGCGGCGGCCGCGCGCTCGGCAGCACCACCTCGGCGGCCGCGGGGCGCGGGCGCGCCTGCGGTGGCGTGCTCGAGCGCTCCGGCAGCGGAGGAGGGGGCGGCGGTGGCTCCGATCGATCGAAGCGCGGGGGCGGGAGCGAGGCGTCGGCGCCGCCCTTCACCGTGGGCACGCGGCTCTGCGCCGGGACGAACGTCTGCGGCGCATGCACCTCCGGCGCCGACATCGGCGGGGCCGACGTCGGGCGCGTCGCCGGAAGCGGCGCCGCCGGGATGCTGTCCGCGTACGTCCGCGTGCGCCCCTCGGGCGCGGCACCGACGGCGCGCGCCAGCAGCCGCTGCGCGCGGAGGAGCAGGCCCTCGTCGATCCCCGGCGCGTCGACGAGGTCGCGCGCGTACGGCACCGCGCGCCGTGCGTCGCCGGCCTCGAGCCACGCCTCGGCCGCGAGCAGCGACAGCTCCTGGAACGACGTCATCGACAGCGCGAGCGCCGACACGCGCTCGGCGATGAGCTTCGGCGGCTCGAGGCGCAGCACGAGCGACGCACGCGCGCGCACGTACGTCGTTCCGGGGGTCCGCCCGCGCGTGCGCTCGGCGGCCTCGACTGCCTTGAGGATGCCCTCGAGCTGGTTCGCGTCGAGCCGGGTCTCGATCGCCCAGAGCTCCGGATCGGACAGCGGTCCGCGATCGGGGATCTGTCGCACGCAGATGGCGCGCTCGAGCGACTGGTAGAGCGCGCGTGCATCCTCGTCCGGCGCGGCATCGGCGCGCGCGCGAAGGAACGCGAGGACGTCCGCGCGCGCGAGCGAGTCCTTGATCTCGGGCTGCGGGGCCTTCCGCGCGAGATCGCCGAGCGCGTCGGCGAAGGCCCGCGGATCGCCGAGCTGCGGTCGCTTGTGGGTGCGCTCGCCGGGCTTCCGGCCCTTCGTCCACGCGTCCGTCGAGAGGAACACCGTCGCGTCGGGAGGCTCGGCCTCGAGCAGCGCGGCGAGGTAGAGCGCCTGCACGAGCGCCGACGGCAACCCCACGTCGCGCACCAGCGCGGGCAGATCCAGGAACACGCCCCGGTACGTCTGCGTCGACGCGTCGTACGCGTCGGACTGGAACAGCTCGGCGGGACCGAGGTAGCGCGCGACGTGGCGCGCGGCGGGCCCGCGGGCGTATGCCTCCGACAGCGCCGGGTGCATCGACGTCGCGCACTCGCGCGCGAGGCCAGGGGTGATCCCGAGCTGCGCGAGCCGCGCGCGCGCGCGCTCGACGGTCGTCTGATAGCCGTGCTCGCGGACGCGGCCGGGCTCGCTCGCCCGGAGCTCGATGTCCGCGATCTCGAAGAGCGCGTACTCGGCCTCCGGCGGCGCCGGCGCCCGCAGGACGACGCGATCACCGACGAGCAACATGCACGTCGTCCCGCTCGAGCTCGGCGAGCCGCTCGGCGGGGGCGGCGGGGCGCTCGCAGCACTGCGCGGAGGTTGCGGCCCGCTCCTCACACCCTGAGTTCTAGAGCACCTTCATGGGCTTTGCACCCCTTTGCCGGCATCGTGCGGCCGCCTTTTGCTTTGCCCCCCAACGGAGCCGGCCTATACATGTGAGCCCATGCGTTCCGCTCGAGTCGTCTTCGCTGCGCTCCTCCTCGCATCCTCCGGCGCGCTCGTCTTCGCCTGCGGTCCGAGCAAGAAGCCGCCGCCGAAGGAGCCCGCGGTCACCGAGACCATCTCCGACGCCGGCGTGGAGGCCGAGGCCGAGGCCCCGCCGCCGAAGTCGCTCTACGAGCGGCTCGGAGGCAAGGAGGCGATCACGAAGGTCGTCGACACGCTGATGAAGAACGTCGCGGCCGACACCAAGATCAACAAGCGGTTCGCGGGCCTCAAGGGCAAGAAGATGGACGACTTCAAGGCGAAGGTCGTCGATCAGATCTGCGAGGCGACCGGCGGCGACTGCCAGTACGCCGGCAAGCCGATGAAGGACGCGCACAAGGGCATGAAGATCAAGGAGGACGAGTGGAACGCATTCGTCGCCGATCTGAAGGCCGCCCTCGACGAGCACAGCGTCGCCGCCGACGACCAGGCGGATCTCATGGCGCTGCTCGGGCCGATGCACGACGACATCGTCGAAGTGAAGCCCAAGAAGTGACGCGGCCATGAAGGACGCGGCCGACGCCATCCTCAAGCCGGCGCAGGCGGCGTACCTCGAGGCGCTGGAGCCGCCGCGCGATCCGCTCCTCGCCGAGATGGAGGAGTACGCGCGGACCAACCGCCAGCCGATCAGCGATCCGGAGGTCGCCTCGTTCCTCGCGGTGACGGCGCGTGCCCGCGCGCCGAAGCGCATCGTCGAGGTAGGGACGAACATCGGTTACGGCGCGATCGTGCTCGCGCGCGCCGCCGGCGAGGACGCGCGGGTGGTCACGATCGAGAACGACCCGTCGACGTGCGAGACCGCCCGCGGCTTCATCGCCCGCGCCGGGCTCTCGGATCGGATCGAGGTGCGCCAGGCCGATGCGCTCGCGGCGCTCGCGACGCTCGAGGGCGAGATCGACCTCGTCTACATCGATTGCGTGAAGGAGCACTACCCGGCGTACCTCGACCTGGTGCTGCCGAAGCTCTCCGCCCGCGGCGTCGTGCTCGCGGACAACGTCCTCTGGCGAGGGCTGGTCGCGCCGGAGGACGGCCCGCCGGCCTCCGAGATGGGGCGCGTGCAGGCGCTCCGCACGTTCAATCACGCGATCGTGAGCGACTCGCGCCTTCGCGGCGTGATCCTGCCGCTCGGCGACGGCCTCGCATACGCCGTCCGGATCTGAGATAGCCTGGAGGCGATGCGAGGTCTCGCGATCGCCCTCGTCACCGCCGGCGCAGCGGCGTACGGCTGCTCGTCGTTCCGCGAGGAGACCACGGGCGGCGCCGTCCCGAGCCCCGACGCCGGCGGCGCGCTGCCGGAACGCGGGACGCCCGACGGCCACGACGGCGGCGGCCCTCGCGCCGACGCCTCCGACGACACGGGCGCGGGCTGCACGACCGACTGCGTGTTCTTCGAGGACGCGTTCGAGCGCGACGCCGGCGCCGTGCTCGGGATGTGGTCGACCAGCGCGGGCCAGGTGTCGCTCGTCCCCGAGGCGGGCAGGGGCAACGTGTTCTCGTCGGCCGCGCCGGCGGCGGTCGACGGTACGGAGCGCGTCGGCCTCCTCACGAAGGTGATCGCCCCGCGCACGAACGTGCGCGTGAACGCGGATCTGAGGGTGCAGCTCGGCGGGACGTTCGGCTCGGGCGCGGCGAACGACTACTGCGACTTCGTCAGTGTCTACGCCGATACCACGCGGGTCGCGACGCTCTTCATGGACGCCAACGGCCTCGGCGCGTGGCAGCTCGGCGGAGGGGACACCTACTTCGTCCCGGGGCCGGTGCTCGCCGCCGAGTGGACCTCCGTCGAGCTCGCGGTGACGACGACGCCGTACGTCAGCGTCGTCGCGAAGGCGAACGGCGTGGGGCTCGCGCTCGCGCCGCCGACGCCCGTGCAGCCGCCGGGCGGCACCATGAGCGTGCAGATCGGGCTGCGGTGCGCAGGCGTCACGCCGAACGTCCAGGCCCTCGTCGACGACGTCGTCCTGCGCTCGATCCCCTGAGCGCTCGCTACTCGGCGCCGAGGCTCGCGCCTTCGGCCGGCGCGAGCTTCGCGCCGTCGGCGCCCGCTCCGTCACCCGGAGGCGGCGCGTCCGCGGAGCGCTTGTAGCCGCACTCCTTGTCGGCGCAGGCGATCATCGGCTTGGCCTTCGTGCCGCCCATGACGAGGAACTTCGCTCCACACGCGGGGCACGGCTCCGGGATCGGCTTCTGCCAGATCTTGAAGTCGCACTTCACCGTCTCGTCGTTGTAGCGGCTGCAGCCGTAGAACGTCTTGCCGCCCTTCTTCTTCGGACGGACCTCGATGATGTCGCCGCCGCACTTCGGACACGCGACGCCGAGCGGAACCGGCTTCGCGTTCTTGCACGCCGGGTAACCGGTGCACGACAGGAACTCGCCGAACCGCCCGCTGCGGATCGCCATCTTCTTGCCGCACTTGTCGCAATCGATGTCGGTCTCACGCGGAGGCGGAGCGCCGTTGCCGTCCGGGCCCATGTCGCGCGTGTTCTTGCACTTCGGGTAGTTCGAGCAGCCGGCGAACCAGCCGTTCTTCGACCAGCGCTTGAGCATCTCGCCCTGCGGGAGCGCGCGGAGCTTCTCGTCCTCCGCGTTCGGTCCGCAGGCGTCGCACTTCTCGCCGGTCGGAACCGGGTCGGGGTTCCAGCGCTTGCCCTTCTTGGACTTGTCGAGCTGCGCGCGGAACTTCTTGTAGAACCGACCGAGCAGCTCGGTGCGGTCCTCGTTGCCGGCTTCGACCTCGTCGAGCTCTTGCTCCATGCTCGACGTGAACGCCGGATCCATGAACTCGAGCTGCGACTGGAGCAGGCCGTCGACCACCATCTTCCCGAGCTGCGTCGGGCGGAAGTAGCGGTTGTCGACCTTCTCGACGTAGTCGCGCGCCTGCACCTTGCTGATGATCTCGGCGTACGTCGACGGACGACCGATGCCGCGCTCTTCGAGCTCGCGCACGAGCGAGCCTTCGTTGTAGCGCGGCGGAGGCTGGGTGAACTTCTGCTCGGCGAGCACGCCGGGCGGCGTCACCAGCTCGAGGACCTCGCCCTCGGAGAGCTCCGGAAGCGATGCCTCGCCCTCGGCCGGCTCCTCGGCGGCGCCTTCCTTCTTCTCCTCGCTCTCCTCCGAGCCGGCCTGCGGCGTCACGTCCGCCGTGCCGTACACCTCGAGCCAGCCCGCGAACTTCAGGATGCGGCCGCTCGTGCGGAGCATGTACGTCGCGTCCTTCGCCTTCGCCTCGACCTCGACGGACGTCTGGTCGTAGATGGCGTCCTTCATCTGGCTCGCGACGAAGCGGTCCCAGATCAGCTTGTAGAGCTTGAACTGGTCGTCCTTCAGGTGCTTGCGGACCTGCTCCGGCGTGTGCTCGAGCGAGGTCGGGCGGATCGCCTCGTGGGCGTCCTGCGCGTTCTTCTTCGACTTGAAGGCGTTCGGCTCCGCGGGCAGGGACTGCTTGCCGTACTTCGCGGTGATGTACTCGCGCACCGCCGCCAGCGCGTCCGGCGACACGCGCGTCGAGTCGGTACGCATATAGGTGATGAGGCCGACCGATCCGCCGTCCTTGCCGAGGTCGACGCCCTCGTAGAGGCCCTGCGCGATCTGCATCGTGCGCTTGGCGCCGAAGCCGAGCCGGTTGACCGCGTCCTGCTGCAGCTTGCTCGTCGTGTACGGCGCCGTCGCCTTGCGCTTGCGCTCGGACGTCGTGATCTTCGAGATCCGGTACGTCGCCGACTCGAGGTCCTTCTTGATCCGGGCGGCCGTCTCGCCGTCCTTCACCTCGATCTTCTTGCCGTTCTCCTGCGCGAGCCGCGTCGCGAACGGCTGGCGCTTGCCGCCGTTCTTCTGCAGCTTCGCGAGCTGGGCCCCGATGTTCCAGTACTCCTCGGGGACGAACGCCTCGATCTCGCGCTCGCGATCGACGATGAGACGGAGGGCGACGCTCTGGACGCGCCCGGCCGACAGGCCGAACGCGAGCTTCGACCAGACGAGCGCCGAGACGTCGTAGCCGACGATGCGATCGAGGACGCGGCGCGCGCGCTGCGCATCGTAGAGGTGCTTGTTGAGCTTCCGCGGGGTCGAGACGCCGCGCTGCACGCCCGTCTTCGTGATCTCGTGGAACTCGACGCGCTTGGCCTTGTCCGGCTTGCCCGTGAGCTCCTCGGCGAGGTGCCACGCGATCGCCTCTCCCTCGCGATCGGGGTCGGTCGCGAGCAGGATGTCGTCGGCCTGCTTGGCGGCCGCCTTCAGCTCCTGCAGGACCTTCTCCTTGCCGGGGACGATCTCGTAGGTCTCCTGGAAGCCCTTCTCGACGTCGATGCCCATCTTCTTGGG
>JBDHVD010000293.1:0-11031 GCA_039809525.1 Labilithrix sp. | reverse complement strand
ATCACGTCGCCGATGTGCGCGCTCTCCGTGGCCGTCGCCTTCAGGAACTTTCGCCGCGCGGGGACGTTGAAGAAGAGATCGCGCACCTCGATCGTCGTCCCGACCGCCCCGCCCGCCGGACGCGCGCCGATCCTGCGACCGCCCTCGACCTCGATCTCGACGCCCTCGTGGGCGTCGCGGAGGCGCGTGCGGAGCAGCAGCCGCGAGACCGAGCCGATGCTCGGCAGCGCCTCGCCGCGGAACCCGAAGGTCCCCAGGCGGAACAGGTCTTCGAGGCGGGCGATCTTGCTCGTCGCATGACGCTCGAGCGCGAGCTCGGCGTCGCCCGCGGTCATGCCTTCGCCGTCGTCCGACACGCGGACGAGCACGGTGCCGCCCTGCTCGACGTCGACGACGACCCGCGATGCCCCCGCGTCGAGCGCGTTCTCGACGAGCTCCTTCACCACGCTCGCGGGCCGTTCGACGACCTCGCCCGCCGCGATCTGGTTCGCGAGCTCGTCGCTGAGCTTCTGGACGCGCCCCACTCACCGCTCCGGGGCGGGATTGCCTGCGGCGTCGAAGAACTCGCGCGATCGCCGCCGCGTCAACGCGACGATGATGAGCCCGCTCGCGAGCGTGCGCACGACGAGCCATGCCGGTCCGCCCCACCGGCGTGCATCGCGCACGACGGGGGCGACCTTCGCGAACTCCTCTGGCTTGAGCGCTTCTCTCTGCTGCGCGAGCGTCCGGGCGAGGTGCCAGTCGAGCTCCGCCTCGATCACGTCGCGCATGACGAAATTGTGCGCGACGACGAGGATCGCCTGGGCGGCGACCACCTGCACGAGCGCCGAGCGCGCGTTCGTCCGTCCTGCGAGCCCGCGCGCGGCGAGGGCGAGGAGGGCGGCGCCGAGCACGAACATCGCCGCGGCCATCGGGACCGCGCGCTTGCGGGCGTTCTCGGCGGTGTCCGTGTACCTCTTGTAGAGGCCCTCGACCTCCGTGCGGTCGGCGTCGTCGTGGATCTGCGCGTTCAGCACCGCGCCGGCCTCGCTGCCCCCGCGGTAGAACTGCAGCCGCGCGCATCCCTCGGTCCAGCAGCCCGCGGCGAAGACGAGCGCGACGACGAGCGCGACCACCAGGTATCGCGGCCGGGCGCCGGCGACTCCAGCGGTCGGAGGAGGCGAGAGAGACCCCATCTCGGGTCTCGTTTAGCACGGGGCCCCGGGGCGGGGTACCGCAGGCCCTTGATTTCGTGTTATCCCGCGAACGTGCGCGCACCCACCTTTTCTCGCGGCCTCGCTCTCGCCTGTGCGGCAGTCCTCTCGGCATCGGTCGCGTCGGCGCAGAAACCCGACGCGGCGAAGCCCGCGCCCGCGGCGGCGAAGAAGGAGGCGAAGCCTGCGGCCGTCGACGTCGCACCGGCGGTGAAGAAGCTCGAGTCCGGCGATCCGGAGCAGATCCGCAGCGCGCTCGACGACCTCCGCATCGCGGGCCCGGGCGCGGCCGCGGCCGGACCGGCGGTCGCCAAGGTGCTCGCGCACGGGCTGACGCTCCCGCTGACCGAGACCGCGATCGAGACGCTCGCGGACCTCGAGTCCGAGGCCGGGAGCGCGGCGATCGCGCCGTACGCGCAGCACCGTAACCTCAAGGTCCGCCGCGCCGCCGTGAAGGCGCTCGCGCGGACGAAGGGCGCCGCCGCCGGACCCGCGCTCCGGCGTGCGCTCTCGGACGCCGACCCGGTGATCCGCGGCACCGCGGCGAGCGGGCTCGGGGCGCTCAAGGCCAAGGACGCGGTCGGCGATCTCTTCGTCGCGCTCGATCACAAGGTGAACGAGGCGGCCGCGTCGATCGGGCAGCTCTGCGCGCCCGAGCAATGCGATCAGCTCGCGACCAAGCTCGGCAAGATGCCGTTCGACGTCGTGAGCGGCGCGCTCGATCAGGTCCTCTTCCGCCCGGACATGTCCGAGGACGCGAAGATCAAGGTCATCGGTCGGGTCCGCGAGCTCGGCACGATCGAGGCGAACAAGTTCCTGCGCGACGTCCAGCAGCGATGGCCCCAGACGGGCTCGAAACGCGTGAGACAGTCGATCGATCAGGCGGTCATCGCGACCTCGGGAGGTACCCAGTGAAGCGGCTCGTCCTCGGCCTCGTCCTCTCGCTCGCCGCGGCTGCGTGCGGCGCCGATCAGTCCCATCCCCGCCTGTTCTCGACCGACTGGCTCGACGACCAGGGCCGGAGCATCGCGCAGGTGCAGGCGCGCCTCCGCGGAGCGCGTCCCGGCGCGAGCGCCGACGTCGTCGTCGCGGTCGCGGGCAACAACGACAAGATCCTCGGGCTGCCGCTCGGCGGCGGCACGCCCTGGTCGTTCCAGCACGGGCTCGATGCGCGGCCGATCGTCGCCGGCGGCGTCGTCGTCGGCTCGGGCGGCAACGAGGTCTTCGCGCTCGACGCCACGACCGGCAAGAAGCTCTGGGCGCGCCCCACGGGCGGCGTTCCGCTGCTCGGCGCGGGTGACGACGGCGCGATCACCGCCGTGACGCTCTCGCGCGGCGGCGGCTCCACCCTGCTCGTCGTCGCGCGCGACGGCAGCGTCCGGCGTCAGATCGAGACCGACAAGACGATCGGCGACCCTGCGGTGGTCGCCGGCATCGTGTTCGTGCCGTGGGCGAACCAGTACGTGAGCGCGATCGATCCCACGACCGGCGACGAGATCGGCCGCGTGGTGCTCCGCGACAAGGTCTCGCGCGCGCTCGCGATCGGCGGAGACCTGTACTTCGGCGAGATCGCGTACGTCCGGTTCGACGATCGCATCGCGCAGGCGTCGCGCGGCGGAGCGAACCGCGTGACCATCCCCTCGCGCGAGCTGCCGGGCACGCCGCGGCTGCTCGTGCCGGGCACCGAGAAGCTCCCGCCCGCGGCGAATGCGCGCGATCGCGATCGGCTCTTCGCGCGCCCGTCCGGCGGCGAGGGCCAGCTCGGGATCGACTCGAACCACTTCTACGCGAGCTACTTCCGCCTCGTGTTCGGGTTCGACGCGCAGAAGGGCAACCTCACGTGGGTGCACACGCATCCGACCGATCTCATCGGCGGCGACGCCGTCTCCGGTGGCCTGCTCGTGTGCGACGAGGCGGGCAAGATCACCGTCCTCGATGCGCGCACCGGCGGCGCCTCGCTCGAGAAGAGCTTCGGCGAGCCGATCAAGAGCTGCGTGGTCAAGGCCGACACCTTCCGCGCACCGCCTGCACCGGGGGCGGCGCCTCCGCTGGCGCAGCAGATCACCGCCGCGCTGTCGACGCGCGAGGCGAGCCTCGCGACCGCGCATCGTCTCTTGCTCCGCGAGCTGGCGACGATCGAGGACGAGGTCGCGACGAAGACGCTGATCGACCTCGCGTCCGATCCGCGCACCGCGCCCGTCGTCGTCACCGACGCGCGCGCGGCGCTCGCCACGCGACGCAACGGCGCGAGCTTCATGCTGGCCGCGCTCGAGCGGCACTACGACTACCTGAAGGACGTGCTCGCGAGCCCGCCGGTCGGTCCGATCGCCGACGCGCTGGCCGCGATGAAGGAGGGCCGCGCGGCGCCGCTGCTCGCGTCGCATCTGCTCGATCCGCAGGACTCGGACGACGACATCCGGCGCGCGGCGGCGGCGCTCGCCGTGCTCGCGACGCCCGCGGAGAAGAAGTCGCTCGAGCAGTTCTTCACGATGTACCGCGGGACGGCGGAGAGCGACGAGCTCGTCTACGCCGTCGGAAGCGCCGGCGACGCCCTGCTCCGCATCGGAGGCAAGGACGGACGCGCGCAGGTCGAGGCGGCGGCGAAGGATCCGATGACCGTCGAGGCGGTGCGGGGTCGGCTCGACGCGCTCCTCAGCGCGACCCCCGGAGACAAGGGCGGCGACAAGGCCGGCGAGAAGGGCGGGGAGAAGCCGGCCGACAAGCCCTCCGCCGAGAAGCCGGCGCCGGAGAAGGCCGCGCCGGCGAAGCCCGCCAAGAAGAAGTGAGCGTCAGTTCTCCGCCTCGGGCGGCACGCCGTCGTGCAGCCCGAGGACGTCCTCGCGCGCGAACATGCAGCACTCGCTCCCCATCGGGAACTCGCTGCAGGAATGCGGGCGGTGGTCGTAGACCTTGCAGCGGTTGTCGCGCGCGAGGTGACGGCAGCGCTTGTTCGCCAGGAGCGTGAGGATGATGCGGCCGTCCTTGTGGCGCTTCGCGTACGGCGGCTTCGCGAGGTGACCGAGCCCGCCGTCCTTGAAGCGCTGGATGTCCGGCGGGAGCAGGATCACCTCGTTGTCACGGCAGCACGCCGCGCAGCTCTGGCAGTCCCATGACACCTTGCGCGTCGGGCCCTTGTGGATCGCGTCGCGCTCGGCGCGGCGCTTGACGATCCAGAGGCAGTCGCGGGGCACGAGGGTCGAGCCGAGCCCCTTCCACGTGCCGCTGTGGTGCTCCTCCCAGCGGAACTTGGCCATGTCGTAGATGGCCCAGAGACCGAAGTCGGCCTCGTCGCCCTCCGCCGGCTTCGGGAAGTAGATCCGCGCGCGCTTGTCGTTCTCCCAGTAGACGGAGTGGCCGCCGGAGCGGGCCCACGCGGCGGCCTCCTTCGCGAACTTGCGCTTGAAGCTACGGACGATCGGCCGATGGACGCTCGCGGCTTGAGGCATGGGACACCGGCTTCTAGCATCGGCCACGACATGCGCGCCATCGTGATCACCGAAGGGAAGCTCGAGCTGCGCGACGTCGAGCGGCCGCAGCTGCTCTCGCCGCGCGACGTCCGCGTGCGTGTGCGCGCCGCGGGCGTCAACCGTGCCGATCTCCTGCAACGCATGGGCAAGTACCCCGCGCCGCCGGACGCGCCGCGCGACATCCCCGGGCTCGAGCTCGCGGGAGAGGTCGAGAGCACGGGCGCGGCCGTTCGCGACCTCGAGCCCGGCGATCGCGTCTTCGCGATCGTGGGCGGAGGCGCGTACGCCGAGGAGGTCGTGCTCGATGCGCGCCTGCTCGCGCCCATCCCGGAGGGGATCGACTTCGTGCAGGCGGCCGCGATCCCGGAGGCGTTCGTCACCGCGTACGACGCGATGGTGGTGCAGGGCGGGCTCGCCGCCGGCGACGTCGTGCTCGTGCATGCCGCGGGCAGCGGCGTCGGGACCGCGGCGGTGCAGATCGCGCGGGCGATCGGGGCGCGGGTGATCGGCACCGCGCGCAGCGCCGAGAAGCTCGAGCGCGCGAAGGAGCTCGGCCTGCTCGCGGGCATCGTCCCCGGTCGCGATGCCCGCGACGCGAACGCGCTTCGCTTCGCCGAGCAAGTCCGTACCGCGAACGGAGGTCGCGGCGTGGACGTCGCCCTCGACCTCGTCGGCGGCGCCTACACGTCCGAGAGCCTCGAGGCGCTCGACGACAAGGGCCGCCTCGTCCTCGTCGGGCTGATGGCCGGCGCGCGGGCCGAGGTCGATCTCGGCCTCGTCCTCCGCCGCCGCCTCCGCCTCTTCGGCACCGTGCTGCGCGCGCGTCCGCTCGAGGAGAAGATCCTCGCGGCGCAGCTGCTCGCGCATCGCATCGCTCCGCTCGTGGGGGAGGGGAAGCTCCGCGCGGTGGTCGACGCGACGTTCCCCCTCGAAGAGGCGATGGCCGCGCACGACCACGTGGCGTCGAACGCCGGGTTCGGCAAGACGATCCTGACGCTCTGACTCCGTTCGCGGGCGTCAGTGATTGCGGGCGTGCTCGAGGCACAGCTCGCGCGCCGTGCCCCCGCACTTCTCGCAGTTGCACACGCGGATGTCCGCGCCGTCGTCCTGCCTCGCGCCGCAGATCGCGCACGCGCGCCCGGTCGGCTCCTTCGCGCGCGCCGCCGGCGGCGGCCGGAAGCTCGCGCGGCGCGCGGCCTGGCGCACCTCGAGGCGGCGACCGCGTGCGAGCTCGACGAGATGACCGGCGAAGAACAGGAGGTAGTTCGCGAAGCTCGCGCCGATCGCGATGCGGTCGTCCATCCCGCCCATGACCGCCTGGTAGGCGACGAAGAGGAGGGCGACCAGGCCGATCCACTTCAGCTTGATGGGGAAGAAGAAGAACTGGATCTCGAAGTTCGGCGCGAGCGTCGCGACGGCGAAGAGCAGCGACTCGAGGAGGTACGTGTTCGTGAGCGGCTGGCCCGTCGCGAACGCGGCGCCCAGCGCCGCGAGCGCGCCGACGAAGAAGTAGACGTTGTACTTGAACGCCCCCCAGTTGCCCTCGAGGCTGTTGCCGATGAAGTAGTAGAAGCCGAGGGAGAAGAAGATCCACAGCGGCGACAGGCTCGGCGGCATCACGATCCACGTGACGAGGCGCCACGGCTGATGCGCGACGAGCCGCGGATGGAAGACCATCTGCGCGTAGAGGTCCTGCCGGATGAGGCAGATGGCGAAGGCGAACGCCATCGCGCCCACGAGGTAGACGGTGAAATTGTGGATCGCGTAGCGGCCGAGCTTGCGCTCGAGGCGGGCGAGGACTCGATCCATGACGCCGCGCAGCTTAGCGCGTTTCGACCGACGCCGTTGGCATGCGTCGAGCGCGAGCGTGGTCGCGCTTCAGTTGTTCGGTGAGCCGCAGGCGAGCCACTGCTCGATCTTGTCGATGTCGGCCTGCGCCACCTGGGGCGTTCCCCCGAGGGGCATCTTCACGCCGCACGCGCCCGTCGCGTAGAGGTTGCACGCGATGCCGGACTTCGTCTTGTCGGTCGAGCACGGGTTGATGTACGGCAGGCCGCCGGTGTTCATCTTGAACGACGCGAACTCGGTCCACATGCCGGACGGGTCGCTCGGCTCGATGCGCGGGGGCGACGGCGGCGTCGCACCGCCGTGACAGGACGTCTGGGTACAGGTCGAGTTGCCGAGCGCCGGGAGGACGTCCTTCGCGAAGCTGACGGCGCATGCGCCGCCGTCGACGATCGTGCCGCCGGTGGTGACGCAGACGATGTTCGACGCGGTGCCGCCGCCGCCGCCGCCGCCGCCGTCGGCGCCGACGGGCGCGAGATCGGTGCTCGACCCGGGCTGCTTCTGTCCCGCCAGCGCGTTGGGCGCGCCGAAGTTCGGGTCCTCGAGACCCTTCTGGTAGTCGGTCGTGCAGGCCACCACGGCGAGCGCGCCGGTGGCGAGCGCGAGACCCAGCGCGAGCATCGTTCGCATGGCGAGATTCTGCCACTCCGACGGCGGAAATTCATTGGATCGGACGCGATCCACCTTGTTTTTCCTGCTTGAGCGAGCGATCGCGCCCGCTACACTGAAGGGCGTCATGAAGAATGCCGTCCTCGTCATCGTCGCCTTCGCCTCGCTCGTCCTCGCGACCGGATGCACGAAGGTCGCGCCCTACGAGCGCGGAATGCTCGCGCATCCGACCATGACCCCCGACGAGATCTCGATCGGTCTCGACGGTCACGTCCGCGCCGTCTCGGAGGGCGCCGCGGGCGGCCTCGGCGGCGGCGGCGGCGGCTGCGGCTGCAACTGAACGCTGCGACCGAAAATCAGCCAACTGGCCGCGAGTTCCTATAACGTAGGCGCGTGCTCTTGCGCCTGCGCGCATGTCTCGTCGGTGCAGTCGTCTGCCTGACGCTCCTGCTCGCCTCTCCGCGTGCGTTCGCCGCGGGCGAAGACGCGGCCGTCCGCGAAGCGGTCGGGCAGATCATGAACGAGGACTACCCGGGCAGCCTCGGCCCCGCGAAGAAGAAGCTGCAAGATCAGCTCGCGCTCTGTCTTCGCAAGGGCTGCAGCGGTCCGGTCAAAGCCGAGGTCTACGTCGCGCTCGGCATGGTCGCCTCGCAGCTCGGTCAAGCCGAGGAGGCGAAGACCAACTTCAAGAACGCGCAGCAGGCCGACGCGAGCGCGAAGCTCCCCTCGAGCGGCGTGACGCCGACGATCAAGGCGCAGTGGGAGGAGACCCGAGCCGCGGGCGCGCCCGCTTCCGGTGGCGGAGGAGGCGGCGGCGACGAGGGCGAGGAGCCTCCGCAGGGCGGCGTCGCCGCCGCGGTGAAGCTGATCCAGGAGGCGCTCAAGGCCGATCAGGACGGACGCCTCGAGGAGTGCATCGAGAAGGACAAGGCGGCGCTCAAGATCGAGGAGATGCCGCGCACGCGCCTGCACCTCGCGTCGTGCGAGAGCCGCTCGAACAAGCTCGTCGACGCGCTCAAGGACGCGCAGAAGGCGCTCGAGATCGGCATCCAGAAGAAGGACCAGGGCGTGATGCGCGTCGCGCGCACGCGCGTGAAGGAGCTGCTCGACCGCATCCCGCACGTCACGTTCGTGCCGCCTCCCGGCGTCCCCGACCTGCGCGTCACGTTCGACGATCGCCCGGTGCCGACCGAGGCGCTGACGAAGAAGTTCTCCGTCGACCCGGGCAAGCACAAGGTCGTCGCAGAGGGGACGGTCAACGGGTTCCCCTCGACCTACGAGGAGGAGTACGACGTCAAGGAGAAGGAGTTCGTCACCGTCCGCATCACGCTGAAGCCGCCGGCGAACGACTTCATCACGCCGGGGCAGATCAAGTGCATGCTCGCGGCGAAGAGCCAGGAGGAGGTGCAGCAGTGCCTCCCGCAGAACCGCAAGACGCTGGTCATCCGCGTCGCGGGCGATCTCTCCGGCTACTCGGACACGAACTCCGTCGCCGTCTACACGCCGGCGCTCAACGCGTCGCTCGTCTCGCCGACCGCGGGATGGAACGTCGGCGGCAACTTCCTCGTCGACGCGGTCAGCGCCGCGTCGCCCGATCTCGTGTCGTCCGCCTCTCCGCCGTTCGAGGAGTACCGCTACGCGGGCGGGCTCACCGGCGGCTACAAGCCGGGCCTCTACGGCGGCCAGGGCTCGGTGAGCTTCTCGTCGTCGCCCGACTACGTCTCGTACACGGCCGGCGGACGCCTGACGGCGGATCTCAACGACAAGCTGATCACGCCGACGCTCGGGTACAGCTACAGCCGCGACGAGATCGGCCGCGGGCCGCACAACTACCTCCACGACTTCAACCCGCTGAAGGGTCTGCTCCACACGCACGAGTTCGAGCTCGGCGTCACCTTCGTCATGTCGCCGACCTCGGTGCTCCTCGTCGGCGGCACCGTCTCGGTCGAGCGCGGCGACCAGAGCCAGCCCTACCGTTACGTGCCGATGTTCGACCCCGACCAGGTGGCGCCGTTCGTCCCCAACGGCGCGACGGTCGACCTCGTCAATCGCACGCGCCTGCCGGTGCGCCCGCTCGAGCAGCTCCCGACCGAGCGCGACCGTTACGCCGCGGGCGCGCGCTTCAACAAGCGTCTCGGCAACGCGACGCTCCGTCTCGAGGAGCGCCTCTACATCGACTCCTGGGGCCTCAAGGCGTCGTCGACCGACGGCCGCTACATGGTGGACCTCTCGCGCCACCTCCGCGTCTGGCCGCACGCCCGCCTCCACGCGCAGTCGGGCACGAACTTCTACCAGCTCGCGTACTCGGCGATCCTCGATCCCAACGGCGAGATCATCCTGCCCACGTACCGCACGGGCGATCGCGAGCTCTCGCCGCTGATCACCGCGACCGCCGGCGGCGGCGTGCGCCTGGGTTTGGGCGAGCCCGAAGGCAATGTAAAATACGGTCTCACGTTCGTCGGTGACGTGATGTACACGCGCTACCTGAAGTCCCTCTACGTGACCACCCGAACGGCCGTCTACGGCGCCGTCGGCTTCGACGTGGAGTTCTGACATGCGGCTGCTCTCTCGCCTCGCCGTCGCCGTGTCGCTGCTGGGGGTCGCCGGCGTCGGGAGCTCGTGCAACCTGAACCCGGTGCACCGCGCCGGCGTGAACAACCTCGGTCCCGAGCGCGACGACCTCTATCCGCCGGAGAGCGAGTTCCACCGGCCGGGCGAGCCGTGCGCGCTCTGCCACTCGAAGGACGGCCCCGCCGACAGCGAGTTCGTCCTCGCCGGCACCATCTTCTGGTGGGACGATCCGGCCGACCAGCAGAACCGCTCGTACAACGATCGCGTCGACCGCGCCTACGTCCGCGTCCTCGACGCGAACAAGACGAAGAAGTGCTTCGTCACGAACTGCAACGGCAACTTCTTCGTCCGGCCGGAGCAGTTCCCGCGCATCACGTTCCCGCTCCTCATCTCCGTCGAGCGCACGAAGGACCCGGGCACCGACGACGCGAACTCGATCGCCTTCCGCCGCATGACCGGCCATATCGGCCGCGAGCCGTCCTGCGCCGTCTGCCACATCCAGGGCATTCGCGACTTCGCATCGCCCGACCAGATCCGCCTCTTCGACACCGAGGCGCAGTTCAAGGCCCTGAACATCCAGCCGGTGCGCGACTGCAACGACACGGTCCCGAAGCTCGAGAAGTGCCCGGAGGATCAGTGATGCGCTCGCTCCGCTACGGATTCGGCGCCGCGATCATGGCAGGAGCGATCGGGCTCCTCGCGACGACCTCGTGCGGCTCCATCCCCGACTCGGGCCGCTACACCGTGGTCCTCCAGCCCGATTACGACGTCTACCAGAAGAGCGTCGACAACTACCTGCGCCGCCGCTGCGGGACGCTCGACTGCCACGGCCAGCCCGGGCGCGCCTACCGCATCTACGGGCGCGAAGGCTTCCGCCTCTACAACGAGGACGCGGGCCTCATCTCGGGCGTGCAGCCGACGACGCCCGAGGAGGTGAAGGCGAACTTCCAGGCGATCGTCACCCTCGAGCCCGAGGAGATGAGCCGCGTGATCGCGACCCAGGGCGCGGACGTGAACCGGCTCCTCTTCCTCCGCAAGCCGCTCCGGCTCGAGCGCCACAAGGGCGGACCGGCGATGGCCGAGGACGATCCCGGCTACCGCTGCGTGAAGGCGTGGCTCCAGATCCCGGTCATCCGGCTCGTGCCGAACCCCGAGAACCCCGAGGGCGAGCCGATCGCCGAGCCGATCCCGCCGGGCCAGCGCATCGCGCTGACGCCGCGACAGCTGCAGGACTGCCAGGAAGCGGAGCAGTTCCCGTAAGCCACTCCGGCGCTCGGCGTTCTCGGCGCCATTCGACACCGCCGAAGCGTCGCTCCGCGAACGCGGCGCGTGACCGGGCGGCGGCC
>JBDHVD010000292.1:0-11077 GCA_039809525.1 Labilithrix sp. | reverse complement strand
GTAGTTATTCGGGCCTAGGGTGAAGTGTGCCACGAATCGGTTGACCGCCTCGCGATCGGCCATCGCGCGCAACCGTTTCGTGTTGCTCAGGCTCCGGCCAGTAGCATTCAAAAAGACCTGCGATGACGCAAGTTCCCGCAGGAGCTTCGTCGCTGGACCGTTGTAGAGCGCGTTGCGCATCTGCTGGCGCGTTAGTGGTACTCCTGAATTTACTCTTTCAAATATGTCGAGTCGCACTGAATCCGGGACGCTCGGATCAATGAGGTAGAACATTAGTGGGCCGTCCTCGAAGCGGTCCTGCAGTGACTGAGGAAGATCGGAGAACTCGAGCCCGTGGAGATCGTCGCGCTCCGGCAAATGGAGCTTCAGCTCCCCCGCGTAGAAGCGGCGGAATGTGGTCAGTCTCTGCAGACCGTCGACGACTACGAGAGGACCTTTCGCATCCTCGGCAAGGTAGAAGACCGGCAAGGGGATGCGCATGAGCACGGATTCCACCAGGCGGCTCTGTCGGGCATCATCCCAGACGAAGTCTCGTTCGAAGTCGGGGTCGAGCTTGATTGCGCCCTTCTCGATCCGACGAAGCACGTCGGCGATGACGCGTGGTTCCGCGCGGATGAGCAGGGTGTTGAGCGGGTAAGTCTCAATTCCTCCAACCTGGCCGAGATCGTCTTCGACGTCTTCGTCCACCGTTTCGTGCTCGTGTTTCGGTGACGTTCCCATCGCTGCAGGCACAGTATCAGGTTCGTGGCTCGGCGCGCGCATGGCGGTTGGGACCGCGGACACTCTGCGGCGAACGCTCTGTTGGAGGAGGTGCAGATGCTGCGCGGACCTGTCAAGCCGTCGGTCGTCACGTGACGGTCCGTTTCCGAGCCATTGCCCACGCCGCCGCGCGTCGGGCAGTTCTCGTCATCTTGGGGCCACCGCGCGGCCTCCGAGGGAAGGTGCCCACGAGGGGGCACCGAGCCCGTCCCGGGTGTGCGCCTCGACAGCGCAATGTCGCAAGTGGCGTGAGTAGATGAAGCGTTCGAGCACTGCCGCCTTGCACGCGAACCCCTGTCTGCCGACGCGCGTGAGACAGCTCCCGACTCCGGAGTCGTCACGGCGGTCAGACCTCGGGGATGACGCGTGCAAGGCTCACGAGTCGCCGATCGAGCGCGTCGCGCTGTTCGGGAAGATACTGGAGCACCACGTGGAACGCGCGTGCCGGCCGAAGCGCGTTCGCGTTGCCGAGCTCGTCGCCTGCTTGGTGGAGAATGTCGAGGAAGACGCCGAGCTCGTCGGGATCTCCGTCGGCTAGCACCTCGATGGCGTCGCGGATCCAGACGATGACCGGTTCGTCGCGCAGCCAGTCGAGATCGCCGACGCAATCGACGAACGCGTTCCAGTTCCCACCGAAGTAGTAGGGGAACTGGAGCGCAGCAGCCCATTCGTCGAACAAGGCGGCTCGCGAACACATCTTCATGCCGCGGAGCACGAAGGTTGACGCTGGAATAGCGGCTCGTCGCATTCGCGTCGCCGTGTCGGTCAGTGTCGAATAGTCAATCGACTGACGGCGAACCCACGGTCCGGTCGGAGTGACAAGGTCCTCGAGGCTCATGGATCGAATCGCGTGAAGGTCGTGTAGTGATCCGACGTGTAGTGGAAGCTTCCGTCGCTCCCAACCACGATGCGCTCGGCGCCGCGGTTCACGCCGGGAGTGTAGGGATGGACATCGTACTCCCGGTAGGTGATTCCGTTCCCGCCCGCATCGCTCCTCGGGAGGACTTGACCTCCGCCGCGGCCGTCGTTTCGGAATACCCGTCCGCCGCGGTACCCAGAGGGAGTCGCTCCGCCATTCGACTTGACCCGCGACGCGACGTCGCGGGCGTGTTGCGGAATGCAGGCATTGTGCACCCACAGCTGGGCGTCGCCGACGAAGTAGCTGTGCGTGCCTTCGACCTCGAGGTTGAAGACCTCGCCGCGCTTCTCCAGCGACAGCGCCGCGCTCAGGCGTGCGAGGCCGCCCTCGGCGGTGACCACCTCGGCGCCGACCGCGAGCTCGCCGGCCGGCACCCATCCCGCGCCGGCGACGTGGAACGGATGCTCCGGGGTGGTGACGAGGTGCTGGAGCGCGCCGTGCGCGTCGGTGAACGTCAGCGCGAGCTGCTCGGCCTCGGCGCGGCGGAACACGCGCGTGACCTCGCGGTAGGTGAGCTCACCCGCGTCGTCGCGTGAGAGCACGCGCTCGCCGACCTCGACGTGTTCGATGGGAACGGCGCCGCGTTCGGTCGTGACGGTCGTGCCCGGGACGAAGCAGCCGCGGCCCGAAGCAGATCGTCCCAAGGCTCTGCCCAGGACTCCGCCGGCGACTGCGCCCACGAGAGCGCCCTTGCCGGCGGCAGCCGCGATCGCGGCGCAGTCGTAGCCGGCGCGATTCGGATCGAGCGCTTGCTCCGCGCCTTCCATGGCCCCGCCGATGATCGCGCCCTCGACCGCGCCAATCGCCGCGGCCGCGATGAAGTTCCCATCGGGGTCGACGAAGTTCACCGGATCGCCGGCCGCGTACGCGTACAGGTTCAGCCCGCCGTCGAACCCGCTCGGATCGCGGCGGAGGAACGAGCCCGTCTCGGGGTCGTAGTCACGCGCGCCGAAGTGAACGAGCGCCGTGGCCGCGTCGTAGATGCCGCCCGCGAAGCCGAACGGCTGAAATCCCGGATTGGTGTCCTTCAGGACCGCGCCGTACGGGTCGTACGCGAGCTCCTGCGCCACCGCGCCGGTGCCGGCGTCGAGCACGAAGCGGACGCTGCCGAGGTGATCGCGCACCAGGAGGTAGGTGGTCGCGCCGCGGATCATCGCGTCGGGAGACGTGTGGCCGCGCGCGTAGACGAAGCGCGTGACCACGCCGCCGGCCTCGTCGAGCTCGGCCGCGATCCGCAGCGCGTCGGAGTAGAGCCAGCGGTTCGTCACCGCGCCATCGCGCCGCCGCACGATGCGCCGGCCGAAGCCGTCGATCTCGTAGCTCACCGAGCCCGCGCCGCCGGGGAGGGTGACGCCCGCGAGATGACCGCGCCCGTCGTACGCGTAGGAGGTCGTGCCGCCGGGGCCGCTCCGGGCCGCGCGCTCGCCCCGCGCCGTATAGGTGTAGGTTGCACCATTGCCCTGCGTGACCTGGTCCTGGCCGTTGGCCACGCGTCCGCCGTCGGTGCGGTTACCGTTCGGGTCGTAGGTGTACGAGGCGATCGTCGCGCCGTCGCGCTTCACCTGGGCGAGGCGCCCGGCGGCGTCGTAGTCGTAGGTGAACGTCGCGCCGTTCTCGCGCTTCTCGCGCACGCGCGAGAGCGCGTCGTACGCGTACGCGACGTCGAGCACGGTGCCTGTCGGCGACGTGACGACGTAGCTCGCGAGCTCGCCTTGATTGGTGTGCGTGAACTTGCTCTGCGTGCCGGCGAGGCTCATCGTGGCGAGCCGCCCGCTGCTCGCTTCGCGCGAGAGAGAGGCGGGGCCCGCGCTCGTGAGGAGGCCGTCGCGGTCGTAGTAGAAGCGGACCTCGCTGCCGCCGGACACGAGCTCGCTCGCGGGGCGGAGGCGGCTATCGAAGGTCCACGACACCGAGCCCGCGACGGAGCCGGACGCGGTCGCCTTCGTGACGACGAGGCCGTCGAACGCGAGGGCGACGCCGTTCGCGCCGGGCCCGGCGAAGCTCGTCGCGCGGCCGGAGAGCGGATCGTAGCCCACGGTGACCTCGCCGCCGGCGAAGCCGTAGCGCGAGGGACGCCCCGCGGCGTCGTAGGCGACGTCGACGCGCGAGCCGTCTTCGTTGAGGAGCGTCGCGAGCTGCCGATCGGCATCGTACGACGCGCGCGTCGGTCCGCCGCCCGGCGGGGTCTGCGAGTCGAACAGGCCGTCCTTGCCCCACGTCATCATGTGCGCGGGCTTGCCCGGAGGCGCGAGCGAGGCGAGATCGTCCATCGGGCCGTACGCGAGCGCCGTGCGCGCGCCGTCCGGCCCGATCGCCGCGAGCACGCGGAGCGCCGCGTCGCGCTCGTAGCGCGACTTGCGGCCGAGCCCGTCCTCGATCTCCGCGAGCGCGCCGCTCGCGTCGTATCCGTAACGCACGCGCGAGGGGCCGCGCGCGATCTCCGCGATACGCCCGCGCGCATCGTAGGTGGTGACGAGGGGCAGGAGGCCGGGCGCCTCCACGCGGACCACGCGCCCTTCCTCGTCGAGCGCCGCCTTCGAGACGCGGCCTTCGGCGCTCGTCGTCGTCCACGTGCGCGTCGCCGCGTCGTAGGTGGAGATGACCGAACCGTCGATCGCACGCCGCTCGTGACGAAGCGAGAGGAGCTTGCCGTCGGGCGCCAGCTCCGCCTTGCGATCGCGCGTGACCGTGGATGTCGCGCCGCTCGGGAGCTTCAACGTCTGGCTGCGGACGTACGGGGCGAGCATGCCGAGGCGCGGATCGGCCTCGCGGACGACCTCGAGGGTCATGCCGTCCGCCCACGTCACTAGCGACGAGTCGTCCTTCTTGTTCGTCCACGTCGACTTCGTGCCGTCCTCGTGGGTGAAGACGTGCGTCTCGTCGCGTCCGCGCGCGCCCGATCGCTCGTAGGTCTCGACGCGGCCGAGGCCCGTCTTCACCTCGGTCTTGCCGAGGGCGGGGGAGGAGAGGGCGAAGCTCGCGTTCTCCGCCGTCGCGTCCCGCTCGAGGAGACCGCCCGCGTCGTACGCCATCGTGTGGACGCCGCCGCCGGCATCGACGCGCTCGACCAGGAGGCCGCCCGGCGCGTAGCGGAAGCGCTCGTGACGCGCGAGCGGATCCTCGATGTCGACGAGCATGCCTTCGTCGCCGTAGACGAGACGCGTCGTGTGCCCGAACGGCGCCACGATCCGCTTCGCGCGCCCTTCGAGGCTTCGCTCGATGGAGATGGTGTTGCCGTGGCGATCGTCGATGCCCTCGAGGAGATCGAAGCGGTAGCGGAAGGTGAGGACCGGCGTGAGCGTGAGCGCGTCGAGCGTGCGGAGGTGCCGGCCGCTCGCGTCGAAGACGTAGATCTCGTCGCCCGAGTCGCTGGGGACGCTGAGCTCGCCCGCGGTCAGCCCGGCGAACGGAGAGCGGAACCCGAGCACGCGCTGGTTGGCCTCGTCGACCGCGTAGAGCGCCGAGCCGTCGCGCGCGAGGACGATGCCGCGCGCGCTGAGCGAACGCATCCGCTGCGCGTTGCCCTCGGGGGTGTCGCGATCGCCGCCCGCGGCGTACGCGTGGATGCGCCCGCGCTCGATGCGTCGGATGCGCTGGTTGCCTTGATCGGAGACGAAGACGACGCCGTCGGCATCCACGGCGAGCGCGCTCGGCCCGCGGAGGAGCGCGGTGGTCGCGGGCCCGCCGTCGCCGGTGTTGCCGGCCTCGCCGGTGCCGGCGAAGGTCGTCATGCGTCCCGACGGATCGATCTTCCGCACGCGGTTGCCCGCGCCCTCGGAGACGTACAGCGAGCCATCGGGGCCGACGGCGACGCCGCTCGGCAGATCGAGCGTGGCCTTGCGCGCGAGGATGTTCTCACCGCGGAGCGTTCCGCCTCCGGCGACGCGCTCGACCGTTCGGCCGCTCGGATCGAGCCGCAGCACCGCGGCGCTGCCCGACGCGATCACGAACAGGGAGCCGTCGGGTCCGAGGGCGAGGCCCGTCGGTCCCGACACCATGGCCTCGAGCGCGGGCACGGGATCGTCGCCCACGCTGCGCGTACCGCCGCCGGCGAGCGTGCGGATCACGCCCTCCTTCGCGACGCAGCGGACGCGGTCGCCGTAGTACTCCGAGAAGCAGACGCTCCCGTCGTCGCGCACGACGATCGCGCGCGGGCCGTCGAGATCCGCGCTGGTGGCCGGGCCGCCGTCGCCTGCGCCGCCGTCGGTGGCGCCCTTGCCCTGGCGCCCGGTGCCGGCGAAGAGGGTGACCACACCCTTGTCGATCTTGCGGATGCGATGGACGTCGGTGTTCTCGGCGGTGTAGATCGCGCCGTCCTTGTCGAGGGCGATGCCCTGCGGATAGCTGAACTGCGCCTCCGCGACGGGACCTCCGTCGCCGGCCGCGCCGCGCGTTCCGCTCCCCGCCACCGGCCGCACCATCGCGCCGATCGCGCTCGCGATGCGGCGCGTTCCGTCGCCGAGGTAGAGGACGCCGAAGGATGGATCGTACACATGATGCGCGGTGAGCGACCAGCCGCCCAGGCCGAGGGCCCGCTGGTCCCACACGCCGACGTGGACCTCGTAGCTCTTCGTGAGGGTGGCCTCGCGCCGCGTCTTGTCCCCGGTGACCGCGCCGTCACCCGAGGCCCACGCGCCGAACGAGCGCGTCTCGGTGTAGACGCCGTCGTAGACGATGCTGACCTTCACCTCGGCCATCGCCCCGCCGAACCAGGGGCGGCCGAACGCGTCTCTGCCGTTCCACGTGTAGCGATGGATGATGTTCGGCGCGATCGCGAAGGTCTTCTTCTCGGTCACCCCGAGGACCGTGACCTCGACCTCCGCCCGCTTCGCCGTCGAAGGCAGCGTCGGGCCGGTCACCGGAATGGAGATCGACATCGCGTCGATGCGCCCGGGCACCCGGTCGGAGCGGTAGTGCAGGGCCATGGCCGTGCCGACGAGCGGGATCTCCTCGGCGAGCGTGCGCGACTCGCACTCGAACCACGAGCCGCCGCTGTCCTCACACGGCGAATTGCTCGCGTCGTCGTCCGCCGGCTCGGGCGGGAACACCGAATCGGGGGGCGGCGCGAATCCCCAGTTGAAGTCCCACCCGGAGAAGTGCGCGAGGGGCACGCGCATGTAGCTCCGCCCCACGGCGCCGCCGGCGCCTCCGAGCGTCGCGAGCTCTCCGGGCACGACGCCGATCGCGGCGAGCTGTGCATCGGAGTCGGCCTTGCCGTCGCCGTCGGCATCGAGCGCGAGGCCCTGCGGTCCGTCGACGATCTGGACGATGCGACCGGAGTCGCCCGGCTTCCACAGATCGTCCTCGGCGCCGAGCCCGCCCGCGGGGACGAACGCGCCGATCTTCATGTGGAGGAAGTTGTCGACGTAGGCGATGACCGGCTCGTCGAACGTGACGTCCTCGTCGGCCGCCTCGTCGAACACGAAGCTCGATGCGTAGGTGTACGCGCTCGTGCTCGGCAGCATCGAGGGCATCGCTGCGAGCCCGCGCTCGCCGCGCGTGTGCTCGGTGATGCGGAGCGTCCCGCTCTCGAGGGGCCGCTCGCCCTTTCCGGCGGCACGCGCGGTCGCGCGCACGCCCGGAGGTACGAGCACGAAGGCCGTGCGCGCTTCGCTCTCGTCGCGGCTGGTCTCGCCGGAAGCGATCTGCCACGTGTCCTTGCCGAACGTCACCGGGGAGGCCTTCGCGCTCGGCGCGATCAGGGCGACCTCGCCTGCGTCGAGGAAGCGATTCGGCTTGAGCGGGAAGCGTCGTCGGGACGGGAGGCGTCCGTCGCGGGTGAAGCGCAGGCTCACGGTGTCGCCGCCGTTCACGACGATCTCGAAGCGTCCGTCGGCGCGCGTCCTCGTCTCTCCGAAGCGGGGCTCGGCGGGAACGGTGACGCACACGCCTTCGAGCGGCGCGCCGGCATCGTCGATCACCGCGCCACGGACCACGCTCACGCGCGTCGCATCGAAGACGGCGGCGTCCACGCCGGTCTGGCGCGGACACGGCCCGTCGTAGAGGAAGCGAACGGCATCGATGAAGCGCGCGACCGCGCCGGGCGCGAGCGGCGGAGGCGCACACCGATCGATCTCCGCGCCCGGATCGTCGTGACTCTCGTCGTCGCTGCAGCCGGAGCACGCCGGCACGAGCGCGATCAGAAGCACCAACGCGAGCCGCAGCAGCTTCGTCCCCCACATGTCCCGTTCGCCAGTAGTCGATTGGGGGCAGGGCGCGCCACTGTCCAAAATCGTGGACACCGAGGAGGTTCGCGGTGTCGTGCTCATTTCGACCGCTCCGTCGCAGCACGTTGCAGACCGGTCTTCACGAAGTGCCCGCGCTCGTCGCCGCACACCATCAGGCGCTCGGCGCCCGATCGAGCCGCGGCGCAGGGCTCGGCATGTTCTTCTTCCGGCTCGATCATCCGCTCGCGTGCGACGCGGAGATCTCTCGTCAGCAGCGTCTGCTTCTCGGCAGTGACGAGCACGACATGGTGGCCGTCCGACGTGAGGCTCGAGTGGAGCTGCGCGGGATGGTCCGCCTCGAAGCGGGCCTTCTCCGCGAGCGACGGGAGCTCGAGCGCGAACACGGTCGTCGGGGCGCGGATCGCGCCGGTCTCCGGACTGCGGGGCGGCTCGCCCCTCGTGAGCGGGCGTCCGGCGACGTAGAGCCGGCCGCCGTGCAGCTCGAGGGCGTCGGCACGGACGGCGCCGGACATCACGACGTTCGCGCCGACGCGCGTCGATGCGACCGCCGCGAGGTCCTTCGCGTCGAACAGCGTGATGTCGAGCGGGCGCTCCGGACGGTCGAGCGCGACGGCGACGGCCACCCAGCGATCGTTGGCCTCGATCGAGACGTCGCGGCCCTCGGGCAGATCGCGCGTCGCGATCGTCGCGAGATCGGAGTCGAGCACGATGAGCTTCTTCGGCGCGTCGACGGGGCCGTCGAGCACGGCGTACGCGCGTCCGGGCGCGCTCGCGACGCGCACGACGACGGGCGCGAGCGAAGCGCTGACATCCGAGGGCAGGCGCACGCGGCGGAGGACCTTCGCGCCGGCGACGTCCCACTCGAAGATGGTCGGCTCGTCGGGCGCGAGGACCGTGCCGACGTAGATCGAGCCCTTCGGAAGCTGCGCCGACGCGGGGCGGCCCTCGGCGACGTCGACGAGCATGAGCGCGGGCCTGCGCGCGGTGATCTGGTTCGGCGCGAGCGGCGGCTCGGCGATCGTCGCGGGCGCGGCGGCCGTGATCGGCGGAGGCGGAGCCGCGTCGCGCGCGCGCCCGGGCGAAGGATGTGTCGGGGTGCAGGCGCTCATCGTGAGCGCGGCGAGCGCGAGGGCGAAGCCGAGGTGCGTGATCATCGCGTCGTCTCCTTCGGGCGGAACGCGCCGCCATAGGGCTCGCCGTGCGGGCCGCGCTCCGAGGTGTGGAACGCGCCCGAGCCGTGCGCGAAGAAGCCCCATTGCTTCGTCCCCTCGTCGTAGATCCACGTGTCGCGGCGCATCCCGCCGTAGTCGCGGCCGTCGTCGGCTCCCCACGACGAATCGACCTCGAGGATGTGGAACGGTCCGGGCCCCTTCATGAACGCGGCGGCCTCCGGGCCACGGTTCGCGATCGCGACGCGCTGGTCGTAGCTCGCGAACTGGTGGTCGTAGACGACGACGTTGTGGCCCACGTCGCCGCGCTGCGGAGGATCGAGGTGGATGACGTCGCCGGGGCGGATGTCCGCGACGTCGAGCTTCTGCATGCGCCGATCGTTCTTCATGCCCGAGAACGCGTCGCCATGGCTCGGGGCTGCGGGCTTGGCTCCCCGCGCGGCACGCGCCGCTTGCTCGGTGTAGCCGGCGCAGTCGACGCCGATCCCCCAGCTCCACTGCATCTGACGGATTCGGAGCTCGAGGGAGTCGTCGGTGCCCGGAGGGAGCTTGCCCGCGTCGATGAGCGCCTGGGTGACCTTCACGAGCTGCTCGGGCGTCGGGCGGCCCATGGAGCAGTTGAACGCCGCCGCGGGAGGGAGGTGCGCGCGGGCGCAGAGCGCCTGGAGCTCGCCGTAGCGGCGCGCCATCTGCGACTGATTGAAGCCGCCGTTCATGCGGAACATCGGCCGCGCCTGGACGGCCTTGCCGTCGACGACGTAGGGACCGGCGAAGCTCGCGCGGAATGCATCGAGACGCGCGCGCGCGGACGCGTCGGCCCGGCTGATCTCCTTCTGCTCGACGCGGTCGGCGCGATCGATCTCGGGCCGGAGCGCTTCCTGGCCGACGTTGCGAAGGAACGCGGCGTACTCCGGAGCGTCGCCGATCCGGCCGTACACGCGGTGGACGTCGGCGTCGGAGAAGAGCGAGGACCGGGAAGGCGAAGGCGTCGTCGGCGTAGGCCGGGCGTCCGGACGTGAGGTGTCGAGATCGTTCGGCTCGCGCGGGCGGGAGCGGTCGGCGGAGATCGCGGTCATGCGAGCCCCGTCGGCCCATCCGGGCCTTCGGTTGCCCGATTAATTCGTCAACGAGGCGCGTATCCGGCCAGCACGATCTCGCCGTCCTTCGCGTCGATGACGATCCTGACGCCGCCTCCGCGAACCTCGGCGTTGGTGACCACGACCCAGCGCATCCCGCCGACGGGATGCTCTCGGGCGTGTGCCGAGATTCCGCGCAACCTGCGGCTCACGGCGGCCGACGAACGGCGTATGACGCGTGATGTATCGCGTTCACTATCGCGAGGGGGGGCGCGCGACCGCGCGCTCGAGATGGAGCACGCGCACGCCGAGGCCCTCGACAAGATCGCCGCGCTCGAGCGCGAGCTATGGGCCGCACGCAAGCGCCTCCGCCGCCGCGTGCTCGTCGGCGCGCTGCCGCCCGGGGGGATCGGCGCGCTGCTCGGGACGTTCCTCGGCGCAGCCGCATGGGGGCTGCTCGATACGCCCGCCTTCATGCTCGCGGGTGCCATGCTCGGTGGCCTCTTCGGCGTGATCGTCCACGGCCTCTCGTCGGAAGCGGACCACGACGGCTTCCCCGCCGCGCCGCCCGAGCGGCTTCGCTGAGGCTTCGGGCGCGTGGACGCCTGCGCGCCGACTCCGTCGCGTCGGAGTCATGAGCTCGGCTCCCGAACTGCTCGACGCGCTCCGAAGGCCCATCCGGCGCGCTGGGCTGGTCCGAGCGCGTCCGCCGTCGGGCGCGGTGAGCGACGATGGGCTTCAGCGCGCCGGGCGACCTCGCCCGCGGATCTCCTCGAGCGCTTCGGCGTCGGCGAGATCCTTCGTTCGGCCTGTGGCGCACTTGTTCTTGATCATCGCGTCGATCCCGAGGCACCGAACGCCCTCCGCGCCGAGGTGGCCGGCGACCGTGTCCGCACTGGCTTCCTCGTAGCTGACGCCGGAGATCTCCGTGAGGACGTCGATGCGAAAGGGCGGTAGGCCCATCTG
>JBDHVD010000291.1:0-11084 GCA_039809525.1 Labilithrix sp. | reverse complement strand
TACCGCGGCCGCCACTGGACCATGCGCCAGTACGCCGGCTTCGGCACCGCCGCCGAGTCGAACGAGCGCTACCACTACCTCCTGAAGCAGGGACAGACGGGCCTCTCCGTCGCCTTCGATCTGCCGACCCAGATGGGACGCGACTCCGACGACGAGCGGAGCCTCGGCGAGGTCGGGCGCGTGGGCGTCGCCATCGACTCGCTCGACGACATGCGGACGCTGCTCCGCGGCCTGCCGCTCGAGAAGATCTCGACGTCGATGACGATCAACGCGACCGCCGCGACCCTCCTCTGCCTCTACATCGCGGTGGCCGAGGAGCAGGGCGTCCCGCGCGCGAAGCTCCGCGGCACGATCCAGAACGACATCCTCAAGGAGTACATGGCGCGCGGCACGTACATCTATCCGCCGCGCCCGTCGATCCGGCTCATCACCGACATCTTCGCGTTCTGCGGCAAGGAAGTGCCGTCGTGGAACACGATCTCGATCAGCGGCTATCACATCCGCGAGGCCGGGTGCGACGCCGCGCAGGAGATCGCGTTCACCCTCGCCGACGGCATCGCGTACGTGAAGGCGGCGATCGACGCCGGTCTCGACGTCGACAAGTTCGGCGCGCAGCTCTCCTTCTTCTTCAACGTCCACAACAACCTCGTCGAGGAGGTCGCGAAGTTCCGCGCCGCCCGCCGCATGTGGTCGACGATCATGAAGGAGCGCTTCGGCGCGAAGACCGATCGCGCGCGCGCGCTCCGCTTCCACTGCCAGACGGCGGGCATGACGCTGACCGCGCAGCAGCCGCTGGTCAACGTCGTGCGCGTCACCGTGCAGGCGATGGCGGCGGTGCTCGGCGGATGCCAGTCGCTCCACACGAACAGCTACGACGAGGCGCTCGGCCTGCCGACGAGCGACGCGGTCACGGTGGCGCTTCGCACGCAGCAGATCGTCGCGCACGAGTCGGGCGTCGCGGACTTCGTCGACGCGCTCGGCGGGAGCTACGCGGTCGAAGCGCTGACGAACCGGCTCGAGGCGGAGGCGAACAAGTACCTCGCGCGCATCGACGAGCTCGGCGGCATGGTGCAGGCGATCGAGCAGGGCTACCCGCAGCGCGAGATCCAGAACAGCGCGTACTCCTATCAGCTCGAGATCGAGAAGAAGCAGCGCATCATCGTCGGGGTGAACGACTTCGTGCAGGACGCTCCCGAAGTCGAGGTCATGAAGATCGATCCGAAGATCGAGCGCGATCAGGTCGAGCGCGTCCGCGCCGTGCGTGCGCGCCGCGATGCGAGCAAGCACGCGGCGGCGCTCACCAAGATCGAACAGGCGGCGAAGGGCACGGACAACCTCGTCCCGCTGATCCTCGACGCGGTGAAGGCCGACGCGACGGTCGGCGAGATCGCGGGCGTGCTCCGCGCGGTCTGGGGTGAGCACGTCGAGACGCTCGTGCTCTGACGCGCGTCACGAGGCGAATCACGAGCGGCCCACGGTCGCATCCGCGGTGCCCTCGTTCCATTCGTGGGGGTGACGTGGCATCGTCGATGTCCGATGACGGAGACGGACATCCCGCCCCGGCTGAGCACGGGGATCGAAGGGCTCGACGCGATCCTCGGCGGCGGCCTCCATCCGGGCAGCATCACCATCGTCGCGGGGCGCCCGGGGGCGGGCAAGACGATCCTCTCGAGCCAGATGGTGTTCGCGCACGCGAGGCGCGGAGGCCGCGCGGTCTACGCGACGCTCCTCGCCGAGACGCACGAGCGCCTGCTGGCGCAGCTCCGGACGCTGTCGTTCTTCGCGCCCGAGCACGTCGGCAAGGAGGTCGTCTACCTCAACGGGCTCTCGGCGATCCTCGAGGGCGGCCTCGGCGAGCTCCTCCAGCTCGTCCGGGGAATGGTCCGCGACCACCAGGCGTCGCTCCTCGTGCTCGACGGGATCGTGACGGCCTCGGCGCTCGCGCCGTCGCAGGTCGACTACAAGCGCTTCATCAGCGAGCTGCAGACGTGGGTCGCCGTCGTGGGGTGCACCGTGCTGCTGGTGGCGAGCGGCGAGACCGATCACCCCGGCTCGGCCGAGCGGACGATGGTCGACGGGATCATCGAGCTGACCACGGAGCGGGTGAACCTCCGCACGTTCCGCCAGCTCTCGGTCACGAAGCTCCGCGGAAGCGCGTTCGTCGAGGGCGCGCACCTGTACCTGATCACCCCGGACGGCCTGCGCGTGTACCCGCGCTTCGAGGCGCGGCCCATGCCGCCGCCGGCGGCCGTCGGCGCGGGGTCCGCCAAGCTCGGCACCGGCGTGCCCGGGCTCGACGCGATCATCGGAGGCGGGCTCGTCACCGGGTCGACGACGCTGCTGCTCGCTCCGAGCGGATGCGGCAAGACCGTGCTCGGCTTGCAGTTCCTCGCCGAAGGCGCGCGCCGCGGCGAGCGCGTCCTCTACTTCGGCCTGTTCGAGCAGCCCTCGCTCGTGGCGAGCAAGGGCGACCGGCTCGGCCTCGGCGTGACCGCGGCGGCGGAGGACGGGCGCTTCCTCGTCGAGTGGCGGCGCCCGTCGGAGATCCACCTCGACGCGCTCGCCGACGAGCTCCTCGGCATCATCCGTCGCGAGAAGATCACCCGCGTGCTCTTCGACGGCCTCGCGTCCCTGCACGCGAGCGCGCAGCCCGATCGGATCGCCCCGGTGTTCGCCACGCTCGCAGGCGGGATCCTCGCCGAGGGCGCGACGATGGTCGTGACCGACGAGACCCGCGAGCTCTTCGTGCAGGACGTCGAGGTCCCGACGCCGTTCGTCTCGGCGCTGTTCCACAACATCCTGTTCTTGCGACGGGTCGAGACCGAGGACGGCCGTCTCGTCGCCTCCCTCGCGGTGATGAAGACGCGCGACAGCGGTCACGACTGCCGGCTGTGGGATTTCGAGATCACCGACCGGGGCGTCGTGGTGACCGCGCCGCGCCCGCACGACGGTGGACGCACGCTCCAGTCGGGCGCGGCGTCGTCGCGCAAGCCGAAGGCCTCGACGAAGAAGCGCCGCGCGTCCAGCGCCAAGAGGAAACGCCGGACGCGATGACCACCATCCTCGTGGTCGACGACGAGCCGGCGATCGTGGAGACGATCGCCGAGCTCCTGACGTGGGAGGGCCATTCCGTCCTCACGGCCACGGACGGGCGGCGCGCGCTCGAGGCCCTCGCCGCAGGGCCGCTGCCGGACCTCGTCATCATGGACTTCATGATGCCGGTGAAGGACGGCATCCAGGCGCTGCGCGTCATCCGCGGGAGCGTGGCGCTCGCGGCGCTCCGGGTGATCCTCACCACCGCGGCGCCGCTGAGCATTCCGCACGATGCGCCTCGCTACGACGCGCTCCTCGTGAAGCCCTTCTCCGCGCAGGCGCTCCGCACGACTATCGCGCAGGTGTTGGCACAGGCGCCTGCGCGGTGACGGAGCGGGGCAGCACGAGGACGAACTCGGCGCCCCCCGCCTCGGGGGCTTCACAGCGGACGCTCCCGCCCTGAGCCTCCGCCAGCACGCGCGCCATCCACAGGCCGATCCCGAGGCCGCGGGCCATCCCGGCCGCGCGCCCGCGCGCGAAGCGCTCGAAGATGCGCGCGCGCTCGTCCGGCGGGATCCCCGGTCCGTGGTCGCGCACGCGCACGCGCACCTCGTCGTCGTCGCGGATCACGCCCACGACGATCGGCTTGCCCGTCGCGTACTTCATCGCGTTCGAGAGGAGGTTCGACACGATGGTGTCGACGTGGACCACGTCCCAGGTGCCGTGGACGAGCTCGGCCTGCTCGATCCGCACCTCCATCGCCGACGCCGCGAGCTCGCCGGCGAAGCGCTCGACGGCCGCGCGCACGATCGCGCCGAGCTCGGCGTCGCGCGTCTGCACGGCCACGCCGCGCTGCGCCTGGGTCACGTCGAGGAGGCGATCGGCGACGTCGCGCAGGCGATGGACCGAGGTCTCGAGGCGCTCGCACCGTTCGAGCACCCAGTTCTTGGGCAGATCGTCGGCGGTGTCGCGCGCGCGGATCCGGATCAGCTCGATGCCGAGCGCGAGCGCCTGGAGCGGCGCGCGCAGCTCGTGCCCGAGCATCGCGAAGAGGCTGTCTTCGAGCGCCATGCCCCGGTCGGCGGCCACGCCCGCATGCGTCGCCGACGCGTAGACGAACGCCTCCGCGATCGGGGCGAGCGGACCGTCCGACCACACCGAGAGGCGACCGCGCGTCCCCCGGTCCGACACGAACGGCACGATCCGCCGGGCCGGGATCGGCCGCTCGTGCGCGCGGACGAGCGCGCGCTCGATCGCCGGATCGACGTGCACCGCCGCGACGCAGACGAACGAGCCGTCGAGCTCGAGGTCGATCGCGGCGCCGTCGGCGGCGAGCGGAACCAGCGCGGCAGCGATCTCGATGAGCGGCTCGAGCGGACCGATCGGCACCGTCCATCCGTACTGCGGCCGACCGTCGGTCGCCATGGGATCGTTTTCCCCATGCATGTCGCGAGCATCGGCGCGTTCGAGCGGCGGAAACGGCCGGGCCCCGCGGCCGTGTATCCTCGCAGACGTCATGAGCGGCTCGAGCCACGCTGGGGCGCAGAAGTTCGCCGCGCACGTGAACCCGTCGTTCGTGCGCCTGCTCGGCGCGTTCGGCTACGGGCGCGTGTACGAGCGTGCGCAGGGCACCCGCATCTGGGACGCGGAGGGGCGCGAGTACCTCGACTTCCTCGGCTCGTTCGGCGCGTCGAGCCTCGGGCACAACCCGCCCGAGCTGCTCGAGCGGATGCGCGCGATGCTCTCCGACGACGCGCCTCCGCTCGTGCACACCGGGATCGGCGTCCACGCGGCCGAGCTCGGCGCGGCGATCGCCAAGCTCACCGCGCCGCTCACCCGATGCCTGTTCGCGACCGGCGGCGGCGAGGCGGTCGAGGCCGCGATGAAGCTCGCGCGCGCGGCGACGAAGCGGAAGGCGATCCTCTACTGCAAGGGCGGCTGTCACGGCACGACCCTCGGCACGCTCTCGATCATGGGCAGCGGGCGCCTGCGCGATCCGTTCGAGCCGCTCGTGCCTCAGTGCTTCGAGGTCCCGTTCGACGACCTGCCCGCGCTCGAGCGGGCGCTCGTGGACGCGAAGCCCGCGGCGTTCGTGGTCGAGCCGATCCAGGCCGAGGCGGGCGTGATCGTCCCGAAGCAGGACTACCTCCGCGCGGCCCACGAGCTGTGCAAGAAGCACGGCGCGCTCCTCGTGCTCGACGAGGTGCAGACCGGCCTCGGGCGCACGGGGACCATGTTCGCGTACGAGCAGGAGGGCTTCGTCCCCGACGTGCTGGTGCTCGGCAAGGCGCTCGGCGGCGGGATGGTGCCCGTCTCGGCGGCGGTCACCACGCCCGAGATCCACGACCGCGCGTACGGGCGCTTCGACCGCTTCGATCTCCACGGCTCGACGTTCTCCGGCTGGACGCTCGGCTGCCGCGTGGCGATCGCGACGCTCGCGCTGATCGAGGAGCAAGGCCTGGCGGCGGCGGCGCGCGCGCGCGGCGAGCAGCTCGTCGAGCGCCTCCGCGACGCGATCGGCTCGCACCCGTTCGTGAAGGGCGTGCGCGGCCGAGGCCTCCTCGTCGCGATCGAGCTCGGGCCGACGAAGGGCAGCGGCCTCCTCGGACGGCTCCTGCCCGGGGTGGTCGACGTCCTGTCGAAGCGCGTGTTCGGCCAGTGGCTCGCGCTGCGCCTGCTCGAGCGCGGGGTGCTCGCGCAGCCGGCGTCGCAGCAGTGGAACGTGCTCAAGCTCTCGCCTCCCCTCACCGTCACCGAGGAAGAGATCGATCGCGTCGTCGCGACCATCGCCGACGTCCTTGCAGAATACACCGAGCTGCGGCCGCTCCTCACCGACGTGGGGCAGCGGCTCGGGACGCAGTTCTTGTCGGGCTGGAGCTTCTAGTCACGCCGCGCGGAGCACGCCCGCCGCCACGCGGAGCGTCTTCGCCGTGGCCAGCATCTGCGCGGCGGCGCCCTCGGCGGAGTCGTAGAACGCCGCGAGACGCGAGCCGTCGTCGGCGCAGCTCGACCACAGCTCGGCGACGTTCATGATCGACGACACGAGCTTCGCCGCGTCGTTCGCCGCGGCGTGGGTGAAGTGATCCGCGGCGCCCTCCATGCCGCGCGTCTCGATCTCCGCCGCCGCCGTCTTCGCGACGTCCTCGTTCGACGGCACGTCGAGGGCGAACAGGGGCTCGGGCTTCGGCGCGACGAGCCGGTGGAAGAGCACGTTCGCGTAGAGCACCAGGACCGCGTCGAGCACGTTCGGGACCGCGTCGTCGAGCGCGCCGAGCACCTTGTCCCGCCACGCGAGGGCGTCGTCCTCCGGCTTCGCGAAGCGCTCGAGCAGATCGGCGAGCGACTCGCCCGCGAGGCGGAGGGGCCTCGCGACGCCGCGGAGCGCGGCCTCGCCGGCGCGCTGGTAGTCCTTGCCGTCGATCGCCGCGAGCGTCTCGCGGAGCGCGTCCCTGCCGGCCGTCATGGTCGGCAGCTTAGCTGCGGTTGCCTTCGAGCACGACGCCGTTCGCGTCCACCACCACGAGCTTGCCCGCGCACGCCCACGCCGCGATCGGCTGCGCCTTCGTCCGCGGCGCACGCACCCAGGGGATCCAGCGGCCGAGGCGCGCCCGGCGGAAGAGGCCGCAGTTGGCGTCCACCGCCCAGGCCTCGCGACGATCGGCGCCCGCGACCGCGACGATCGCCGCGGTCGTCTCGACGCGCTCGACGAGGTAGCGGCTCGTCGACGGGGTGATCACGCTGACCGACGCGTCGACGCCGCCGATGGCGACCGTCTCGTCGTCGAGGTGCGCGAGGCACATCGAGACCGGCCCCTCGTCGACCATGACCTCGATCCCGCTGCGGGTGAGGACCTCGATGCCCGCGGTGCCGGATCCGATGACGAGCGGGCCGTACGCCACGTGGTAGATGCTGCCGGGATGGCCGATGGTGACCGCGGCCTGCATCCCGACGGCGAACGCCGCGACGACGCGCCCGGCGTGCTCGCCCGCGAAGACGAGATCGGCGCCCGCCCCCGGGAGCACGTCGACCGCGTGGAACGTGATCCCGCGCTGCTCGGACGGCGACACGCCCTCGAGCGTCCACGGGTGCACCGAGCCGTCGCCGGCCACGCGCACCGCGAGCCCCTCGCGTCCGCCGATCGCGACGCTGCCGTCCTCGAGCGCGGCGACGCATCGAGGACCGTCGGGATCGGCGTGCGTGGCCACGATGCGCCACGCGCCGTCCTCGTATGCGGCGATGCCGCCCGCCCCGACGGCGACGATGCGGCTCCCGTCGGGGGAGAACGCGGCGCGCTCGAGCGGCGCCGCCGGACACGGCGTCACCGTCATCGCGAACCACCAGCTCTCGGCGAGCGTCTCCTGATCGGACGGGACGTCGTTGGCGAAGGGCGGCGCCGTGGGCGGGCCGTCCATCAGGCGCGCCATCTCGCGCCGCGAACGCAGCAGCATGCGCATGCGCGACGCGCAGCCGAGCGCCTCCTCGTCGGCCATCTGGCGACTGCCGCGCATCGGCGGCGGCGGTCCGGTCGGCGACGGCGGGGTCAGCGACGGGCGCGAGCCGATCGTCGGCTCGAGCTCCGCGAGGAGCTCCTCCATGTCGCGGAAGCGCCGGCTCCGATCGAGCGAGAGCGCGCGCATGACCGCCTCGGCGGCGCGGAGCGGGATGTCGGGGCACAGCTCGTGGAGCGGCGTGATCGGACGAACGAGCTGCGGATCGCGCGCGCGCGGGTGCTGCCCGGTGAGCACGGTATAGGCGGTGATCGCCCAGCCGAACTGATCGGTGCGCGCGTCGACCTCGCCGCCGCGCAGCTGCTCGGGCGCCATGTACACCGGCGTCCCGACGACGAAGCCGACCTGCGTGTGGAAGCTCGCGCGCATGTCGGCCGTGACCTCCTGGCGCTTCGCGAGCCCGAAGTCCGCGAGCTTCGCGACGCCCTCGGTCGAGATGAGGATGTTCTCCGGCTTCACGTCGCGATGCAGGAGACCGCGCGCATGCGCCGCCGAGAGCGCGCGCGCGACCTCGGTCATCCAGCGGAGCTTCGTCGAGGCGGGCGTCGATCCGTCGCCGAGGTACGCGCGGAGCGACTGGCCCGGCACGTACTCCATCGCGATGAACGCGGTCCCCTCGACCTCCCCGAGGTCGTAGACGCGTACGACGTTCGGGTGCGTGAGCTGCGCGGCGACCTTCGCCTCGCGGAAGAAGCGCGCGATCGACGACTGCTTCGTCGCGTGCTCCGGGCGCATGATCTTCAGGGCGACCGTGCGCTCGAGCACCGTGTCCCGCGCGCGCAGCACGGTGCCCATGCCGCCCTGACCGAGGGGCTTCTCGATCGCGTAGCGACCGAACACGTCACCTCTCTGGAGCTCCGGACCGCGCTTCACCGGCAGGGCACGAGACTACCACCAGAGGAACACCTACGTCGGCGCCATGGCGCGCCCCCCGCAAAACCACGCCCGGAACGGCGCGATCCGAGACGGTTGATCGTCAACGCGCGCACACGTGTATCCTGATCTTCGCGTGATCACGTGCGTCCGTAGCGGGCGCGCGGATTGCAGAACGGAGCGAATCACGATGAGTCGCGTCCTTCTTCTAACGCTCGTCACGCTCGCAGCCTCCGCTTGCGGCGGTGCCATCGAAGAGCCGCCGGCCGGTGGGAGCGTCCCGCCGGTGTCGACGCTCTCCTCGTCGACGCAGGATGCGCCGCTCGAGGGGACCTGGGACCTCGTCCGGCTCGATCACAGCGGCATGGTCCCGACGACGGTGCACGACGTCTTCCAGATGGAGCTTCGCGCCGACGGCAGCGTCGTCGTCCGGCGTTGCGGCAAGACCTACTCCGAGAGCGTCTCGGCGACGCTCCGGTGCGGGGACGGCGCGTCGTACGACTGCTACTACGGCTCGCTCCACCGCGACGGCGACGCCGCCCGGATCGAGCTGCCGGATCTCATGACGGATCGGTCAGACGACCAAGGCGTCATCGATCGCAAACCGGACGGCATCGACGTGCGCTACGTCGTACCGAACGCGCTGTCCGGACATTTCATCCGCATCGAAGACGCGAAGAAGCTCGGCACCACCTCGAGCTCTTCGGTCGCGAGCTGCAAGGGCCGCTGAGCTCGTCTCGAGCTCGCCCGTGCATGTTCCGATGCTCGATGAACCGCGGAGGTTTCGCGGCTCACGTCCGTTGCACTTTGCGAGGCCCGTGCCATTGACGGACCTGGAGACGCGACGAACGTTCGCTCTCCATGACGAAGCTCCGTGACGGCGTGGCGGTGCCTGCATCGCCGGTGGCCGCGCTCCCTCTCCGCAATGGCGTGCTCTTCCCGGGCGCGACGCTGACGTTCGCCGTCGGTCGCCCGCGGTCGGTCGCGCTCGTCCGCAACCTCTACCCCGGCGACGTCCTCCTCACCCTCACGCAGCGCGATCCGCGCACGCTCGAGCTCGCGTCGGACGACGTTCATCCCTTCGGCACGTACGCGCGCGTTCGATCGGTCACGCGCAAGACCGAGCGCGAGTGGGAGCTCACGCTCGAGGGCCTCGGGCGCGCGAAGTTCACGTCGTTCACCGCGCACGAGCCTCACTTCAAGGCGGACGCCGTCCACCTCCCGGAGGAGAACGGCGACGCGGTCGAAGCGAAGGAGCTCTCGCGCGCGCTCCAGCAGGCGGTCTCCGAGATCGTCCGCGACGCGGGCGGGGCGCTCGGTCAGATCGAGCTCGACGACTCGGCGCCGGGCGATCTCGCCGACAAGATCGCGGCGATCATCGACATGCCGACCGAGCAGGAGATCGAGCTCCTCGGCACCGCCGACGTCGTCGCGCGGCTGCGCCTCCTGGTGAAGCGCATCGGCGAGCAGAAGGCTCAGGCCGAGGTCCGCGCGAAGATCGAGAGCGAGGTCCGCAAGGAGATCGGCAAGAACCAGCGCGAGCACGTGCTCCGCGAGCAGATGCGCGCGATCAAGAAGGAGCTCGGCGACGGCGAGGAGGGCGACCTGGCGAACCTGAAGAAGCGCCTCGACGACGGAAACCTCCCCGAGGAGGTACGCAAGGTCGCCGACCGCGAGCTGCGCCGCCTCGAGGGCATGAACGGCCAGGGCGCCGAGGTCCACGTGATCCGCAACTACCTCGAGCTCATCGCCGACCTCCCGTGGAGCAAGCGCGCCGAGTCGCAGATCGACCTCGACAAGATCGCCGCTCAGCTCGAGTCCGACCACCACGGCCTCGACGACATCAAGAAGCGCATCCTCGAGCACGTCGCGGTGCTCAAGCTCTCGCAGAGCACCGAGAACCGCGGCGGCACGCTCCTCTGCTTCGTCGGCCCGCCCGGCGTCGGCAAGACGTCGCTCGGCCAGTCGATCGCCGACGCCACCGGACGACCGTTCGTGCGCGTCGCGCTCGGCGGCGTCCGTGACGAGGCGGAGATCCGGGGGCACCGGCGCACGTACGTCGGCGCGCTGCCCGGGCGCATCGTCCACGCGCTGAAGAAGGCGGGGGTGAAGAACCCGGTCGTCCTCCTCGACGAGGTCGACAAGATGGGCACGTCCTGGGCGGGCTCGCCCGAGGCGGCGCTCCTCGAGGTGCTCGATCCGGAGCAGAACAAGACGTTCACCGACCATTACCTCGAGCTCCCGTTCGATCTCTCGGAGGTGATGTTCATCTGCACGGCGAACACTCTCGAGACCCTCTCGCCTCCGCTCCGCGATCGCCTCGAGATCGTCGAGCTCACCGGCTACACGCCGGACGAGAAGGTCCACATCGCCAAGAAGCACCTCATCCCCAAGCGGACGAAGGAGCACGGCATCGGCGAAGGCCAGCTCGTGATCTCCGATGCGGCGCTGCTCGCGATCGTCCGCGACTACACCCGCGAGGCCGGCGTCCGGCAGCTCGATCGCGAGATCAAGAAGCTGTGCCGTGCCGCGGCCCTCGAGGTCGCGCGCAAGAAGGCCGACGAGGTGGCGCAGCCGCTCGTCCTCGACGAGGACGCGCTGGTGAAGCACCTCGGCAAGCCGAAGTTCGAGCGCGAGATCGCCGAGCGCACGGCCATCGCCGGCGTCTCG
>JBDHVD010000290.1:0-11092 GCA_039809525.1 Labilithrix sp. | reverse complement strand
GCGATCCTCCGTGCCGCCTTGGACCGCGCGTGCCTCCGACGCGACGCACGAGAGAGCGAGCGTGACGACGACGCTCGCCCTCACGGACACGCGTAGGTCCCCGTGACCTGACCCGTGGCCGCGTCCCAGCGCAGACCGGGCACGTCGTGGATCTCGAGCGGACCGCCGGGCTGCCGCGTGAAGCAGAACATGCCCGTGTCCGTCGTCACCTCCCGCGTCGTCAGGTTCCAGTCGAGATCCGTGTAGAGCCCACGGATGTCGATCTTGCGGCCGTTCTTCAGCGTCTCGAGCGCGATGTTGAGCCCTCCGCCCGGGCCGAGATCGTAGACGTCGCCGGCGACGAGGTTCCCGAAGCCCGCCGAGATTCGCGCCGAGTCGAGCACCGGCTGTCCGCCGTTCGACGCGATGGCGAGAGCGGTCGCGTAGAACGCCTCGTAGCCGCTGAAGTTGCCGTTCGGCGGCTCCTTGTAGCTGAGCTGGTAACGCGTCGCGAAGCCCTGGACGTTGCTGGCGCGCTCGGGCGAGGTGAAGGGGTGCGTTCCCGAGATGCGCATCCTCAGCGCGTCATCGGTGATCGCGTTCTCGAACGTCGCCGCGTCGTAGGAGATCTGGGTGAGCACGTACTGTGGGCGGGCCTTGTTCGCCGGCCACTTCTTCTCGATGCGCGGCAGATGATACGTGGGGAAGTCCGACGCCATGCCGACGACGACGACGTCCGGCGCGAAGTCGGCGATCTGTTGATCGTACGTGTCGTACTCGATGAACTTCTCCCGTGGATCCTCGGTCTGCACCGCAAGGAACTTGGTCGCCCCGTTCTGCGCGGCGCTGACGCCGTTGAACACGAGCTTCTTCGCGATCTCCTCCGCGAACAGGCGCTGCGCCGGCGCGCCGTCGACGAGGACGGCGACCTTGATGTCACCCGGCGTCTGCCCCTTGATCTGCGTCTCGAGCTGATTGACGCGCCATGTGACGAGGCCGACGTCCGACGTGATCGACGGCAGAATCCTCCACGTCGTCGTCCCCGGCGGAGCCGGCGTGAAACAGTCGGAGCAGATGATCGTGGTCTGCTTCTGCATCGCGAGAGGCGCGATGGACGCCAGATCCACGTCCCAACCGACGATCACGGCCTGCGCCCCCGCGTTCTCCGTGAGGTGCGTGAACATCTTCTGCGCCTGAGCGGGATCGCCGCGAGAGTCGCACTGCAGCACGGCGATCGGCCGCTGCTGGCCCGCGATGAAGAAGCCGGAGGGCGCCGCCGCGTCGATCTCCTGTGCGGCGAGCTCGATCGCTCGGAGAAGGCGCTTGGAGTAGTAGCTCTCCGGTGCCTTGCCGTTCGGCAGCTTGATGGTGAGTGGCAGCAGCGCGCCGACGATGATGGCGTGCGGATCCCTCCATTTGCCGACGATGGACGGGCAGTCGCCGTCGATCTCGAGGGGCGTGCACGGCGTCACGCCGGCGGCCTTGCAGATCGACGCCCGACCGCTGTTGGTCTGCGTGCAGAGATCGGTGTCGACGCAAACGGCGCCCGCCTCGGTCACCGGACCTGGCTGGGACGCGCGCAGGGCGCAGAACCCTTGATCGCAGATGCGGCCCTGGAGCGCCGGGCTCGCCTCGCAGTCGGCGGTGGTCTGGCACTGCACGCGATCGCCCGTGTTGACGATGAGCGAACAGCCCGCGGCGAGCATGCCGATGGCGAACGCGGAGGCGCGGAGCGAGCGCTTCATCGCGATCACCAGGCCATCACGGAGGCGGGCGTGCCCGGCACGGGCTTGCCGCGCAGGGTGAGCCAGAGGGACACGCCGCCGGCGACGAGCGCCGTGCCGATGAGGATGTCGGTCGCGAGCGCGAGCCCGTCGGCGACGTTGCCCTGCCGATCGAGATCGGCGCGCGCCTGCTCGGGCGAGCCCGAGATGGGCGAGGTGCGCATCGTCTCGAACTTGTTCTGCGCGTTCGTCGCCGCGAGCCCCGTGCCGATCGCGCCCGCCGCGATCACCCCCGTGGCGATCCAGCCGATCACGGCCGGCGTCGGGACGCCCTCGCTGTGCACGATGACCTCGCGCTGCACCTTCGCCAGCTCGATGCGCACGACCCGCTCGTCGCCGCCGGCGAGGCGCATCGTCTCGGTCCTCGGCTCGTAGCCCGGCTTCGAGACCTGCACGCGGACCGAGCCGGCCTCGACGAGGGTGCGCGCCGCCGGGGCCTTTCCGAGCGGCTGATCGTTGATCACGATCTCCGCGTCCGGGACGTTGACCTCGATGGTGACCGTCGCGATGCGCGTCGCGAGCGTCGCGAGGTCCTTCTCCACCTCGGCCCGGCGCTCGGGCTCGACGTCGGCGCCGCCCTCGTCGAGGTAGCGCCGGAGGGCGCGATGCGCGCGCGCGTACTCGCCGAGCTGATAGTGGACCTGCCCGATGTTGTAGAGGACCTTGTAGCTCGGGACGATCTCGTAGGCGCGTTCGAGCTCGACGAGCGCGAGCTTGTAGTCGCCCTCGTCGTACAGCTCGACGCCTCGCTTGAAGTGCGCGCGCGCCTCGTCCTCGCCGGCGCCGAGCGCCGTCGCCGAGAGCGTCATCGAGGACGCCACGAGGAGGACGAGCGCGGCGCGCCTCATTCCGTCTGCCTGAGGCCGTCCATGAGCGCGATGAGCGCGGTGCGGCTCGACACGCGGCAGGCTCGATAGAGGTGGTGGAGATAGACCTTCACGGTGGACTCCGAGAGACGGAGCTCACGCGCGATCTCGCGGTTCGTGAGCCCCTGACGCACGAGCAGCGCGAGCTGGAAGCCCCGCCTGGCCAATCCGTACCGCTCGTGGAGGGCGGCGTAAAGATGCTCGTCCCGTCGCGCCTCCTCGCGCAGCCAGAGGACGAAGCGGGCGGGCGGGGCGGTCCAGACCCCGGAGACCCGGACGTGGATCGGGGACCCGCTCGAGGCCGGGAGGCGGCGGACGAGGGGGACCTCGCCGCCGTCGCGGTGCTCGCGGAGGAGGGCGATCATCGGCTCGGGCAGCCCCGTCCCGTTCAGGCCGCCGAAGCGGGCGAGGAGCTTCGCCGCGCGCGGGCACGAGAAGAGGACCTCGAGCTCGTCGTCGCAGACGACGATCCCCTCGCCCATGCGTCCGAGGGCGGCGAGCAGCAGGGCACGGAAGGCGCGGGCATCGAGCTTGTCCGTCCCGTCGGTCACCCGCATCACCACCGACATCGGGCCGATCACGGAGGGGCGCGCTGCAGCCCTCGTGCCCGGGCAAAGGGGCCAGGAAATGCCGTATTTCGTGCGATCCAGCGCGAGCGCGCGCGCCCGGCTCACGCGCGCGCGCGTGGGCGATGGTCCCGCTGGCAGGGCTCGTGGACGGTGCTACGTTCGCGGCCCGCATGTCCCTCGAAGCACCCAGGTTCCTCGTCATCGGCGCCGGCGCCATCGGCGGCGTGCTCACCGCCTCGCTCGCCGAGACCGGCCACGACGTCACCGCGGTGACGACCAACCGCGAGATCCACGCGTCGGTCACCTCGCGCGGGATGAAGGTGGTCGGCGAGGGCGCCGCCCGGCAGGTGAACGCGCGCGTGAGCCTCGGGGTCGACGGCCTCGCGGCGGAGCGGAAGTTCGATTACGTGCTCCTCGCCACGCAGCCCCCGCAAGTGGAGGAGGCCGCGCGCACGGCCGCGCCGCTCCTCGCGGACGACGGCGCGATGGTCTGCCTCCAGAACGGCCTGTGCGAGGAGCGCATCGCGAAGATCGTCGGCGACGATCGCGTCATCGGTGCGGTGGTCGGCTGGGGCGCGACCATGCCGGAGCCGGGCCTGTACGAGAAGACCGCGCCCGGCGGCTTCACGCTCGGGCACCTCGTTCCGTTGCGGGGCGAGCCCGTCGAGGGGGACGAGGACGCGCTCGTGCGCGCGCTCGAGAGCGTCGGGCCCGTCGAGGTGACGCAGAACCTCCGCGGCAAGCGCTGGAGCAAGCTCGCCATCAACTGCGGGATCTCGACGCTCGGCACGCTCGGCGGAGATCGCCTCGGCGCGTTCATCCACCACCGCTTCGTGCGCCGCCTCTGCCTCGAGATCATGACCGAGGTCGTCGAGGTCGCGCGCAAGGAGAAGGTGAAGCTCGAGAAGGTGGCGGGCACCGTCGATCTCGACTGGATCGCGCTGAACGAGCAGGAGAAGGCGGCGGCCGGCTCACCGAGCCTCGTGGCGAAGCACGGGCTCCTGCTCGCCGTCGGCTTCCGCTTCCGCCGGATGAAGAGCTCGATGCTCTCGGCGATCGAGCGCGGGCGCACGCCGGCGGTCGACTTCCTCAACGGGGAGATCGTCGACCGCGCGCGCACGCACCGGCTGCCGGTCCCGGTGAACGCACGCGCGCGCGACCTCGTGTGGGCGATGGCGGAGAAGAAGAAGAAGCCCGGCCTCGATCTGCTCCGCGAGCTGTACGACGCGACCGGGCCTCACGGCGCCTGACCGTCGTCACTTCAGGATGTACGTGCACACGCCGTCGACGATGATCGTCTCGTCGAGCTCGGGCGGGCAGTCGGTCACGCACGTGTTGTGGTAGCGGTACATCCCGGGCGGGCAGTCCTGGCAGACGCCGTCGACGCTCACCTGCGAGAACGGACAGTCGACGCACGCGCCGTTCTCGAAGTGCTGCCGCTCGGGGCACGCTGGCGTGCACGTGCCGCCGGTGGTGCACGTCATGCACTGGTTGTTGACCACCTGCGTGCCGGGCGGGCACGTCGCGCACGTCGTCGGGTTCACCCAGATCTGGTTCGCCGCGCACGGCGCGCACACGAGGCCGTTCGGACCGTACTGGAGCGTGAGCGGGTAGGGGCACTCGCCGAAGTTGCACGACGTGGGATCGTTCGCGTCCGGCGCGGCGCCGACCCAGGTCGAGATCGGGGCCTGCGCGCACTTTGCGTAGAACGCGGCGGGCGGCTGCGTCTGCGGATCCACGCCGGCATGGAGCGCGAACACGCGACAGGTCTGGCACCAGTCGTACCCGTTCTCGCGAATGGTGTCGGCGAGGGAGGTCATGAACTTCGTCCCGTTCAGATCGTCGAGCTTGCCGACGAACGTGCGCAGCGCCGCTCCGGGCAGGAGCACCTCCTCGTCGTGCTTGTCGCCGTTGCGCGACGTGCCGGCGAAGACGAGCGGATCGACCGAGGACGCCCGCGTCCAGACGTTGCCGTTGCCCGGCTGGTTCGTGAACGACGAGTTGTAGCGGTCGCCGTCGAACGCGTCGTGCATCGTCGTCGCCACGCGCGCGACCTGATCGAAGAACGTGGCCTCGCTGCTGAAGTTCTCGTCGAGGCAGTCGTCGGCCGGAATCGCGTTCACGTCGCAGTAGCTCATGCCGCTGGTGCGGGCGAGGCCGGGCGCGAAATAGTTGGTGCCCCCGACGACCTGACCGGCGAAGAAGTCGGCGAACGCCTCGATGTCGTACGCCTTGGACGCGATCGGACCGGGGACCGCGCCGCCGCCGATGCGGTCGACGACGGCGCTCGTCCACGCGGTGGTGATGCGGAACACGCTCGAGTCGTAGAGCATGCTGCACATCGCGAAGTGGCCGTACTCGTGGGTCGGCGCGCCGCGCGAGGTGAGCGCGTCGCCCTCGGGGAAGAAGATGTCCGCGGCCATGAGCGGTGTCGCCGCGGCGAGCGCCGCCGCGAGGGGCGGGCCGACGACGGGGACCGCGGCGATGAAGCCGAGGACCGGCAGCACGATGAGATCGGCCGAGGCGTTCGGGAAGCCGAGGCACGGTGCGAACGGCGCCCCGGTGCCCACCAGGCCCATCGCGTCCGCGATCCAGCCCACGACGATCGTGGCCTTGTGCGGCGAGTAGCCGACCACGTCGGTGAGGTACGCGCGCGCCTCCGTCGCTTGAGCCAGGATGTTGAAGTAGGGATCGGAGATCGTCACGTTCGCCCACGTGTCGAACTTCAGGTTGTCGATGCTCTTGTCGACCGAGCCCTCGAAGTCGCAGACCTCGATCTCGGTGAGGAGATCGGTGATCTCCGCGGCGTCGTTCTCCGTCGCGACGCAGAGCGAGCGGACGGCGCGGTTCTTCGCCATCTTGATCGTCGCCATGCTCGCCGCGTTCGTCGTCCCCTCGAACAGCGTCGGCAGATAAGCGACCGTCGCGTCGCCTCGCGACCACACGCTCACGCGCACGCCTGGAAGCATGACCGGCGTGCCGAGGTCCTTGCCCCAGGCGCGCACCATCGACGCGTCGGCGAAGGCGGGGTCGACGTCGTGCACGTCGAGGGTGAGGCGCAGCGTGATCGTGCCGGCGGCGCCCCAGCCGAAGATGAGACCGTTGCGATCGCGGTCGCCCGCGGCCCGCGCGATCGCCCGCGGGATCTCCTCGGCCGCCTCGGCCACCGCCTTCAGTGCGAGGCGCGCGGTCAGGATCACGAGCTTCTGCTGCGAGGTGCCGGCGTTCTCGCCGGACGCGCTCGGGCGGATCGGCTCCATCCCGCGGTACTTGAAGCGCGACGCGACGAGGAAGTCGTACGAGAGCGATCCCTGCGCGTTCTGCGCCTCCTTCGGGACGTCGCGGAGGATGATCGCCGAGACGAGCGGATCGCCCGCGAGCGCCCACTTCCGGATCTCGTTGTAGATGCGCCCGGGCACCACGGCGAAGAGGAGCGCGCCCTTGCCGTCGGTCGACTGGGACATGCGGCCCTTCTGGCCGTCCCACTTGCGCTGCTCGTGCTCGAACAGCGGCATGAACGAGTGATGGATGCCGACCTGGTCGAGCACGCCGACCTCCTCGCGGCTCCGCAGGTACACCGCCGCGTAGTAGAGGGCGGGGGCCCCGTCCGCATCGAGCTCGCGGAGCGGCGCCGTCTTCTCCCAGGCGAACGCGGCGACCATCGCCTGCGCATCGGCGCGAGCGATCGCGGGCTCGAGCCAGGGCAACCCGATCTCCCGGCCGTTCTGCTTCTCCGAACGGAACACGATCGAGACGTGGCGCTCACCGCCTTCGTCCGGCGCCACCTCGCCGCCGCAGCCCTGCGCGAGCGCGGCGAGCAGCACGATCCAGGAGAGGACAGCGACCGAGAGGATGGCGCTCTGGGAGCGCGCGCGTGCGGTTGCCATGGGCGCGCTTCAGTAACGCTCGCGCTCGCGACCGCAAGAGGCCCGTTGCCCCAAGCGCCTGCAAAGTGTGCCGCACGCTTTGCGGCGTCAGGCGCGGAGCACGAGCGCGTTCGGCACGACCTCGACGGAGAGCGGCAGCCCTCCCATCGGCTCGCCGTCGACGTCGAGGAGGAAGACGTCGCGCGCGTCCTCGTTCGCGAGGTCGATCTCGATCTTCTGCGCGCGGAAGTGCACCGTGCCGGAGCGCCCGATGTGATCGCCGGAGTAGATGCTGCTCGACGTCATCGCGAACGCGATCTTGCTCGTGGGACCGAGCGCCACCACGTCGAAGGCGCCGTCGTCCAGCTGCGCCTCGGGCGCGACCTTCATCCCCCCGCCGAAGTAGCGACCGTTGCAGATCGCGATCATGAACGAACGGATCGCGCGCTCCTCGGTCTTTCCCTCGTACGTGACCTTGCACTTCAGGTTGCCGACGCGCGCGGCGAGGAGCGCCTTCAGCGATGCGCCGAAGTACGCGGCCTTGCCCCCGAGCGCCCGCGACGAGCTCGCCACGTACCGATCGACGAGCCCGCCCATGCCGGCGGACAAGATGTTGACGAACCAGTGCTCGGTCTTGCCGCCGCCGCTGAAGCGCCCGACGTCGAGCGGTCGTTCCTTGCCGCTCGCGAGCGCCTCGACGTAGCGGTCGAGGCGATGCTCGATGCCGAGCGTCTTGCGGAAGTCGCCGCCCGTCCCTTGACCGACGAGGCCGAGGCGCGCGCCGCCGGCGCCGCCCTTCGCTTGCATGAGGCCGTTCACCACCTCGTGCAGCGTGCCGTCGCCGCCCACCGCGACGACCAGCGGGTGGCCCGCCTCCGCGCCCGCGCGCGCGAGCTCGATCCCATGGCCCGCCCGCTCGGTCATCGCGACCTCGATCGGTCCGAGCGCGCGCTCGATCGTCGTGCGCATCGACGGCCACGAACGCTCGGTCGCGCCGCCGCCCGACTTCGGGTTGACGACGAAGAGCGGCTTCACGGGCGGTCGCCGTCGGCCGTGACGCGCTTCGCGATCGCGCCGAGGATCGACGAGACCCCCGGATCCGGCCACACCACGCCGCGCTCGCCGAGGTCCTTCACCGTGTCGGCGAGCGTCTCGGTCGGATCGCGCGGCGTCCAGCCGAGCTCGTCCTCCGCGCGCGAGGCGTCGAGGTACCAGTAGTACTGGGCCATGTCGAGGCTCACCGGGTCGACCGGGAGCGGCACGCCGATGCGCCCCGAGAGCCGCTCGAGGATCTGCGCACCCGCGCGGGCGATCTCGGGCGCACGCGGCATCGGCAGGATCGGTCCGCGCACGCCCGACACGCGCTCGAGCCGCGAGAAGAACTCCTTGAGCGTGAGGTTGCACGCGCCGAGCAGGTAGCGCCGGCCCCCGACGCCCTTCTCCATCGCGAGCCACATCCCGTCGGCCGCGTCGCGCGCGTCGACGTACGACAGGCCGCCCGGCGGCACCGCGGGGATCTTGCGCTCGAGGAACAGCCGGATGTCCTCCGTCGACGAGCCGTTCACGTCGCCCGGTCCGAAGAGGATCGTCGGGTTCACGCAGACGACCTCGAGCGTGCCTTCGCCCTTCGCGAGCGGCGCGCCGTGCTTCTCGAGGGCGGCCTTCTCCGCGAACAGCTTCGAGCGGTAGTACGGCCAGCGGTTCAAGAGCCCGATCGGCGCCTCGTCGTCCTCCGTGGCGACGAAGTCCGGATCGTCGCTCACCGCGATCGTGCCGCTCGTCGACGCGACGACCACGCGACGGATCCCGTTCGCGATGCATGCGTCGATCACGTTCCTCGTGCCCTGGACGTGGAGCTCGTGGAGCTCCTCTGCGTCCTCCGGGCGGCGCGACACCTTTCCTGCCGCGTGGAACACGCCGTCGACGTTCGCTGCGAGCGCACCATCGATGCTCGCGCGATCGAGCACGTCGCCCTTCACCTGCTCGACCTCCTTCGGGAGATCGCTCGCGGTGCTCCGGACGAGCGCGACCACCTGATGGCCGTGATCGAGGAGCGTCCGAACGAGATGCCGGCCGAGGAACCCGGTTGCGCCAGTGACGAGGTAGCGGCTCACGCTGCCTTCGTAGCCGCCCGACGGGACAGCGTCTAGAGTGTCGGGCATCGTGGCCCGCCCGCGGCGCTTCTCGTATTACGCGCGGCTCTCGGCCGAGGACCAGGCGATCTACCGGAAGAGCGACGCGATCGCGTCGATCCCCGTCCCCGACGCGCACGCCCTCTTCCCGCTCGTCGCCGCGCTCGAGGCGGCGCTCGACACGGGCAAGCGCGCTCGCGTCGCGGCCGCGGCGGTCGCGCTCTCCGACGCGCTCCTTCGCCAGCTGGGCGCTCCGCCGGTGAAGATCCACGTCCGCGAGGTGCGCCCGCACATCGAGGGCGGCGAGCTGCACGGCCTCTACACGTATGCGCAGGGCGGCAAGTCCCCGAAGCTCGAGGTCTGGATGCGGACCGCGGCGCACGCGAAGACGGTGAAGTTCCGGACCTTCCTCCGGACGCTCCTCCACGAGCTGCTCCACCACCTCGACGTGACCCTGCTCGAGCTCGGCGACAGCTTCCACACCGAGGGCTTCTTCCGCCGCGAGTCGTCGCTCGTGCGCCAGCTCCTCGGCACGCCGCCGGCCGGCTCGGGCTCGTCGGGCTCGTCGGGCTCGTCGGGCTCGTCGGGCTCGTCGGGCTCGAAGAAGCAGCTCTCGCTGTTCTGATCGCCTGCGCCTCGCGCTTGCGCGCGTCCGGTCGGATGGCGTTCGCGCCGCGGCTGGCAGGGGGGCGGGGTCTCCGCGCGGGGCCGCACGATTCGGCGGTGAAGGGTGCGCACGCAACCCGTGGAAATTCCACCAATCGCCTCCTCTGGGTTTACCGCGCAATCCACGGACGCTTTTGCAGTAAAGCCAGACCCGCGCCGCGGCCCCGCGCGACGGTCCCGCGTCGGAGCAGCGGCGCCCCGCTCCTGCAAGCGCGCCCCGCCGCTCGAAGGCGCGCTCGCGATCTCTTCTGCGACGAAGCGTGCGGTGCGGCGGCTTCTGCGAAGAAGCGTGCGGCGTGGCGGCTTTTGCGGAGAAGCGTGAGCGGCGGCTTTTGCGGAGAAGCCAGTGCGGTGGCGCCAGCGGCGACGCGAACGTCGGCGTCGGTGAACAGCGAGCGACAGCTTCTGCGAATCACCGTGCGGTGGAGCTGCAAAGAAGCGAGCGCCCGACTTCTGCGAAGAAGCCCGAGCGCCGACTTCTGCGGAGAAGCGTGCGGCGTGGCGGCTTCTGCCGAGAAGCGTGAGCGGCGGCTTTTGCGGAGAAGCATGAGCGGCGGCTTTTGCGGAGAAGCGAGTGCGGTGGCTCCAGCGGCGACGCGAACGTCGGCATCGGCGAAGAGCCAGCGACAGCTTCTGCGAATCACCGTGCGGTGGAGCTGCAAAGAAGCGAGCGCCCGACTTCTGCAAAGAAGCCCGTGCGCCGACTTCTGCAAAGAAGCGTGCGGTGCGGCGGCTTCTGCGGACAAGCGTGCGGCGCGGCGGCTTTCGCGGAGATGCGTGCGGTGGCTTCTGCGGAGAAGCGAGCAGCCGCCCCCTGCGAAGAAGGGCGCGGCGGCTTCGCCGCAGAAGCGTGCCGTGGTGGCGGTGGGAGGGGCGGCGCGAGGAGGCGTGCGGCGCGGTGGCTCCAGCGGCGACGCGAACGTCGGCGTCGGTGAAGAGCGAGCGACAGCTTCTGCGAAGCACCGTGTGGTGGGTTCCGAGGAAGCGAGCGCCCGACTTCTGCGAAGAAGCCCGAGCGCCGACTTCTGCGGACAAGCGTGCGGTGCGGCGGCTTCTGCGAAGAAGCGTACGGTGCGGCGGCTTCTGCGGACAAGCGTGCGGCGCGGCGGCTTTCGCGGAGATGCGTGCGATGGCTTCTGCGGAGAAGCGAGCTGCCGCCCCCTGCGAAGAAGGGCGCGGCGGCTTCGCCGGAGAAGCGTGCCGTGGTGGCGGTGGGAGGGGCGGCGCGAG
>JBDHVD010000289.1:0-11117 GCA_039809525.1 Labilithrix sp. | reverse complement strand
AGGTCACCGAGACCGACCCGGACGAATGATGCGCCTCCTCACGCTCTCCTTGCTCGCCGTCGTCGCCGCCGCGTGCTCCTCGAGCGAGGAGCCGATCGGCCGGACGTCCTCCGCGCTGACCGACGCCGATCCGGTGTCGCTCGCGGTGACCGAGAGCTGCACCACCGCGTCGGTGAAGGGGCTCTCGACGCAGCTCGTCGACGAGATCCAGTGCCTGCGTCCCGGCACGATGAAGCGCATCGACGGGGCCGCGGGCCTCGACCTCGGGAGCGCGGTGTTCCCGTGGCTCCAGGCGCCGGCGGCCGATGCGGTGATCGCCGCGCAGAAGGACCGCGGCGTCCCGCTCGCGATCAACTCCGCGCTCCGCACGCTCCCGCAGCAGTACCTCCTCTACCGCTGGTACCAGGCGGGCCGCTGCGGCATCGGCCTCGCCGCGCGCCCCGGACGGAGCAACCACGAGTCGGGCCTCGCCGTCGACGTGGAGGACGACGCCGCCTGGCGGCAGGTGATGGCCGCGCACGACATGAAGTGGCTCGGCGCGAGCGATCCGGTGCACTTCGACTACGTGGGAGAGGGACGCGCCGATCTCGAGGGGCTCTCCGTGCTCGCGTTCCAGCGGCTGTGGAACCGGAACCATCCCGAGGACCGGATCGCCGAGGACAGCGCGTACGGCGACGAGACGGAGGAGCGCCTCGCGCGCGGCCCGGTCGGCGGGTTCGCGAAGGGCGCCGACTGCAGCGGCGGCGACGGAGGAGCCGGAGCGCCGAGCACGCCCACCGAGCCCGACGGCGGAGGCGGCGGCACGCCTGCCGGCGCGCGATCGCTCGACGGCGGCGAGGGCTGCGCGGCGACCCCGCGGCGGTCGCGCGACGGATGGCGGTGGGCGCTCGGCGTGATCGCGGTCGCGCTCGCGGGCATCAGCCGGCGCGGATCCGGCGGAAGCGCGCCTCGAGGAGCTCATAGCCGCCGTACGCGATGAACCCGAACGCGACGATCGCGAGGAGGACCCAGCCGAACGTCCATCCCTGGATGGTCGCGAGCGTCTCCCCGAGCCCCTTCGCGTTCGCGGGATCGGTGCGCACGGCGGCCATCACCAGGAACGATCCGACGAGCGCGAACACGACCGCGCGCGCGGCGAGGCCGAAGCGACAGAGCTGGACGATCACCTTGCGGGTGCTGCCGCCGAGGCGCGACAGGTCGAGCTGATCGTCGAGCTTCGCCTTCGCCGCCTTGTACAGGTCGTAGGCGCCGAGCCCGATCACCAGCACCCCGAACGCGAACACCAGGACCACGCCGATGCCGTCCCAGCCGAGCAGGCGCTGCGTCCAGCTCCTCGTCCCGTCCTCGTCGCTGCCGAGCGCGGTCCCGGTGAGCAGGCCGATCGCGTAGACGCCGAGGCCGACGTGCACGACGCCCGCGGCGAAGCGTCCGATGCGCATCAGCGGTCCGCGCGTGCCACGCCTCGCGGTGTGCTCGGGATCGAGGATCGCCTGGACGAACAGCCACACGGCGTAGCCGAACAGCCCCGCGGCGACGATGCCGAGCAGCACCTGCCCGAACGGCTGCTCGTGGATCGCGCGGAGCGCGCCCTTCGAGTCGGTGGTCTTCCCGCCGGTGCTGCCGAGCGCGGCCATGGCGGCAAGGACGCCGATGGTGCACGAGAGCACACCGCGTGACGCGAATCCCGCGCGCGCGAGGAGCCGCACGCCGGGGCTCGCCTCGCGGGCTGCGTTCCGCACGTGCTCGAGGGGAGCGCCGATCGCCATGGGGATCGACGGCAGCAACGCTCGTGCCGCCGCGCGTGCGAGCGCGAGCGTGCGCCTCGATCAGCGAAGGACCTTCATCGCCGCTTGGTGGCGCGTCCGCGAGGCGGCTCCGACGCTCTCGAAGCGGCTCGACGCCTGCTCGACGTCCTGCTGGACGGTCGACAGCTCCATGTTGATCTGCGCCACCTCCGACGGCGGCGCGTTCTTGCCCTTGGCCAGCACCGCATCCATCCGGCCCTTCAGCGCCGCGAAGCGCGCGGAGCCCGAGGCGAGCGCCTTCGAGTGCTCGCCCCACGCCTTCTTCTCGTCCGCCGGGAGATTCCGCGGCGGGCTCTGCTTCGCGATCGCGGCGAGGCCGGCCGCCGCACGCCGGGCGACGGTGACGTTCATCATCAGCTTCGCGCGGAACGGGGCGCCGGGATCGTCGGCACGCGCCGGCGCGGCGACGCTCAGCACGCCGAGCAGGAGCACGAGCAGGCGCAGGACGCGCAGCACCACGCTCGCAAGTCTTGCTCAGCGCCCGGAGGCGCGCAACGTCACAGGCTGGCGCGTCCGGCGATGAAGCCTGCCAGCGCCGAGACCATCGCGATCGCGAAGACGATGGCGATCGTGAGCTGCCGCCGATCCACCCGGTCGAGGAGGGTCGGCGCGCGGCCGGCGGCCGGTCGCTGCATCGGCGCCATGCGCGAGAGGTCGACGTCGATCGGGATCTGCTGCGCCGTCGACTGGACGTCGCTCGGCGCCATGACGAGCGTGTGCCGCTGGATCTCGTCGCCCTCGGCGAGCTCGTTCGTCTTCCCGAACGTGGCCGCGTCGAGCGTCTCGCGATCCCGGAACGAATCGGGCGCGGGCTCGCCGGTGATCTCGGCGGTGCGCTCGCGCATGAACGTCTCGATCTGTTCGTTCGTGACCACCGGCCTCGTGCCGCTCTCGCTGCGCACGAGGTTCTCGATGTCCGCCTTCGCGACCTTCGTCGTCGCGTTCATGTCGGTGAGCGGGCGTGCGCGCTGCGCCGTGGGGCGTTCGTGGATCTCGAAGGCGTCGCTCGAAGAGTTCGGCACGGCGTGTCCTCCATCCTCGAAGATAGCGCCGCCGATGCGCGTTCGTGCGCGCGCGTTCCGCCGGGACGAAGATCGGTCCCACTCGCGTCGCTGCGGTACGCACCCCGCACTGCGGGCGTTATCCTGCGACGCATGTCGGTCTCGTGGAGAGCCGCGTTCTTGGTGCCGTCGTTCGCCGTCGTCGTGGGATGCACGCCTGCCGCACCGGCGCCCGCCGCGCCGCCTGCGCCGATCGTGCCGAGCGCGGCGAGCGCGGGGGCCGACGGCGATCTGCGCATCGCCGAGCTCGGCGCATGCACGCTCGAGAGCGGCGCGCGCATCGAGGACTGCCGCATCGGCTACCGGACGTTCGGCCGGCTCGACGCGGACCGATCGAACGCGGTCCTGTTCCCGACGTGGTTCACCGGAACGACGGAGAGCCTCCTCGACGTGGTGCCCGAGAAGCTCGTCGACACGAAGCGCTTCTTCCTCGTGCTCGTCGACGCGATCGGAGACGGCGTCTCGTCGTCGCCCTCGAACAGCCGCCGTCAGCCCCGGCTGCGCTTCCCGCGCTTCACCGTGCACGACATGGTGGAGACGCAGCGCCGCCTGCTCCGCGAGGTGCTCGGCATCCAGCGCCTCCACACGGTCATGGGGATCTCGATGGGCGGCATGCAGGCGATGGAGTGGGGCGTGGCGCACCCCGACGAGGTCGCGCGGATCGTCCCCATCGTCGGCACGCCGCAGCTCACGTCGCACGACCTCCTCTTGTGGAACGCGGAGCTCCACGCGCTCGAAGGCGACGTCGCGTACGCGAACGGCGAGTACCAGGGGCGGCCGAAGCTCCGCGCGGTGCAGGACATCCACTGGCTCATGCTCACCACGCCCCGCTACCGCGCCGCGAGCACCTCGCGCGAAGCGTTCCCGCTGTGGCTCGCGTCGAAGGAGAGCGACGTCGCGTTCGACTGGAACGACTGGCGGCGCCAGCTCGAGGCGATGCTCGCGCACGACGTCGCGCGCGGAGGATCGGTCGAGGACGCGGCGAAGAAGGTGAAGGCGAAGATGCTCGTGGTCGTCGCCGAGCACGATCACATGGTGGAGCCGGAGCCCGCGAAGGCGTTCGCGAAGGCGGCCGGCGCCGAGCTGCTCGTCCTCGACACGCCGTGCGGCCACCTCGCGACGACCTCCGAGTGCGAGGCGGGCGCGATCGGCCAGCGGGTGAGGGCGTTCCTCGCCGAGTGAGCGAGCGCCGCGTCAGCGCGCCTGACACCCCTGCATCTCGCCGTCGTTCGCCGCCTGGTGCTCCTTGCAGGCCTTCACGTAGTCGACGACCATCGTCCGCGTCGGCAGGTAGCAGCTGCCGTCCTTCGCGGCCTGGCTGATCCACTTCGACAGGCCCGTGCGCCAGGCCCACAGCCGCGCGCCGCTCGCGTCGCCCGACGCGCCCTGGCCGCTCTCGTCCTGGCCCGAGTAGTCGTCGACCCAGTTGTAGAAGCTGCCGCTCCACCGGTCGTAGCCGGCGAGGAACTCGACGAGCTCGGGCGGCGCCTCCTTCATGATCGCGTCGAACCGCTCGACCGCGGCCCACATGCATCGCTTGCCGATCTCGGTCCCGTTCTCCCAGCCGTGATCCGCGCTGACGCCGCCGGGCCACTTCTGGAACCAGTCGACGCCGTAGAGCGACGCGTGCTCGTGCCGCGCGCCCGAGCCGGGGCTCGCCGACGGGGCCTTCACCCGCGAGGAGAAGGTGACCTTCTCCTGCTCGACGTCCTTCACCGCGTCGCGGATCTTCGTCAGGTTCCGCTGATCGCGCTGCTCCTGGGTGAGGTTCGAGTCGCTCTGCTCCGCATCGTCGTCCTCGCCCGCGGGGTTCGCGGCACATCCGACGAGCGCGACGAGGGTGGCGACGCCGATCAGCGAGAGCTTCATGAGGAGGGTGTGATGCACACATCAAACCACCGACACTTAGCAGTGTGTCAGACGTGAAGTCGCGCAGTTACCCGCGCATCGATCCGCGATCATGGGGCCTCGGGCTGGGCCGGCCGGACCCCAGGCCGGTCCGCGGTGGATCGATGGAGCGGTCGCTCCCCGCGGTCGCTGGTCTCGTCGATCCAGTGACGCGGCACCTGTCCAGGGGAGCGTCCGGCGGTCGCTGGCCGCGCTCCCGATCCAGGAAATCCCTGCGCGGACGCGCGGAGAGGCGGCTCGGAGCGCCGGTGCGCGACCCGGGCAACGGGGGCGGCGCGGCGTCGGCCTGTCGTTTGCTGGGACCGCCGGCATGCGCGTGTCGGAGAGGGACTGGCTGATCCTGCGCGGGCGCCTGCGGGCGTTCGTGTCGGCCGCGGCCCTTCCGGTCCTGATCGGATCGATGAGCAGCTTCTCCGCCGCCGCGCGCGAGGACGAGGACCACGGCGAGCGCGCCGACCGCTCCGTCCCCGAACGGACCGCCGCGCCGGACGCGCTGGCCGGCGCCGACGCCTGAGCCCGACCGCGTCCCTCGACACGCGCCTCGTCACGCGCGCGCGGGGGTGGTACGGAGCCCGCCTCCCTCCGTGAGGGCCCGTCGCGAGGGCCCGAAGGCCGGCGATTTCAACGTCGAGATCGTGAAGAAAAGCCGCAACGCGCGCTAGGATTCGGCCATCTCAGGGGCGGGGTTGCACCGACCAGGGTGCGAAGGTCCAACGTCCGAGCCAACCAAAGAGACAACCGTGCCCTTCCGTTTCCGCGCCGCTCCTCGCGCCGCCGCCGTCGCCGCCCTTGCCGCCGGCATGGCCCTGCTCGCGCTCCCCGCCTGCAAGAAGCCCGAGGGCAAGGCCGAGCTGACGAGCGCCAAGCAAGAAGCGCCGCCGATCACCGTACAGACCGTCGCCGCCGGAGAGCGGCCGATGCCCGAGTACCTCGTGCTCACCGGGACGCTCCGGGCCAGCCTCGAGAGCGAGGTGGCCGCCGACGCCGCGGGCAAGGTGACCGCGACGTTCGTCGAGCGCGGCCAGCGGGTGAAGAAGGGGGACACGCTCGCGGTCCTCGATGCGCGCGGCGCGGCGATCACCGCCTCCGCGATGAACGCGCAGTCGAACCTCGCCCAGGCGCAGCTCGAGCAGGCGAAGCGCGAGTGCGAGCGCGTGAAGTCGCTGAAGGAGAGCGGGGCGATCTCGCAGGCCGAGTACGACCGCGTGACGTCGCAGTGCCAGACGACGCAGTTCCAGGTCGCGGCCGCGCAGGCGCAGGTGCAGAACGCGCAGAAGATCGTCGGTGACTCGGTGATCCGCGCGCCGTTCGGCGGGATCGTCGGCGAGCGCTACGTGAACGTCGGGCAGTACGTCCAGCCGAGCACGAAGATCGTCTCGCTCTACGACCCCGATCCGCTCCGGCTCGAGCTCACCGTCCCCGAGCAGAACATCGCCGCGCTCAAGCCCGACATGTCCGTGGTGTACACGGTGAGCGCGTTCGGCGACGAGAAGTTCACGGGCACCGTGAAGTTCATCTCGCCGAACATCCGCCCGACCACCCGCGACCTCGTGATCGAGGCGTTCTGCCCGAACGCCGAGGGCCGCCTCCGTCCCGGCATGTTCGCGCTCGCGAACCTGAAGGTCGGCGAGAAGAACATGCCCGCGGTGCCCGTCGACGCGGTGAAGAAGATCGAGGGCGGCGACGCGCGCGTCTACGTGGTCGCCGACAAGCGCATCCAGGAGCGCGTCGTTCAGCTCGGCGGCGAGGCCGAGGGCCAGATCGGCATCGTCGTCGGCGTGAAGCCCGGCGAGAACGTCGTCGTGAAGCCGGGCCCCGACGTCCACGACGGCGTCCGGGTCAACTGAGGAGCACGCGCCATGCAGTGGCTCGCCGCAGTCTGCGTCCGTCGTCCGATCTTCGCGACGGTCCTCATCCTCTTCATCACCGTCATCGGCATCGCCGGTTACGGCAAGCTCGGGCTCGACCGGTTCCCGAACGTCGACATCCCGGTCGTCGTCGTCACGACGCGCCTCCCGGGCGCCGCTCCGGAGGACGTCGAGACCGAGATCACCGAGAAGATCGAGGAGGCGGTCAACACCATCAGCGGCATCGACGAGATGACGTCGATCACCAGCGAGGGTGTCTCGCAGGTCGTCATCCGCTTCGTGCTGGAGAAGAACACCGACGTCGCGACGCAAGAGGTCCGCGATCGCCTTCAGCTGATCATCCCCGACCTGCCGAAGGGGCTCGAGCTGCCGACGGTCCAGAAGATGGACCCCGACGCGTCGCCCGTCATCTACCTCGCGCTCAAGTGGCCGGGGAAGGACACGAAGACCATCAGCGAGCTCGCCGACAAGCGCGTCCGCCGAGCGTTCGAGACGGTCAACGGCGTCGGCCAGGTGGCGATCGTCGGCGCGCAGAAGCGCCAGGTGAACGTCTGGATCGATCCGATTCGCCTGCGCGCGATGAACATGACGGCGGTCGACGTGCAGCGCACGATCGCCTCGCAGAACCTCCAGATGCCGGGCGGCCGCGTCGACACCGGCCCCGAGCAGCTCACCCTCCGCATCCAGGGCCGCGTGCAGCGCCCGGAGGAGATCGGCGATCTCGTCATCAAGACCGAGGCGGGGCACCCGATCCGGGTGAAGGACGTCGCGCGCGTCGAGGACGGCGTGGAGGAGCGCGAGAGCGCCGCGCTGCTCGACGGCGATCCGTCGATCATGCTCGCCATCCGCAAGCAGTCCGGCACCAACACCGTCGAGGTCGTCGACAAGGTGCTCGAGCGGCTCGACGATCTGAAGAAGACGCTCCCGCAGGGCGTGGCGATCGACGTGGTGCGCGACGACTCGCGCGTCATCCGCACGAGCGTCGACGGCGTGAAGGAGCACCTCGTGCTCGGCGCGCTCTTCGCCGCGTTCGTCGTCTTCCTCTTCCTCGGGAGCCTGCGCAGCACGATCATCGCCGCGCTCGCGATCCCGACGTCGATCATCGGCACGTTCGCGATGATGGCGGCGGCGGGCTTCACGCTGAACACCATCACGCTGCTCGCGCTCGCGCTCGCCGTCGGTATCGTCATCGACGACGCGATCGTCGTGCTGGAGAACATCTTCCGGCACGTGGAGGAGCACGGCGAATCGCCGCGCGACGCGGCGATCCTCGCGACCAAGGAGATCGGCCTCGCCGTCCTCGCGACGACGCTCTCCCTCATCGCCGTCTTCATGCCCGTCGCGTTCCTCGGCGGCATCCCGGGCCGGTTCCTCAAGAGCTTCGGCCTGACGATGGCGTTCTCCGTCGCCGTCTCGCTCCTCATCAGCTTCTCGCTGACGCCCATGCTGTCGGCGCAGTGGCTGAAGCGGCGGCCGGTCGACATGGTGAAGCCGCTCGGCGAGCGCGTCGTCGACTTCTTCTACCGCCCGATCGAGCGCGTCTACATGGTCGTGCTCCGCTTCGTCATGAGGCAGCGCTGGGTGGTCGTCCTCGCCGCGGGCGCGGCGCTCGCCTCGTGCGGTCCGCTCGCGGGCAAGGCGAACAAGGGCTTCCTCCCGGTCAACGACGAGGCCCACTTCGAGATCAGCGTGCGCGCGCCGGAGGGCGCGAGCCTCGAGTCGACGATGCTCATCGCCGAGCGGATGGCCCGGGAGATCCGGACCTGGCCGCAGGTGCGCCACACGCTGGTCACCGTCGGCGAGGACAACGCGCGCACCCAGAACCTGGGACGCGTGTACGTGCGCCTCGTCGACCCCGAGGACCGCAAGGAGAAGCAGATCGAGCTGATGGACAAGGCTCGACGCGAGATCGTCGCGAAGCAGGACAAGTCCCTCCGCATCGCGGTCCAGGAGGTCGCGGCGTTCGGCGGCTCCGGCTTCTCGACGGCGAAGATCCAGTACTCGATCCGCGGCCCGGACCTGAAGAAGCTCGAGCAGGTGACGGCGAACGTCACGAAGAAGCTCCGCGAGGTGCCGGGCGCGGTCGACGTCGACTCGAACCTGATCTCGGGCAAGCCGGAGATCGGCGTGCACATCGACCGTCCGCGCGCCGCCGACCTCGGGGTCTCGGTCATGGACACCGCCTCCGCGCTCCGCCTGGTGGTCGACGGCGACAAGGTCTCCTCGTACGAGGAGAAGGGCGAGCAGTACGACGTCCGCGTGCGCGCGGAGCGCCAGTACCGCGCCGACGCCGTCGGCCTCGAGATGGTGACCGTGCCGTCGATGCGGCTCGGCCCCGTCCCGCTGCGCAGCGTCGTCGATCTGAAGCGCGGCACCGGCCCGTCGGTCATCAACCACCTGAACCGGCAGCGCTCGGTGCTCATCCTCGCGAACGTCAAGCCGGGGGTGAGCGAGGGCGGCATCGCCGACCAGCTCGGAAAGATCGTGGCCGAGGAGAAGCTCCCGCCCGAGTACGTCGCCGAGCCGACGGGTCAGACCCGCGAGATGGGACGCGTCATGAAGAGCTTCATGTTCGCGATCCTCCTCTCCTTCATCATCATGTACCTCGTGCTCGCGGCGCAGTTCGAGTCGTGGCTGCACCCGATCACCATCCTCCTGTCCTTGCCGCTCACGCTGCCGTTCGCGTTCCTGTCGGTCATCCTCTTCAAGCAGGCGATCGACCTCTACTCGATGCTCGGCATCCTCGTGCTCTTCGGCGTCGTGAAGAAGAACGCGATCCTCCAGATCGATCACACGAACCAGCTCCGCTACCAGCACGGGATGGCGCGGAACGAGGCGATCCTCGCGGCAAACAAGGACCGACTCCGCCCGATCCTCATGACCACGCTGGCGTTCGTCGCCGGCATGATCCCCCTCGTCATGTCGAAGGGCATCGGCTCCGCGTACAACCGCGCGACCGCCGGTGTCGTCGTCGGCGGGCAGACGCTGTCGCTCTTGCTCACGCTGCTCGCGACGCCGGTGGCGTACTCGCTGTTCGACGACGCGGGCCGGCTCCTCCGCCGCCTCTTCGGCATGGATGAGCGCAAGTCCGCCGCGCCGCCGCCCCCGGCGGAGCCGGTCGAGCCGCACGCCGCCCACGCGGAGGAGTAGCCCGCGTCAGCTCGTGTCAGCTCCTGTCCGTCGCGCGCGGCCCGTCCGCGCGCCACGGTGAGGGTGCGCGGCGATCGTGCCCGCGCACCTTCCCAGGAGATCGTCATGAAGCTTGGTTCCGTTCTCGTCTCGCTCGCTGCCGCCCTGGTGATGGGCGGATGCTCGGGCAACGACGGCAAGATCGAGGTCGCGTCATCGGGCGCCGCGCTCACCGACAAGGGCGGCGACCGGCTGTTCACCGTGAAGCTCGTCGAGGCGCGGGAGGACGGCTACGCGCTCGACGGGCTGCGGGTGAAGGTGAAGCCCGACGGCAAGGACGCCGTCGACGCGGTCTGCACGCCGGCGGACCTGAACGCGAACGGCAAGCTCGACAAGGGCGACACGATGGCGTGCGCGGAGCCGGAGACGAACGCGCTCGGGCGCGACGTCGCCGGCAAGGAGGTCGACGTCGAGCTGTACGCGAAGATCGACGGGAGCGAGGAGCGCGTCGGCGACGCGACCTGGACGCCCGAGTGATCGGGCGCGGACCGGCGCGCGCATCCTTGCTACGGCGGGGCTGCGCGCGCCATCTGCGCCTGCGCTCGATCGCCGGGATCGCGTGATCGTGCGCCTGGCGCGGCCCTTGCGAACACCGCGTCGGGCGCATGCCGCGCCGCCGTACGGAGGAGCTCCATGGTCTCGAGGTCCGACATCGCAAGGGCAGGGGTCGTGAGCGTGACGATGCTCCTTGCAGCGCTCCTGACGGCGACGGGCTGCGCCTCCGCGCGCACGAGCGAGCGCGAGGCGGTCTCGACCACCACCACCACGGGCTACACCCCGACGGGCGTGGAGCTCTACGCCGCGCGCGCGACATCACGGGGCTGCGAGCGCGACCTCGCGCAGGGCGTCCACTTCGCCGACGGCGCCGACGTGCTGACGGCGCGCGAGCAGGTGGACGTGCAGCAGTGGTCGGCGTGCCTGAACCGCCCCGAGCTGAAGGACGCGACCGTGGTCCTGACCGGCGGGCTCGACCCGGCCGACGACGAGGGGCTGTTCGCGCGCCGCGCGGCCACCGTGCGCACGGAGCTCGCGCGCCGAGGGGTCGATCCGTCCCGGGTCCTCCTCGGCGCGCCGAACGCCGCGCGCGAGGGCGGCCGCGTCGGTCCGTCGAACGCGATCCGCCTCGAGGTCTCGACCTGCAACTCGCTCCGCGCGCTCCGCTGAACGAGGCCCCGTGGACGATCGCATCGACCGGCTCCAGCGGCTCTCGGCGAAGACGGACGGCCTCCTCGCGCTCGCCGGCGGCCTGCCGGCCGACGAGCTGTTCCCGCGGAAGAAGCTCGCCG
>JBDHVD010000288.1:0-11173 GCA_039809525.1 Labilithrix sp. | reverse complement strand
CGGCGCGATCACCGGGATCGGTCCCGGGACGATGGGCATGATCGGCGTCTGGATCCGCACCGCCGGAGCGGTCGCGGCCCCGCCACGGCTCTGCCCCGGCGGCACCGTCGCCGCGACGGCGTCGAGCTCGTCGCTCACGTCCTTGTCGCTCTTCGGCGCGCCCACGACGGCGCCCTGCTCGGTGACGGAGACGGGGGCGAAGGCGTCGGACGAGCTCGGCAGGCGGAGGCGCGTCGCGGTCTCGCTCGGGCGGAGGCCCCGCGCCGCCTCCTCCATGCGCGCGACCTTGATCGCCCGCTTCTCGAGCACGGTCTTCGCGAGCCGATCGACCCACGCGGCGATCTCGGAGCGGTCCAGGAGGCCGACCCGCGACTCGAGGTCGGCGGCCATGTCCTTCGCGCTCGCGTAACGCTTCTTCGGATCCGCCGCGAGGCCCTTCAGGACGATCTGATCGAGCTCGGGCGAGATGCCCGGCGCGTGCGTGCTCGGCGCGACGAACCTGCCCTGGACGATGCGCGTGACGATCTCGACGTCCTTGAGGCCCTCGTGCAGACGCCGGTTCGCGAGCGCCTCCCAGAGCACGACCGCAGCCGCGAACACGTCGGCGCGGCGATCGACCTGGCCGCGGATCTGCTCCGGCGCCATGTACGCGAGCTTGCCCTTGATCTGGCCCTCGCGCGTGGTCTGCATGCGTCCGGCCGCCTTCGCGATGCCGAAGTCGAGCACCTTCGCGGTGCCGTCGACGCCGACGATGATGTTCTGTGGCGACACGTCCCGATGCACGACCCCGAGCAGCTTGCCGTCGGGGCCCGTCACGTCGTGCGCCGCGTGCAGGCCGAGCAGCACGCCGTGAAGCAGCGTCGCGACGAGCCTCGGCGAGATCGGCTCCTTCCGCTCGCGCGCCGCGCGCATCAAGCGCGAGAGCGACTCGCCGTGGACGTACTCCATGACGAGGAAGAGCCCGGCGTCGTCCTGCACCACGTCGACGGTGCGGACGCAGTGGGGGTGCTTGATGCGCGTGACGAGGCGCGCCTCGTCGAGGAACATCGCGCAGAACTCGGGGTCCTTCGTGTACTGCGCATGCAGCCGCTTGATCGCGACCGTGCGCCCTTCGCCGTTCGGCACCAGCAGACGCGCGAGATGGACCGTGGCCATCCCGCCCGCAGCGAGCTCATCGAAGAGGGCGTACCGACCCACGATGAGCGGATCGGTCGCCGGCCGTTCGGCGGCAACCTCGGACACGATTTCCCCCCGAAGCGTAACAGAGCGCAGAACGCGAAGTCACAAAGCAGCGCGGCGCGCACGTGCTACGGAGTGCCCCGGGCCCTCACAAGCACGCACGCGCCGCCGTCGGCGCGAACCGACGTCGCGCGCTCAGGGAGCGCCGGCGAGATCGTTCAGATCGGACTGGAGCGCAAAGACCGGGAAGAAGAAGTAGAGCACCAGGTTCCGGCTCGTCGGCTGGAGACCGCGCATCTGCTTCGCCTTCTGGATCTCCTTCGGCACCATCGAGAGCCAGTAGATCCAGTTGTAGATCGGGATGATGATCGGCCAGCGCGGGAACGTCGGGTTGCCCGCGGCGTTGCGCATCTCGTTCAGGCCCTTGAGCATGTTCATGAGCCACCACACGAGCGCGCCGAGCTGCACGAGGTTGCCCACGAGCGCGATGGCGCCGACGTCGATCGCGTTCGCGATACCGACGAAGATGCCCGGCACGAAGATGTAGACGAGCTCCGGGACGAGGCCGAAGACGAACGCGTTGCGCATCGTCGGCTTCGCGCCCACGCCGCCGGCGTAGCCCATGCCGGGCATGCCCTGCATCGCGCCGCCCATCTGGTTGAACGCGCCCTGCATCTGCCCGCCGAAGCCACCCGCAGGCGGCTGGCCGTAGCCGGGCTGGCCGTAGCCGCCGGGAGCGCCGGGCTGCTGCTGTCCGTAGCCACCGGGCTGCCCCTGCGGCTGGCCGTAGCCGGGCGGAGCACCGCCGGGCGGCTGACCGTACCCACCCTGCTGCGGCTGGCCGTAGCCGGGCTGCGCACCGGGCTGGCCATAGCCACCGGGCTGCTGGCCCATGCCGGGCTGCTGACCGTAACCGGGCGCGCCGCCGGGCGCGGCTCCGGGCTGGCCGTAGCCGGGCGCGCCACCGGGCGCCGCTCCGGGCTGACCGTAACCAGGCTGCTGCGGCGGCTGCCCGTAGCCACCTTGCTGCGGCTGGCCGTAACCGCCTTGCTGCTGCGGCTGACCGTAGCCGCCTTGCTGCTGCGGCTGGCCGTAGCCGCCTTGCTGCTGCGGCTGGCCGGGATAGCCGCCGCCGGGCGGGTAGCCAGGGGGATAGTTGCCACCGGGGGGTTGGTTCATGGCGAGACATGTTACGCCGCCCCGCGAAGCGAAATCAGCCTTTTGTGAGGCGCTCCGCCCCGAACGACGAAAGCCTGGAAAAATAGGCCTCCCGTGACGTCGCGCGCCCCGAAGGGAGCCGCCCGCGGTTGCGCTCAACGAGCCGGGAGAGCCGGCGAAGTCGGTTTGCCCGAGCGGACCGGACGAGGTCCGGCGGCGGATGCAGAATGCATCGAGTTGCCTGCATTCTGCACATTGTTCACGGACGGGATCGGCGGGGCGACGGACGCCTCGGGCGGCGCCGATGCGCTCGCCGGCGGCGCGGCGCGCGGCGCGAGCAGCCACGCGACGATCGCGATCGTGCCGAAGAGGAACGCCGCGCTCGCCACGACGAGCACCGCGCTCTGCGCCCTCCGCCGCCGAGCGCGCTCCGCGGACCAGTCCTGCACGATCGACTCGCGCGCGCGGACCTCCTCGGGATCGGGCTGCGTGGTCGCATCGCGCGCCCCCACCACGATCTCGGGCAGGCTCATCGCGACCGGCGGCGCGCTCGGCACACCGCTCGCCGCGCGGAGCAGGAGCGAGCCGCCGCTTCCGAACGGCGCGATCGCGCGCGCGAACGTCGCGACCGTCGGCCAGCGCTTGTCGCGATCGCGTGCGAGCGCGCGCATGACGATCGCCTCGAGCTCGCGCGGCACGTCGCGGCGGAGCGCGGTCATCGGGCACGGGTCCTCCGCGAGCACCATGTCGAGCACGGCCTGCACGCTCGTGCCGACGAACGCCATCTGACCGCTGACGAGCTCGTAGAGGATCGCGCCGAGCGCCCACACGTCCGAGCGACCGTCGACGCGCGACGGGTCACGCACCTGCTCCGGGGACATGTACGCCGGCGTCCCGAAGCTGCCGGCCTCGCGAGACTCGCGCGCGCGGGAGGTGGACGCGCCCTTCGAGATGCCGAAGTCGAGCACCTTCACGCGGCGCGAGCCGTCGGCGCGCGATGCGAGGAAGAGGTTCGCCGGCTTGAGATCGCGATGCACGATCCCGAGCTGGTGCGCGGCGGCGATCGCGTCCGCGGCCTGGAGCACGTAGTCGACCGCCTCGCTGATCGCGAGCTGCCCTCGCCTCTCCAGCTCGACCTCGAGGTCGTTGCCCTCGAGGTACTCCATCACCATGTACGGCACGCCGCTCTCGAGCGTGCCGACGTCGAACACGCGACCGACGTGATCGGAGTCGATCTTCGCCGCGGCGCGCGCCTCGGCGAGGAAGCGCGCGATCGCCTCGTCCCGCGATCCGTACCGCGTCGGACCGAGCAGCTTGATCGCGACCACCTGATCGAGCGCGACGTGTCGGGCCGCGACGACGACGCCCATGGCGCCGGTGCCGAGCACGCGATCGACGCGGTACTTCCCCGCGACGATCGCGCCGATGGCGACAGGTGATGCGAGAGGGACGTCCGGAGTCACCCTTCCAGGAGAGTAGCGCCGCGAGAGCGGTTGTCGCGCGTCGTCTAGGCCTCGGGGCCTCGCGGCCCCGGATGGATCACGGGTGACCAGGCGGTCACCAGCCGCACTGCTCTCCCTTGTTCTGCTCCTTCAGCCACGTGCGCAGGGGCGCGAAGTACTCGACCATCGCGGACGCGTCGGCCTTCGTCTCGCCGGACAGCACCGCGAGCGCCTCCGGCCACGGCTTGCTCTGTCCGAGCTGCAGCATCGCGCGGAGCTTCGCGCCCGCGTCCTTGTTCCCGTAGATCGAGCAGGTGTCGAGCGTGCCCTTGTGGCCCGCCGCCTTGCACAGCGCGCGGTGGAACTGGAACTGGTAGATGCGCGCGAGGAAGTAGCGGATGTACGGGGTCGACGCGGGGATGTGATACTTCGCGCCCGGATCGAAGTCGGCCTCGCTGCGCGGCACGCCCGGCGCGACGCCCTGGTACTTCGTGCGGAGCGCCCACCACGCCTCGTTGTACTTGCCCTTCGGCGTCTTGCCGGCGAAGACGTCCCAGCGCCACTTGTCGATGAGGAGGCCGAACGGGAGGAAGGCGACCTTGTCGAGCGCCATCTTCATCTGGAAGTTGATGCGGCCCTTGTCGCCCGCCGGGAGCTGATCGAGCAGCCCGAGGTTCTTCAGGTACTGGGGCGTGACGCTGAGCGCGAGCGTGTCGCCGATGCCCTCGTGGAAGCCGTCGTTGGCCCCCGCCTGAAAGAGCATCGGGAGCTTGTAGTAGTAGTGGAAGTAGTAGTCGTGCCCGAGCTCGTGGTGGATCGTGATGAGGTCCTCCTCCGTCGGCTCGATGCACATCTTGATGCGCAGGTCGTCGTTCCACGAGACGTCCCACGCGCTCGCGTGACACACGACCTCGCGGTCCTTCGGCCGGACGAAGAGCGAGCGCTCCCAGAACGACTTCGGCAGCGCGTCGAGGCCGAGTGACGTGAAGAAGGACTCGCCGAGACGGACCATCTTCGGCGCGTCGTACTTCTTCTCCTTCAGCTTCCGATCGACGTCGAGCGAGCCCTGACCGGCGTACGGCTCGACGAGGTCGTAGATGCCGTCCCACTGCTGCGCCCACATGTTGCCGAGCAGGTGCGCCGGAATGGGTGCCTTCTCCGGCACCTTTTCCTTGCCGTACTTCGCGCGGAGCTTCTTGCGCACGTAGCAGTGGAGGTCGTCGTAGAGCGGCTTGACGTCCTGCCACAGGCGCTCGATGTCCGCCTCGAACTGCTCGGGCGTCATGTCGTAGCCCGAGCGCCAGAGCGCGCCCATGTCCGCGAAGCCGATCTCCTTCGCGCCCTTGTTCCCGAGCTCGGCGTAGCGCGCGTACTTGTCCTTCATCACCGGGGCGATCGCGTGCCAGCCCTTCCACGCCTCGAGCAGCTCGTCGTAGCTGCGCGACTTCTTGATCACGCGCGACAGGTCGTCGAGCTTGAGGCACTTCTTCGGCTCGCCCTTGCCGTCCTGCGCCTTCAGGTACTTGGTGAGCGTCGAGCCCTGCTGCGGACAGTACTCGCCCTTGCCGTAGATGGCGGTCATGCCGCTCTGGATCTCGGCGAGCTCGCGGCGCTCGTCGGCGTTCGACGGCGCGGGCACCGTCTGCGCGAGCTTGAGGAGCAGGAGCTGGCGCGCGACCTCGGGATCGATCCCCTTCACCCCGTCGAAGCGGCGCGCCTTCTGGATCGCTTCGGTCACGTACGCGGCCGTCGTCTCCTCGCCCTGCGCGGCGAGCGCCTCGGTGTCGTCGGTGATGAAGTTCTGGTTCACCCACGCGGCGCGATCGCGCGCGACCCAGAGCTTGCGAAGGTCCTTGTCGACCTGCTCGACGAACTTCTTCGCCTCCTCCGGCGTCGCCGCGCCGGGCGAAGGCGGCGTCGTGGCGGTCGCCGTCGCCGGCGCCGCGTCGCATCGCGGGCAGGGCGCCTGCGGGGCGGGCTCGTTGCCTCCGCAGGCCATGCCGGCCGAAAGGAGGACGGGGAAGAAAGCGGCCAGGAGACGGGTCGATCGCTTCACGGCCGCGTTCTACCCCAGATGACACCAGGTCGACAGGGGCATCCGTCGAGGTCCTCGCGGCGCATGCTCGCCCGATCGATGCGAGCTGCACGGAGGCTGCGCGGCCCCCGCTCGTGATCCTCCGAGACACGTACGTGCGGCCTCCATCTTCGATCGTCCTCCGCGAGAGGCGCTCGTTCGCCGTCGATCCATCGCGCTTCGCTCCGACCGCGGCGAGCACGCCGCGCACGTCGGCATCGCGGAAGCCCAGGCTTCTCGGGCCGCGCCCGTACGTCTCCGCGGCGTACCAGCGGTCGTGCGACCGGCTGCGCAGCGCGTGCTCGACGATCACCTCGAGGTCGCCGGCCGGGTCCCGGTCACGCATCCGCTCCTCGATGGCCATCGGACATGCCGAGCCGATGAACACGGAAGTCGAACATCGACGAGCACGCGGCTTCCAGGTGAAGCCTCGCTCGTCGACTTCGGCGAGATACGCGATGAGCCCCGCGTGCCAGACGAAACCGTGACCAAGCCCTCCGCCTCGTGCGTGCTCGCGACGGAGCCCGTTCCAGAGCGCGTCGACGAGCGGATGCGGAGCGCTCGCGTCCTTCCGCAGACGCACGACGTTCTACTCGCGATGACGAAAGTAGCGCCGCAGGCCACGCGTGCCTCGCTGGACGAGTATCCGGCGCCGCCGATCACTTCGACAGCGCGGCGAGGTCCTTCTTCGCGCTCGGGTCCGTGACCTTCGCCGTCCGCGTGCAGATGCTCGTCGTCCAGGTGCCGCCCTGCCCCGCGCGCGCGAACACGAGGTAGCGCTCGCCCTTCGCGAAGGCGTAGTCGCAGCTCGAGCCGGCCCCGGCGACCACCGCACGGGTGCCGGGAGCGCCCTTGAACGCGCGGCCGACGGCGAGCGTCGCGACGCGATTGGCTGCCACGTCGGTCACCTGTCCTTCGAACACCGCGTCGGCGCGGGCGAGCGCCTGATCGAGCTCCAGCCCTCCGCAGTCGCACGCCGGCGCCGGCTTCGACGCGACGACCAGACCGAGGAGGACGGACGAAGCGAGGACGGCGCGGAGGAGGCGGTGCATGCCGCTCCTACGTGCGCCGGCGGCGAAGGATCTAGGCGCCGACCGCGGCGCGCAGCCGCTCGATCCCGCGCACCACCACGTCGGCGGGCGCGGCGGTGAAGCAGAGCCGCGCGTGCGTGGGGTACGAGCCGAACGCGTCGCCCGGAGCGAGCAGCACGCCGCGATCGACCGCGCGCTCGAGCACCGGCAGCACCGGCTGCCCGAAGTCGACGAACAGATACGTCGCGCCCTCCGCGACGTGGAAGCGGATGCCCGAGCCCTCGAGCGCACGGGCGGCCCGATCGCGCGCCTCGCGGTAGGTCGCGCACGCCGCGCGGGGAAAGGCGTCGTCGTCGAGCGCGGCGAGCGCGGCGCGCTGCATGGCGACCGACACGTTGAACGCCGAGTGCGTGGACACGCGGCGCGCGGCGGCGATCACCGGCTCGGGCGCGACGACGAACCCGATGCGCAGCCCCGCGAGCGCATGGCTCTTCGAGAGCGAGTGGAGCGTGACGGTGCGCTCGCGCATCCCCGGCAGCGTCGCGATCGAGAGATGCTCGCGGCCGTCGTAGACCGAGTCCGCGTAGACCTCGTCGGCGAGCACCCACAGGTCGTGTCTGCGCGCGACGTCCGCGATCGCCTCGAGGTCGCGCCGCGCGAGCACCTTCCCGTCCGGGTTGTTCGGCGAGATGAAGTAGAGCGCCTTCGTGCGCGGGGAGATCTTCGCCTCGAACGCGGCGCCGACATCGAGCGTCGCGTCGACGTAGAGATGCTGCGTGAGCGGCACCTCGACCGGCATCGCCCCGCACGACGTGAAGACGCCGGGCGCGAGCGGCCACCACGGCGAGGCGAGGAGGACCTCGTCGCCGTCGTCGAGCACCGCCCGCGCGGCGCAGAAGAGCGCGTGCGTGCCGCCGTTGCCCACGTGGATCTCGGTCGCTGGATCCACCTCCACGCCGCCTCGCGCGATGCGCTTGGCGAACGCGGCGCGCAGCGCGGCGACTCCGGCGGTCGGGCCGTAGCGGAAGAGCGACGCGTCCTCGCCGTCGATCGCGGCGAGCACCTTGCGGGCGGCCTCGGGCGGCGCGAGGTGCGTGTCGCCGATCTGCAGGGGCACCACCTCCTGCCCGCTCGCCGCGAGCCGGTCGATGCGCGACTGGAGATCGGAGAAGACCGGCGGCCGGATCCGTGCGGCGGTGCGGGAGAGCGAAGGCGGCTTCATTTCAGGCGTGGGGTGCAGGCCGGGACCGGTTCGAAGGAGAGCAACGCGGCGGGGATCTTGTCGAGCGCCACGGCGATCCGCGTGTCGATGCGCGTCTCGCCCTTCGGCACGCACGCGATCGACGTCGACTTGCCGCCCACGTCGAGGAACACGGGACCGCCGTTCGCGATGATGGTGCCGCCGATGCGCGCGCTCGCCTGCGGTGTGTTCCGCGCCGCGGCCTCGTCGGTGGTCGAGATGGCGAGCGTCGCTCCGCTGATCGGCACCGGCGTCTTCGCATCGCCCGACAGCGGGAGGTCGAGGCCGAGGTCGACGGGGGTGGCGCCGGAGAAGACGGCCAGCGAGGTGATCCCGGCGAACACGCGGCCCGAGAGCGGGCGCGTCGGCGTGCCCCTCGGCCCGAGGGTGACCTGACCGCGGAGCTCGAGGCGCGTGTCGGGCGTCACCATGCCGCCGAAGACGGAGGCGGGGATGCGCGCGTCGCCGAGCGTCATCCGCGGGACGGCGAAGTCGAGGGTGATCGCGCCGACGTCCGTCGCCGTGCAGGTGATCGTCGCGGCCACCATGCCCGTCGGATCGAGCTTCAGCACGCTGCGCGCGACGCCCGCGCGCTTCTCCGTGTCGAGCTGCCACGGGCCGGCGACCGTGCTGCCGGACTTCACGTTCACGATCGGCACCGAGAGCCGATAGTCCTCGCCCAGCATGCGCCCGGCGGCGAGCTCGGTCTCGAACGAGACGTTCTCGAACGACGCGGTGGTCCCCGGACCGAGCATCCCGCGCCACTCGAGACGGCCCGATCCGACGGTGATGGCGCGCACGTCGTCGGCCCAGTCGAACACGCGCTTCTCGTGCGCCGCGCGGTACTTGTCGATGCGCGCCTCGACGACGCCGTACGAACCCTCGATCGTCGCGTCGAGCTCGGCGAACGAGATCGACGACGGGGTGATCCCGCGGAAGCCGATCTCGAGCGACGTCGCATGCAGGGCCACGCCCGGCAGATCGGCGGCGATCGCCCGTACCTCGACGAGCCGGATCGAGCGCCGCGTGAGCTCGACGCGCTCGACATCGAGCTTCACGCCTCGCTCCTGCGCGCCGGACACGATCAGCGACTTCGCGATGAGCGGCAGCGCCGCGATCGCGAGGAGCAACGCGAGCAGCAGCATGACGGTCAGCGTCCGCTTGAGCGCACGGAAGAACCCGCCCGGCTCCTTCTTCGCGGCCGCGGGCGGCGGAGGGAGCCACTCGACGTTCGGGATCTCGATCGCCGGCTTGCGCAGCGCACCCGCGGGCGGCGGACGCAGATCGCTCGACGGCGGAGGACGCGAGACCGGACCGAGCGGCGAGGGCGGCGGGATGGTGTCGATCATCGGACGCATCGGCCCGATGCGCTGCGAGTCAGGCAGCTCCGCGAGCTGCGCGACCGGGGACGCGACGGTCTGCGACGCGAAGGTGACCGCCGGATCGACCGACGCGAACGACGCCGGCAGCGCGCCCGACGGCGTCGGCGGCCGCGGGGGCGGCGGCGGGCGCATCGACGGCGGCGGCCTCGTCGCCGGCGGCTTCTGCGACGAGGCGGGCCGCTGGGACGGGACGGGCGGCGGCGGGGGTCGCGACGACGCGCCGACCTTGTCGCTCGCCTCGACGAGCGCGAGCTCGGCGGCGCGCTTGGTGAGCGCCTGTCCGGCGAGCCGCTCGGCCCACGCGCCGACGACCGAAGCGGTCGCGAGGTGCACCATCTCCTCGAGCGCGAGCGCCATGTCGCGCGCGGTGGCGAAGCGATCGGCCGGCGCGCGCGCGAGCCCGCGGAGCACCACCTCGTCGATCGCCGCGGGCACCGCGGGGTTGAACGCGCTCGGCGCGCCCACGGTCATGCCGAGGATCTTGCGCAGGATCTCGCCGTCGTCTTGCCCCTCGAACAGACGCTTGCCCGCGAGGACCTCCCAGAGCACGACCGACGCCGCGTAGACGTCCGTGCGTCGCGTCGCCTGCTCCCCTTCGAGCTGCTCCGGCGCGAGGTACGGGACCTTGCCCTTGATCACGCCGGTCGACGTGCTCTCCCCCGACGTGACCGCCTTCGCGATGCCGAAGTCGATGACGCGCGCGACGCCGTCGACGCCGACGAGGACGTTCTGCGGCGAGACGTCGCGATGGACGATGTCGAGCGGCCGTCCCCTCTCGTCCTTCGCCTCGTGCGCGGCGTGAAGGCCGTGAAGGACGTTCGACATGATCGCCGCGCCCACCGCGAGGGGCACGCGCTCGCCCTCGTTCCATGCCGCGCGGAGCAGCTTCGAGAGCGACTCGCCGTGGACGTACTCCATGACGAGGAGCAGCTCGCCGGACTCCGAGATGACGTCGAGCGGCGGGACGACGTTCGGATGGCGGATGCGCGCCGCCAGCCGGCCCTCCTCGAGGATCGACTCGCGGAACTTGTCGTCGCGCGCGAACTGGCGGTGCAGCCGCTTGATCGCGACCGTCTTCGCGAAGCCCCCGGTGCCGAGCAGCCGCCCGAAGTGCACGGCCGCCATGCCTCCGGCGGCGAGCTCGCCGTGGAGGACGTAGCGTCCGACGCGGATCGGTCTGGCTGAGGCGGGCGGCTTCGCCACTCCGCTCAGGTTAGCAACCAAGGATGCAGAACCGCGATCCGGAAACCGCACGAGAGCCCATCCGTTCGCCTACCGAACGTCGACGAGCAGCGACGCCGCGCGTCCGCGCGAACTGCGCAACGCGGCGCCCCGAGGCGCGCGAAACGGAGCCGCAAGGCGCGACGAGCAGGTCTTGGAAGATCGTAGCGGGCCCTCCGCGCGCAGCGCGGTTCGCCGAAGGCGAAGCCCGCGGGCCGGTCAGATGACGAAGGGGGGAGGCTCATCGCGCCGATCGACCCAATGAGGCGCGACGCGCAGCGCGCAGGTCTTAGAAGTGCGTAGCGGGCCCTCCGCGCGAAGCGCGGTTCGCCGAAGGCGAAGCCCGCGGGCCGGTCAGATGACGAAGGGGGGGAGGCTCGTCGCGCCGAACGGCGCGATGAGGGGGGACGAAGTCCCCCACGAGGCTAGAAGCCGATCATCACTCC
>JBDHVD010000287.1:0-11176 GCA_039809525.1 Labilithrix sp. | reverse complement strand
AGGTTTCCGGTCTTACATCCCTTTCCCCTTTCCCAAGCTTCGCTTGGCGCACTCAGCATGCTGACGTTCTCGGGCGCTTGCGACGCGCCCCCGCGGCGGCGCACCCCCGGCGCGGCGGCGCTCCCCGGAGCGGCGGCGCACCCCGGCGCGGCGACGCGGACGGCGACGGCGGCCTCAGACGGCGCGTTCGTTCGAGACGGGCGGCGCCGCCGACGTCGGGGGGACGGACGCGGCGTCGGGTGGCGAGGACATGAACGAGAAGAAGTCGCGCATGTGCGCCTTCTGCTCGGGCGTCATGTACTCGAAGTTCCGGCCGCGATCGATGATCTCCCAGAAGTCCTTCGACTCGATCCGCTCGAGCTCGTCGCGGATCGCGCGCAGGCGCTCGCGCGGCTCGTGCTTCATGTCGTCCCGGATGCGGAGCGCTTTGTCCTTCTCGCCCGCCGTGAGGTAGTAGGCCGCGAGCTTCACCTGCGCCTTGCGCACGCCCTTGAGCGCCTGCTCCTGGCTGCGCTCGTCGGCGGAGCGATCGAGATCGAGGAACGCGCGGAGGAGCGCCTCTTCCTCGGGACGCCCGAGCTCGTGCGCGAGCTGCACCAGCGCGCAGACGTCGTACGCCACGGTCTCGGTGACGAACGAGAGGCTCATCGCGAACGAGACGTGGCCGTAGTAGCGCATGTGGCCGACGGCGGCGGTCGCCGCGGCGCCGTCGCCCGCGCGGAGCATCGCCTCGACGAGCAAGCGGTACTGGTTGAGGATGTTGTACGCCGTGCGGACGTCCTTCGCGTTGATCGCCGCGCGGAGGTAGCTGTTCATGAACCAGCACGTGAGGCGGAGGAGCTCCGAGTCCTTCGCCGCGAGCGCCGCCTCGCCGATGTACCGGGTGTCGATCGCGATCAGGTAGTTGATGTCGCGCATCGAGTGGAGCGCCTCGTTGTAGATGCCGAGGAGCTGGCGCATCACCTTCCACTCGACCCACGTGCGGCGCTTCTCGAGGTCCGCGAGCGACTCGGGCGCCATCGCGACGAAGTCGGGGTTGTCGCGGATGGAGGTGCCGATCGAGAACCACGACACGTGCGCGGCGGTCTTGCGCCGGATGTAGTCGACCGCGAGGTCCTTCAGCGCGTCGACGCCGCGGCTCGCGATGATCTTGTCCTTGCTCGAGATCGAGTTGCTCGTGATGTCGGTGAGCTCCTCCATCGCGTGGAGCAGCTCGGCCTGGCGCTCGTCGCGGCGCTCGCCGTCCTCGGCCGCCATGCCCTCCTTCGACTTGACCGTCGCGTCGCGACGGATGCGCGCGATGATGTTCTCCGGCTCGAGGAAGCGGAACACGTGCGCGAAGTACGGCGCCATGAACGCGAAGCCGAGGCTGCACGTGCTCATCATCGCGACGAGGGTGGCGCGCGGGACGAACTCCTTGTGCACCGACATGGAGAGCCAGATGCCGCACACGCACGCGACGACGTAGTACGCGAGGACCGCAACGTTCGTCCGGTCCTTGAAGAACATCTTCGTGACGCCGGTGTAACGTTCGGCGGAGAGCTGCACGACGATGCTGACCACGGTGATGACGATGCCGAGCACCGCGGCCATCACGCCCCCGAGCTGGCTGACGGCGTCGGTGATGTGATCGTCGGCGAAGTCGAAGTAGGTACGGACGGCGCTGCCGTTGTAGCCCTCGCTCTTCGCGCCGGTGAACAGGTGGTCGATCAGGTAGATGCCGGCGAACGCGCAGAGCGCGATCGCGAGCAGGATGACCATCGGCTGGAGCCACTGCCGCCGGAAGCTGCCTCCGTCCTGCGCCCGCACGCGAGCGAGGATAGATGAGATTCAGCAGCGGCGCGACGCGAAGCGGGCGAGCGCCTCGAGCTGCTCGCGCATGCGCCGGATCTCCGGCGCGAGCGCGGCGGCGGCGCGGTCGCGTTCGAGGAGCGACGCGAGCTCGGCGCGCACCTCCTCGCCGACGACGCTCCACGTCGCGTCGGGTGCGGCGAGCGCGAGCGCCGCGGCCGCATCGTCGCCGGCGATGCGATGCGTCTCGGTCGCGCGGAGCGCGTCGCGCACCGACTCCGCCGCGCGGACGTGCTCGGGCGCCTCCGCCTCGCGCAGCTCGATCACGTCGCCCGCCGCGCCGATCGCGCGCGCGAACGCGCCGATCGCCGCGCGCGCGTCGGCCGCCTCGGCGAGCGCGGGGCGCATGTCGAGGGTGAGCGCGCGGACGAGATCGTCGACGCCGCTCCTGGTGGAGATGGAGAAGACGAGCGCGGACGCCGACGCGCGGCGCGTGAGGACCACCCATCCGCGCGGCGCGCCGCTCTCCGGATCGACCGGCTGCATCGCGGCGTGGAGCTTCGCGAGCGGCACCCAGTGCGGCGGGTACTTGAAGCGCGCGACGTCGAGGAGGAGCACGAGGTCGCGCTCCGGGTGGTAGCCGCCGACGGGCGAGAAGTGTCCGTCGCCCGTCTGGCCGAGCGTGCGGCGCGAGTAGCTCGCCACCAGCATCGGCTCGCGCGGCGAGCGGGCGGCGCGGATCACGTCCTCGCGGAGGCGATCGATCGACGCGCGCTCGACGCGGACGTCCGCGCCGTTGCACTGCGCGAGGCACGCGAGCTCGTCCATCGACAGCCCCTTCTCGCGCACGCGGTCGAGCGGCGAGCAGCAGTCGAGCAGCTCCTCGTGGAACCAGCGCCACGGCCCCTTCCACAGGCGGCCGGGATCGATGGCGAGCGCGTTCAGCACCACCACGAGCGAGCCGAGCCCGCAGAACGCGGGATCGGCCTGGGTGTGGAACTGCTCCGCGAGCGCGAAGAAGTTCTCCATGTGCCCGGTGGCGAGCGCCTCGCGGAACAGGCGTCGCCCCTCGTCGGAGGCGAACGCGACGAGCTCCTCGGGGAGCGGGCGGCGGTAGATGCTCTGGAGCGTCACGTGTGGTCCTTCGACGGCGAGGGTTCCGTGGTCGTTGCCGGGAGGGTCACCGGGTGTCGCTCCGAGCCGACGCGGCGCGCTGGTTTCTACCCTCGATCGGGCCACCGTCAACGCGCTAACGCCTGGCTTTTCCTTGCGGGATGGAGGGCCGGAGGCTACACCGCTGCCCATGCGCACGTCGATCTCGAGCGGGGTCCTCACTCTGACCCTCGGCATCCTCGCCGCCTGCGGAGGCAGCGGCGGAGCGACCGAGACGCCGGGCGGCGGCAACGGCACGAGCTCGGGCGGCACGCCGGCCGAGGCGCCGGGCAGCGAGATCGGCAAGGGCGACGGAACGCCCGAGTCGGTCACGCTCACCGAGATGCACACCCTCGCGAAGACGTCGCTCGGCGATCCCGAGCCCGTCGACCTCGCCTTCAACCCCGCCGACCCGGGCCAGCTCTGGGTCATCGGCTACGGCGACGACTCGACGCACGTCGGCTTCATCGACGGCGACGAGGGCACGTGGAAGCGCTACCGCGATCCGGCCGCCTCGCACTTCATGGGCAAGCCGGTCGCGATGGCGATGGGCGAGAGCCCGTTCTGGGGCGTCTGCGGCAACACCGACAACGGGCAGAACGGCGAGGAGCAGACGAGCGGCACCGACGGCACCGGCAACCTCTTCATGGGCCCGGCGATGTTCACCACCGATCTGACGGTGTTCGCGAAGCGCGTCACGGCGCTCGGCTCGCACTACGACATGCTGCACGGGACGCCGTTCTGTCGCGGCATCGCGCACGTCGAGAAGAACGTCTACTGGACGTTCAACGCGTACGACAAGGCGCTCGACAAGTACGACTTCCACAAGGACCACGGCCCCGGGAACGACGACCACTCGGACGGCGAGATCTACCGCTACGCCGCCGGCCAGGTGAAGGGCGCCGACGACGGCACGCCGAGCCACCTCGTCTACGATCCCACGGACGGGATGCTGTACGTCGCCGACACCGGCAACGCGCGCGTGGTGAAGCTCGACACGAAGAACCCGGGCACGAAGAAGAGCGAGCTGCCGCGCAAGAACGAGCCGCTCGCCGGCAGCGGCGTGATGACCGGCGTCGACGTGGCCGAGGTGATCGCGCCGGGCGTCCTCGAGAAGCCGAGCGGCATCGAGGTGAAGGGCGAGCTCCTCTACGTCACCGACGCGGCGACGAGCACGTTCCACGTCTTCAAGAAGGACGGCACGCCGGTGCGCAAGCTCGAGACGGGGCTGCCGCCCGGCTCGCTCGCGGGCTTCACGTTCGGACCCGACGCCAAGATCTGGTTCACCGACAAGGTCGGCGGCCGCGTGATGCGGATCGATCCGAAGTAGACCTCCCTCCATGAAGAGCCCCGATGTCCTGGTGCTGTTCGAGCACCCGGAGTGGCAGAAGCCGCTCTTCCGCGCGCTCGAGCGCCGCGGCGTGTCCTTCGACGTCCTCGATCTGAAGAAGGCGGCCTTCGTCGCCGGCGAGCCGCCGGCCGCGAAGGTGGTCTTCAACCAGGCGAGCCCGAGCGCGTACGTCCGCGGCAACGTCCGGGCGGTGCCCCTCGCGCTCGCCTACCTGAAGGCGCTCGAGGGAACGGGCCTGCCGGTGATCAACGGCGCGAAGGCGTTCGCCTTCGAGCTGTCGAAGACCGCGCAGGCCGCGACGATCGCGCGCCTCGGCTACCGCACGCCGCGCTCGATCGCGTTCAACGACGTCGACGCGCTCGCCGCGCGCGTGAAGAAGGACGCATCGTGGCGCTGGCCGTCGCTCCTCAAGCCCGAGCAGGGCGGCAGCGGCGCCCGCATCGTGAAGCTCGCGTCGATCGACGAGGTGCGCGAACACGTGACGTCGACGCCGGGCATCTGGGAGCCCGACGGCGTCTTGCTCCTCCAGGAGTACTTCGAGCACGATCACGGGCGCGGGATCGTCCGCGTCGAGCTGCTCGGCGGCGACCTGCTCTACGCGATGCGCGTCGTCTCCCACGGCCGCTACAACCTGTGTCCGTCGCCGGTGTGCAACCCGGACGACGGCGAGGGGCACTGCGACGTCCCCGCGGACAAGCCGGTCGAGTTCTACGCGTACAAGGACGTCCCCGAGGCGGCGGTCGCCGCCGCCAAGCGCATCGCCCAGGCCGGCGGCATCGACGTCGGCGGCATCGAGTACCTCGAGTCGAACGGCGAGCTCGTCTTCTACGACGTCAACGCGAACTCGAACCTGCGCCCCTCGATCGCCGAGGAGCACGGCTTCGATCCCTTCGAGCGCGTCGTCGACTACCTCGTGCGCCGCGTCCGCGAAGGCTGAGCGGTCACGACAGCGGGACCTCGGACAGCGCCTTCGCGAGCGCGTCGAACACGCTCCGCCGCGCGTCGTCGGCGCGGATGACCAGCCGGAAGTAGTCGTGCAGCGGCACGACCTTCGGCAAGACGATCTTCAGCCGCCTGGCGTCGAGATCGTGCTGCACGAGGTACTTGGGCAAGACGCCGATCCCGGCCGCCGCCAGCACGCGCTGGCGGATCGCCTCGATGGTCCCGAAGCGTCCGAGCCGCGCGAACACGAGGTCCTGCCCCTTCGGCGCGTCGCGCCAGTAGCGGAGCAGCGGCAGGTCGTCGGAGATCTCGATGAGCGTGTGGTTCTTCGCGTCCTCCGGGGACGTCAGCGGGTTCTTCGCGAGGAGCGACGGCGCGGCGACCATCACGTAGTCCTCGCGGTGGAGGCGCAGCCCTTCGAGCTTCGGATCGGCCAGCCGCGTCGACGTGACCGCGCAGTCGATCTGCATCGTGCGCACGCGGTTCACGAGGTCGGGCCCGGAGCCGAAGTAGAGATGGAGCTCGATCGACGGGAACAGCGTCTTCAGTCGATCGACCTGGGGGAGGATCCACGAGAGCCCGAGCTCGTGCCGCGTGCCGAGCACGAGGTCCATCGGCGGCAGCTTGCCCGTCGCCCCGACCGCGCGCGTGCACTCCTCCATGCTCGCGAGCGCACGCTGCGCCGCCGGGAGCAGCGCGAGCCCCGCGGGAGAAAGGCGCACGCTCCGCGTGGTGCGCACGAACAGCTGCGCGCCGAGCTGCTCCTCGAGCTGCTTGATCCGCTGGCCGAACGCGGCCGGCGTGAGCGCGACCGCGCGCGAGGCGGCGCGGAAGTTGAGGAACTTGGCGGCGGCGGCGAAGCAGCGGAGCGACTCGACCGACGGGAGGTTCACGGCGCGATCTTACGCGCGACCGTGCCGGCCGGGTGCTGGTACCAGCCGGGATCGGCGTAGCTCGTGATCCCCGCGCGGACCTTGAGCACGGTGAACATGCCGCCCATCTCGATCGGGCCGAAGGGCCCCTCGCCGGTCATCATCGGCAGCGTGTTCTTCGGCCGTCCCATCTCCATCATGTTGCCCATGCCCGTCTCGCCCATCGCCATGTAGCCGGGGAGGATCGCGCGCAGGCGCTCCTCGAGCTGGGGCGGCTGCTTGACGCCGATCATGTTCGGGACGTCGTGGCTCATCGCGTTCATCGTGTGGTGCGACTTGTGGCAATGGAACGCCCAGTCGCCCTCGACGTCCGCGACCAGCTCGACGGTGCGCGTCGAGCCGACCGGCACGTTCACCGTCGTCTCCGGCCGGCGCGCGCTCTTCGGCACCGGCCCGCCGTCGGTGCTGACCTCCTCGAAGCGGTAGCCGTGGACGTGGATGGGGTGGCTGTCCATCGTGAGGTTGCCGAAGGTGAAGCGCACGCGCTCGCCCTTCTTCACCACCCACGGATCGGTGCCCGGCCACACGCGGCTGTTGAACGTGAAGAGGTTGAAGTCGGTCATCACGTTCGGGTTCGGCGTGGCGGTGCCCGGCTCGACGAACCACTCGCCGAGCATGACCACGAAGTGCCGATCGACGCGGGGCACCTCCGGCACCTTCGGGTGGATGACGAAGAAGCCCATCATCCCGAGCGCCATCTGCACCATCTCGTCCGAGTGCGGGTGGTACATGAACACGCCGTTCTGCCGGAGCGTGAACTCGTAGACGTAGGTCTCGCCCGGCTCGATGTGCGGCTGGTTCAGGCCGGCGACGCCGTCCATGCCGTTCGGCAACAGGATGCCGTGCCAGTGCACGCTCGTGCGCTCGGGGAGCTTGTTCGTGACGAAGATGCGGACGCGATCGCCCTCGACCGCCTCGATGGTGGGGCCCGGGGTCGAGCCGTTGTAGCCCCACGCGTTGACGATCATCCCGGGCGCGAACTCGCGCTTCACCGGCTCGGCGACGAGGCGCCACTCCTTCACCCCGTCCTTCATCGTGTAGGGCAAGGTCGAGCCGTTGGGCGTGACCACCGGGACGTAGGGTTGCCTCGGCTGCGCGAGCGCCGAGCGCGCGGCCAGGAGGAGCACGAACGCGAACGCCAGCGAGACGACGAATCGAACGAGCTTCATGACGGTCCTCGAGCTCAGTGGTGGTGGGCCGGCGGCGGAGAGGCGACCGGCGCGATCGGCGAGGTGGGGATCCGGGGCGGCGCGCCGACCCGTCCGCCGACGGCGCGTTCGAGGTCGCTCCGCGCGATCCAGTAGTCGCGCAGCGCCTCGATGGTGCGTCCGTAGGCCTCGAACTCGGCCTGCTTGGCCTGGATCAGCTGATAGGCGCCGAGGAGCATCGCGTCGTACTGCTGCTGCGAGAACTTCACGATCTGCTCGCGGAGCGGGACGATGGCCGCGATGTACTGCTCGACCACGCCGCGCGCGGTGAGGACGCGCGCTCGTGACGAGCGCACGTCGGCGCGGACGTCGACGGCGAGCGCGCGGAGCTCGTTCTGCGCCTGGCGCTCGTACGCCTCGAGCTTCGCGATCTGCGCCTGACGCTGATCGAAGAGCGGGATCTCGATGGCCACGCTCGGGCCGAACGAGAACTTGCGGTTGTGCCGCAGGCGGCCGGCCTCGACCGCGACGTTCACCACGCCCGTCCAGCGCGTCGTCTTCGCCATCGACAGCGCGTAGCCGATCGCCTGCACGTTGCGCCGCGCCGCGCCGATGTCGAGCCGCTGCGCGATCGCCGCGCCCTCGAGGTGCTCGAGCCCGGACTCCGCCGCCGGCAGCTCGGGCAGCCGAGACGGCATCCGCCACGCGGTGCGCGGTCCCCAGACGCCCATCTTCTTGTTCAGCGCCTCGCGCGCGACCAGCGCTTCGCCCTCCGCCCGCCTCCGCTCGAGGGCGGTCTGCGCCGCGAGCGCCCGCTCGTTCGAGAGCGCGAGGTCGTTCATGTTGCCGGCCTCGTGCTGGTGCTTCGCGAGCTCGGCGGACGCCTGCGCCGCGTCGTCGACCATGCGTCGCATCGCGGCGATCTGCTCGGCGGCCTGCGCGCCGTAGAAGGCCGCGCGCACCTCGCCCGCGAGCTCGAGCACCTCGTCGCCGACCTCGAGCTTCGTCGCCTCGAGCTCGGTGGCGGCCACGCGCTTGCGGAGCGGCATCGTGAGGATGTCGAGGAAGTCCATCTCCACGCTCGCGAACAGGTTCGGATCGAGGTGCTCCGCCTCCCACGCCGTCCGTCCGATCGAGAAGACCGGGTTCTTCAAGAGCCCCGCCTGCACGAGATCGGCCTGCGCGATCGCGAGCTCCTCGAGCTTCGCCCGGAGCATCGCGTTCTCGAGCAGCGCGACCTGCACCGCCGCGTCGACCGTGAGGTCCTGCGCGAGGAGGCGATCGACCGCGCGCTCCGCCTCGGGATCGGGCGCGGCGTCGTGAGCCCAGCGGACGTCATGGCCGGATCGCGCCTTGACCTCGCGGGCGACGTCGTCCATCGCGGGCTTCGCCGACGTCGACGCGCATCCCGCGAGCAGGCCGAGGGTCGCGACCAGAGCACCGAGACGCGCCTTCATCCCTTGGCCGGCACGAGCTTCATGTTGCACTTCGGACACACGCCCGGCGCGGACGATACGACCTCCGGGTGCATCGGGCACACGTAGCGCGTCGCCTCCGACACGGCCTCGTGCGCAGGCGCCGCCGGCGGGGCCGCCCCCTCGGAGGCGTGCGGGTTCGAGGGATCTCTCGGGGAGGACGAGACCGGCGCCGGCGCGGGGGAGCAGGCCGCGAGGACGACGCCCGGCATCGCGGCGAAGAGGAAGGAACGACGTTTCATGGGAACCTCCGGGGCCGCTGACGCAGCTCGCCTGCGGGCATTACACGAAATCGCCCGGCGCGTGCGGCCCTTGCGACGGCCACCTTCGGGTGTAAGAAGACGAGCGGAGCCGCGTCGGCGCGACCATGGATCCCCTGCGAGAGTCACCGAACCGCACCGCGACGCTCGAGGTCCACGGAATGACGTGCGCGAGCTGCGTCGGCCGGGTCGAGCGCGCGCTGTCCAAGATCCCCGGGGTGACCCGGGCCACGGTCAACCTCGCGACGGAGCGCGCGACGGTCGAGCTCGATCCCCACGCGGTCACCGTCGATGCCCTGGCCGAGGCGGTGCGGGACGCCGGCTACGACGCCGAGGAGGCGAAGCCCGAGGCGCCGCCCGGCGACGCACGCGACGCCGACCACGCGCGGAGCCGGCGCGACGTCCTGGTGGCGATCGCGTTCGCCGGTCCCCTCCTCTTCTTCTCCATGGTGCCGATGATGCTGCCCTCGCTGGAGGTGTGGCTGCCGTCGATGGTGCACTTCTTCATGGGCTGGGGCGGGCTCGCGCTCGCCGCGCCGGTCCAGCTCTACGCGGGCCGCCGCTTCTACCGGCAGGCCTGGGGCGAGCTCCGGCATCGGTCGCCCGGCATGAGCACGCTCGTCGTGCTCGGGAGCACCGCCGCGTTCGTCTACTCGCTCGTGGTGCTCGTCGCGCCGGGGATCTTCCCGCCCGGCACCGCGCACACCTACTTCGAGGCGTCGGCCTCGGTCGTCGCGTTCGTGCTGCTCGGCAAGCACCTCGAGGCGGCCGCGAAGGGCCGCACGTCGCTCGCGATCGAGCGGCTGGTCGCGCTCGCGCCGAAGACCGCACGCGTGCGCCGGGCGGGCAGCGAGGTGGAGATCCCGATCGCCGACGTGCTGGTCGGCGACGAGGTGATCGTCCTGCCGGGCGAGCGCATCTCGGTCGACGGCATCGTGGTCGACGGCAGCTCGTGGGTCGACGAGTCGATGCTCACCGGCGAGCCCGCGCCGGTGGAGAAGGAGCTGGGCGCGCACGTCGCGGCCGGGACGGTGAACGGAGCGAGCGCGCTCGCGATCACCGCCACGCGGCCCTCGCGCGACTCGCTCCTCGCGCAGATCGTGCGAGCGGTCGAGGAGGCCCAGGCGGGCAAGCCCGCGGTGCAGGCCCTCGCCGATCGCATCGCCGCGGTGTTCGTGCCGGCGATCGTCGCCATCGCCGCGATCACCCTCGCGGCGTGGCTCGCGACCGGTCACTCGAGCACGGCCGCGATCGTCGCCGCGGTCACCGTGCTCGTCGTCGCGTGCCCGTGCGCGATGGGCCTCGCGACGCCCGCCGCGGTCATGGTCGCCACCGGCCGCTCGGCCGAGCTCGGAGTGCTGTTCCGCCGCGCCGACGCCCTCGACGGCCTCGCTGCCGCCGACACGGTGGTGCTCGACAAGACCGGCACGATCACCGAGGGGCGGCCCGCGGTCACGAGCATCCACGTCGTCGATCCGTCGTTCACCGAGGACGAGCTCGTCCGGCTGATCGCCGCGGCCGAGAGCCGGAGCGAGCACCCGATCGCGCGCGCCGTGCTCGAGGCGGCGAAGGCGCGCGGGCTCGAGGCGCCGGTGCCGTCGTCCTCCCAGGCGATCGCCGGCGCCGGCATCGAGGCGACCGTCGAGGGCCGTCGCGTGCTCGTCGGCACGCCGCGCTGGCTCGCCGAGTCGGCCGTCACCGTCGCCGCGGGCGCCGCCCCCGAGGGCGGCATCGGCATCGCGATCGACGGCGTCTTCGCGGGGAGCCTCGTGGTGAGCGATCCGATCAAGCCGAGCAGCCGGCCGACGATCGCCGCGCTCCGCGCCGCCGGGCTCCGCGTCCTCATGGTCACCGGCGATCATCGCGCGAACGCCGAGCGCGTCGCCCGCGAGGTCGGCATCGACGAGGTCCTCGCCGATCGCCGTCCGATGGACAAGCGCGACGACGTTCGGCGCCTCCGCGACGAGGGACGCAAGGTGGCGTTCGTCGGCGACGGGATCAACGACGCGGCGGCCCTCGCCGAGGCCGACGTCGGCATCGCAGTGGGGACCGGGACGGACGTCGCGATCGAGGCCGGGGACGTGGTCCTCGTCCGCGGCGATCCGCGCTCGGTCCTCGACGCCGT
>JBDHVD010000286.1:0-11195 GCA_039809525.1 Labilithrix sp. | reverse complement strand
ACGAACGCCGTCTCCTTCGCCTGGAGGAAGCGGCCGAGGACGGCATCGCGGCGCACGACGACGCCGTCGAGCGGAGCGGTGAGCGAGAGCATGCCGGCGCCGCTGATGTTCGTGCCGGCATGGGGCTGCCCGACGCCGAGCGCCTGGAGGCGCGCCTTCGTCGCCGACAGCTCGGCGGCCGTCTTCGTCGCCTCGCTCTTCGCCAGCTCCGCTTCGCGCGCGGTAGTCAGGCCCTTGTCGAGGAGCGCTTGCTCGCGCGCCTCGTTGTCCTTCGCCGTCTTCGCCGCCGCCTCCGCCGAGAGGTACTCGGCCTGCGCGTTGGCGATCGACGGCACGACGAGCGTCGCGAGCACCTGCCCGCGCTTGACGTTGTCGCCGGGCTTCACCGTCACGCTCGTCAGGCGTCCGTCGACGAGGGTGCCGACCTCGGCATACTTGTCGAGGTTGTACTCGAGCGAGCCGGGCACTTCGAGATCGAGCGACGCGGCGTTGTGACCGCACGGCTCGACCCTGATCCCCAGACGCTGGAGCGACTTGGGATCGAACTTGACGGTCTTCGGGCCGTCGGGTTTCGCGGCGGGCGCGCTGTCCTGCGCCTGAACCGCCTTCTCACCAGGGCAGGCGGGGAGGACGAGGAGCAGCGCAGCGGCTGCGAGGAGATTGGCTTTCGACATCGGCGTCACGGGTCCGGAATGTGTAGACCGCGATCATGCCACTTGGCGACGCCGATTTCCTCCTTTGCAATCGTTGGTGCTCAAACTTTCTCACGAACGTTGCAAAACACTACGAGCGGTCTTTCGCAACGGTTCAGCCGCCGACCGCGAACTTGAAGGGAAATCCGCTGACGACTGTGGCGGTATCCGCGGACGGGAACTTCCAAGTCTTCACCTGCCGCACCAAGCAGCCTTCGACGCGAGCGTTCGAGAGTGTGGTCGAGGCAACCGATGCGCTCGTCACTCCGCCCGAAGGATCGATCGACCACTGCACGGTCACGCCGCCCTTGAGCCCCGGGTTGCGCTGCGCCTCGATCTCGTAACACGCGCGCACCGCACCCATGTGCGCGCGCACGACGCGCTGGATCTGCTCGGCGCTCAGACCGCCGTGCTGCTGCGAAGCGCCGCCGACGCCGACCTTCGCCTCGCCCGGGCCGCCGCCACCGCCGCCGGGACCGTTGCCCGTGCCGGTTCCGCCGCCCGCGCCTCCACGGCCGTTGCCGCCCGCGCCGCGTCCGCCCGGACCGCCGCCGCCTGCGCCGTATCCGCCGCCGTTGCCCGCGCCGAAGCCGGTGTCGAGCGTGCCCGATCCGAACGCCACGCCCGCGCCGGTGCCGCCGCCGCCTCCGCCCGCGCCTTTCAAGCCGGTGCCCGGTCCGCTGCCGAGCACGAGGTCCTTCGAGTTGAGGCCGGACAGCGCCGCGGACACGGTGTTGATCGACTTCAGCGTGCTCTGGATCTCCTTGCCCGTGTCGCCTTCGAGCACGTCGCTGAGACCGCCGTACTGCGTCGTCGGCTTGATCTCGCCGGGGATCGACGTGTGGTCGCCCGTCTGCTTGAGACCGAGCTTGCCCTCGTCGCCCTTGATCTTCTTCCCGCCGCCCTGGGCCTTCGTGTCCTGCGCGCCCGGATCCTTCACGCCCGCGCCGCCCGACTTGTCGTCGCCCTGCGCGGTGACGGGCGCGGGCGGCTCGATGAGCGCGCGCTTCATCCCGAAGCGCGCCGCGAACTCGTCGGGGTTCTCGAGCTCGAGCGGCTTCGGCAGCTGCGGCGGCGTGTGGAGCACGCGCACGAGCAGCAGGATCCCGATGTGGAGGATCGCGCTGCAGAACAGCGCGAGCATCGCGAGGAGCTCGGGGCCGCGCAGCGTGCCCATCGCGATCGGCTTCGAGGTGTACTGGAAGAAGATCGCGAACTGACCGTACTGCACGAGCCCGTAGTCGCCGGGCATCACCGGCACCGGGGTGCCGACCCGCGCGATCGCCACCGGATCCTCGGCGCGGCCGCGGAGCGTGAGGAGGCCGCCGATGCTGCCGCGCGCATCGAGCTCCCATCCGCCGGCGGCCGCACGCAGCGGCATCGCGCTCATGTCGATGCCGTCGGGGATCGGGACGGCGGCGCCTTCGCCGTCGCCGAGGAAGAACGACTCTCCACGTTCGAGGGTCTTCAGCGCGACCACGGTCGTGCCCCAGACGGCGGCGACACGGAGCGCGTTCGGCGCGAGGGGTTGCGCGACGGCAGCCATCGCCGGCGATCGTATCAGACGGCGCAGCCCCGCCGAGAGCGAGACTACATGGGCGCACAGCCGCTTTCGGGTCGCGCGCCGGCGGTCATCGATGAAACTATCGAGGTGTGCGCCGACTCCGCGCCTCGATCGTGGCCGCGCTCGCGCTCGCGCACGGAGCGACGATCGCCGTGGCGTGCTCCTCGTTCGAGGGCGCGCCGGCCGAGACGCCGGCGAGCGACGCCGCCGCCGAGACGTCCCCGCCGGCGAACGATGCCGGCGGTGATGCCGCCACCGCCGACGGCGCTCGGGGTTGCGACGTCGTCGTGAACACGGACTTCGCGAACGGCCCGGTCCCGCCGGGGTTCGAGCGCGAGGTCGAAGACGGCGGTTCGCTCGCTCGCGTCGACGGCGGCGCGCTCGAGGCGACCAGCGTCGGCGGCGCGGCCGCGAGCATCTACCGCAAGCTGCCGCTCACGGGCGACGCGTCGATCCGCCTCGCGTACGCGATCGAGGCGCCGCCGCCGGACACGTACGTGGAGATGGGCTGCTGGATCGGGATGCACCAGGGCGACACCGAATCCACGTACTTGCTCGTCGGCGTCACGCCGGACTCCGTCCGCCTCGACGAGTACCAGGTCTTCCCCGACGGCGGCGAGTCGGGCGCGGCCGAGCCCCTCCCGCTCTTTCCGACGGGCGCGGGATGGCATCGCGTCGAGGTGGAGGTCCCGTCGGTCGCGAGCGGCGCTCGGACCGCGACGCTGATCGTCGACGGCGCGAAGCTCACGTACGACTTCACGCTGAACGGACCGACGAAGCTCGTGCACGTCCAGTGCGGGATCGGCTACATGCCGGACCAGACGAGCGTGACGAAGACGGTGCGCGTCGACGACGTCCGCCTCGAGATCTGCCCGCGCTGACGCGTCTCAGAACTCGGGCTCGTTCCGCGTCTCGGACAGCTCGCGCATGAAGGTGCGATGGCCGAGATCGCCCGCGGCGAACTCGGCGCGCACGCGGCGGAGGAAGTAGACGATCTGCGGGCTCTTGAGCCGGCCCTCGACCTCGACCTCGCCGACGCGGAACACGCGCGCGCCGCCGTCCAGCGTCTTCTGCTCGACGACGCCCGCATCGGCCGCCGACTTCGCCGCCGGCTGAGGCTTCTCTTCACGCGCGGCGAGGGGCGTCGCGGCGTCGTCCTCGCTGCTCGCCGACGCGGGTGCGGGCTTCGTCGTCGCGGGCTTCCTCGCCGGCTTCTTCTGCTGCGCCGCCGAGAGGATGGTGAAGGCCGTCGCGAACGCGATCACGGCGAAGGCGATGGGCCGTTTCATGTCTTCCCCGCTCCCTTCAGCTGGCGCTCGGCCTCGGCGCGCGCGGGATGATCCTTCGGCGCGTCCTCGAGGAAGCGCTCGAAGAACGGACGCGCGTCGCCGGGCTTCTTGAGCGAGTCGGCCTGGAGGACGCCCATGTTGAAGAGCGCGGCGATGTTGTGTGGATCGCGCTCGAGCACCTTCTCGAGGAGCGCGCGCGCCTCGTCGAGCAGCTTGCCGTTCTTCCCTTCGGACTCACCGCGCAGCGCCGCCGCGAGGCCGATCTGCGCGGTCGGCTCGTCGGGCGACGCCGCGAGCGCGCTCCGGTACTGCTCGGCGGCCTTGCCGTACGCGCCGGCGCGAAGGAGCACCGCGCCCATGTTGAGGCGCGAGGTCGTGTCGCGCGGGTCCTCCTGCGCGGCCTTCGAGAACGACTGGAACGCGAGCGCGTCGTCTCCGCCCGCGAGGTGCACGAGGCCCTGCACGCGATGCGCGACCGCGCTCTTCGGGTTCACGTCGAGCGCCTGCTTCACCAGGAGCTGCGCGGTGTCGCGCTCGCCCTTGCCGAGATGACAGAGCGCGAGCTCGGCGAGCGCGCTCGCATCGCCCGGCTTGCGCACGAGCGCCTCGCGCGCCTGCACGATCGCCTTGTCGTGCTGGCCCGAGTCGCGCAGCGCGGCGACGAGCAGCGTGCGCGCCTCGATCGCGTTCGGGTGGTCCTTGACGAAGTCCTCGAGCGCGGTCGCGGCCTCGCGGTTCGAGCCGCGGCGGCGCCTCACCTCGCCGAGCGCGACGGCCACCTCCTCGCGATCGGGCGCGGTCTTCGCGGCCGCGCGCAGCTGCTCCTCCGCGTTGGCGAGATCGCCCTGCGAGGCGAGCACGACGCCGAGGTCGAAGCGCGCCTCCCACAGGTTCGGATCGATCTGGATCGCCTCGCGGAGCAGCGCGATGGCGCGCGTCTGCATGCGCGGGTCCTTCGCCGCGGTGACGCCCTCGACCATGCGCTGCACGGCCAGCGGGTTCGCCGGCGGGATCCCGGTCTGCGCGACCTTCGGGCCTTCCTTCGCCTTGCCGCCCCCGCACGCGACGAGCGCGAGCGCGACCGCGAGGACGAGCGCGCGCCTCACTTCGCCCCCTTCTTCGCGGGAGCCTTCGGCTTGGCCGCCGGCTTCTTCTTCTCCGCGGCCGCGGCGGCCTTCTCGGCCTTCTCCGCCTCCGCGAGCTGCGCGGCCGCGTCCTCGTCGGGCGTCATCGCCGCGCCTCCGGGCTTGGCGGTGGGCGAAGACGGCGCGGGCGCGGGCTTCGGCTCGTCCTTCTTGGGGGTGGCGAGCGTCGCCTTCTCCCCCGCGCGGCGCGGCGAGTCGATGAGCGGCGGGAGCGGCAGGTTGCCCGAAGGGCGCACCTCGAAGCCGGTCTCCTTGAACGGCGGGTAGAGCTCGGCGTTCAGCCGGCCGAGCGCGGTCCGCATCTTCTCCGTCCACTGGTTGTAGATGCCGAGCTCGATCGCCTTCTTCCACCCGTTCTCGTACGCATCGAGGCTGCGCTCCTCGATGGGCACGACGAACTCGTCGATCTGCGCCTGGTACGCCTCCTTGTCCGCGTCGGAGAGCCCCGACGGCGGCGGCGCGTCCTTCATCGACTTGGCGAACTGCTCGTACGTGCGGCCGATCTGGTAGAGGGCCGCGGTCGTCCACTCGGCGACTCCGAGCGAGACGACGTCGAGGAAGATGGTCGACGCCTGCTTGAGGAGCTCGGCCTTCTCCTTGAGGCGCTTGCCGAGCTGCTTCACGTCGCCCTGGATCTGGATCTTCTCGAAGCGCGCGAGGACGCGCTCGCCTTCCATGTATCTTGCACGCGCCGCGGCGTACTTGCCTTCGGGCCCGAGCTCGCCCTTGCGGTGCTTGCCGATGTCGACCGCGCTCCGGAGCGCCTCGTCGGCCGCGCGATCGTCGCCGGTCTTCGTCGCGGCCAGCGCGAGGAGCACGAAGCCCTGCACGCGGTGGTCCTGGTTCTTCGCGCGCGAGAGGTAGCGCCGATAGAGGTCGGCGGCCTCCTTGTTCCGGCCCGCGTTCTGGTGCGCCTTGCCCATCTGGAAGACGACCTCGTCGGCCTCGCCGGTACCGGCGTGCGCCGCGAGGAAGCGGTTGCCGTTCGCGATCGCCTTGTCGTGCTCCCCCGTCGCGACGCGGAGCACGACGGCGTTGTACGCGGCGTCCTTCGCGTGCTCGAACTTCTGGTAGTGCGGGTGCTCGCGATCGGAGAGGCTCGCGATCGCCTCGTCGAACTCCGCCGCCTCCGCGAAGAGGCCCATCGACTGGAACGTGGTCGCGGCGATCCACGCGCCCTGCGGCGACTCCGGCTTGTCGCGATAGTCCTTGCCCGTGACGAGCTGCGCGGCCTCCTTGAGCGTCGCGTGCTCGCCCGCCTTCTGCGCCTCGAGCTCCGCGTTCACGCACGCCTGGGCGGCGCGCGCGTCCTTCGGGAACTCCTTCGCCGCGCGGAGGTAGGCCTTCGCCGCCGCGAGGTGATCGCCCGCCTGCGACTTCTGCTCGCCCTGCTTGAACACCGCCTGGACGATCAGCGTGTCGAGCTTCTTCTGGTTCGCGTCGCCCGCGAACGCCGGCGCGGTCTTGAGGCGACGCGCCCACGTCTCGATGTTCTCGTAGTTCTTCGCGCGATTGAACGAGTCGAGGATCAGCTCGCCCGCCGAGAGCGCGAACTGCGAGCGCGGGAACTTCTCGAGGAGCGACCCCCAGATCTTCACCGCCGAGTCGTAGACGCCGTAGTCGTAGTACTGCCGGCCCTGGCGGAAGAAGAGCTCGGGGAGCGCAGGGTCGTTCGGATAGAGCTGCGCGTACAGATCGAGGGCCTCGGCGAACTTCTTGTCCGCTTCGGTCTCCTGGAAGGTGGCGCCCGGCGTCTTCTTCCGCGCCTCGAGCTCGGCGAAGCGCACGCGCTCGAGCGCCGCGATCGCGTTGTAGATCGCGTCGTGACGGAGCGTCTTCAGCGGCTCCTTCTCGGCTCGATCCTTGGGGATGGATCGCGCCGCGTTCATGTAGTGCGTCGCGGCGTCGGTCTGCTTGTCGAGGTGGTAGAACTGGATCTCGGCGAGGTAGTACTCGATCTGGTAGCTGCCCGGCTCGCCGGCGAACTTCGAGAGGTACACGCCGTACAGGCCCGCGGCGCCCTCGAACTCGGCGCGGCTCGTCTTGTCGCGCTGCGCCTTCGCGTGGAGCTGGAGCGAGTGCTCCTTGAGCTGCTTCTCGAGATCGGCGGTCGTGCGCTGCACGACGCTCGCATCGCCCTGCGTCTTCGCCCACGCCGATCCGGCGGTGTACCCGACGACCGCGCGCTCGTACGTCGCGCGGAGCTTCGGGTAGTCCTCCATCGCGCTCTGCCCCTGCGCGATCTCGAGGACCCAGTGCCCGGCGTCCGGCGAGGCGGGCTCGAGCTTGAGGAGCAGCTCGTACGCCTCGATCCCGCGGTCGTAGTGCGACTGATCGTAGAACTGCACCGCGAGCGCGCGCACGACCTTCCCCGCGAAGCGATCGCCGCCGATCTTCACGAGGAACTGGTGCACGTCGTGCGCGGTGTTCTTCTCGTCCTCGGTGAAGACCTCGACGAGGTAGCGGAGGGCCTCGCTCTGGAGCTCGTCGAGCTGCTTGCGCTGGGTGACGTTGCCCTTCTGCGCGCCCGAACCAGCCTCGGTGATCTCGAACACGCTGACGAAGCGCTTGGCCGCCTCCTCCGTGCGTCCGAGGCGCCACATGCACCAGGCGCTCTTGAACATCGCGAGGCCGTAGAGCTCGCTCTGCTTGTACGCGAGGACCTTCTCGTACTCCGCGAGCGCCGCGGCGTAGTCGTACTTGCCGTTGAACAGCGCCTCGGCCCGCGCCATGTGCGCGTCGGGCACGAAGCGCGAACGCGGGAACTCCTTCAGGATGCGATTGAAGCGCTCGAGCGCCTCGTCGGGCTTCTGCTGCTCGTAGGCGAGGAAGCCGTCGACGTAGAGCGCGAGGTCGTACTGCGAGAACCACGGATAGTCCTTCAGCACGCGGGCGAAGAGATCGCGCGACGGCTGGAAGTTCGGCTCCGGCGTCGGACCGCGCTGGTCGACGGGCTTCGCCTCCCACGCCTTGAACCGCTCGACGAACTGCTCGCGCTCGAGCTCCCACTTGAGCTCGCCGAGGCGGAGGAGCGCCTCGGGCATCTCGCGCGCCTCCTTCGGCGTCTCGCCGACGAACGTGGTGAGCAGGCCGATGGCCTCGGTGCGCAGCGTCTTGATCTGCGCGACGTCGCGATCGATGCGCGCCTCGAGCTGCTTCTCGAGCTGCTTCTTCAGCGCATCGGGGATCTTCGGTCCGAACCGCGGTCGCCCGCCCGGGCCCTCGAGGGACGACGCACCCCCGCCCTGCGCACCCGCGCCGCGCCGGCCGGGTTTCGGCGCGGCCTTCACGTCGAGGGTCTTCTCGGCGGACGGCTTGACCGTGGCGCCGCCGGTCGGGGCCGGGGTCGACGGCGCGGCACGCACGGCCGACGACGCCGAGCCGGCGATGCTCACGACCAGAGCGAGGACCCCGAGGCGCACGCGCACGACCGCTCGATGATACACGGCGCCGCGGCCCCGGCGATGACCGCATTTTTCGCCGCCCGACGTGGCCGAACCGGACTAGAAAAGGATGCATGATGCAGCGCGCCCTGCGGTTCGTGCCGTTCGTCCTCGTCGCATTCGCCTCCCTCTCCTGCGAGGAGAAGAAGGCTCCGCCGAACCCGAAGGCGACGACGGAGGAGGGCACGGCGAAGCCGCAGGGCTCGGCCGCCGCCGGCGGCGACGTGCAGATCGACGAGTCGCTCCTGCCGGCGTTCGGCGTCCTCCCCGCGGTGATGGAGTCGAAGGACAACCCGATCACCGAGGACAAGATCCTGCTCGGCCGCGCGCTCTACTACGAGACGCGTCTGTCGGCCTCGAACGAGATCTCGTGCAACACGTGCCACGTCCTCACCATCGACGGCGCCGACCAGCGCAAGACGTCGATCGGCCACAAGAAGCAGACCGGCAAGCGCAACGCGCCGACGGTCTACAACGCCGCCGGTCACTTCGCGCAGTTCTGGGACGGCCGCGCGCCGACGGTCGAGGAGCAGGCGAAGGGTCCGATCACCAACCCCGTCGAGATGGCGATGGAGTCGGACAAGAACGTGCTCGCCGAGCTCGGCAAGGTGAAGTGGTACAAGGAGCAGTTCAAGAAGGTGTACCCGGACGCGAAGGGCGATCCGATCACCATGGACAACCTCGCCAAGGCGATCGGCGCGTTCGAGCGCAAGCTCGTGACCCCGTCGCGCTGGGACAAGTTCCTCGCCGGCGACAAGAGCGCGCTCACCGCGGCGGAGAAGGCGGGCTTCAAGAAGTTCACCGAGACCGGCTGCAACACCTGCCACGCGGGCACGTACGTGGGCGGCGCGATGTTCCAGAAGCTCGGGCTCGCGAAGCCGTGGCCGAACCAGGACGATCTCGGCCGCTACGACGTCACGAAGAACGACGCGGACAAGATGTTCTTCAAGGTGCCGAGCCTCCGCAACATCGAGAAGACGGCGCCGTACTTCCACGACGGGTCGATCGCGACGCTCGAGGAGGCGGTGAAGAAGATGGCCGAGTACCAGCTCGGCAAGCAGCTCTCGGACGCCGACGTCGCGTCGATCATCACCTTCCTCAAGGCGCTGACCGGCGAGATCCCGAAGGACTACATCGCCGAGTACAAGGTGCCGAGCGAGATCCCGCCCGCGCCGAAGCCGGGTCCGCACACGCCGGCGCCCGCGACCTCGAAGTAGCGCGCGCTCACGCGGCGAGACGCGTCACTTCTTCTTCTTGGGATGCGGCTTGCCCCGGTGGCCCTTGCCGCCGCCGGACATGGGCGCGCCGCCGCCGCCGTCGTCGCCGAGGGCGTGCCACGGCTTCGGCGCGATCACCCAGTGGCCGTTGACGAACGCGAGCCCGTCGTAGGACATGCCGCTCTCCTTGCCGGGCTGCATGAACTTGAAGGCGAAGAACGTCACCGTCGGCGCGAGGTGCGCGCCGATCTTCTTGTAGCCGCCGGGGAACTGGCCCGCGCTGCCGCCGCCCGACGCGAGCTCCGCGCCGGTCGCGGACCAGAGCTTGATCTCGCGCTGCTTCGCGTCCTTCGGCTTGATCACCATCTTGCCGGCGTCCCAGTCCTTCGCCTGCGCGGCTTCGACCTTCGACGCGGTCTGCGCGTCGAACATCGTCTTGTAGTCGGCGCTCGTGGGACGCAGCGACCTCGAGAGCGACACGTGATCGGCGCTCGGATCGATGAACTGCTGGAGCAGCGCGCGTGCGCTCTCCTCGCTGCCGCCCGCGCTCGCCTCTCCCGACGCCGCCGTCCCGCCCGCGCCGCCGTCCGCGCCCTCGGCGGTGCCGCCGCCGCCGTCGCTGCCGTAGCCCGACCAGTCTGTCTCGGCGCCGCCGTCGGACTCGCTCGACGCCGTGTCCGCCGTCATCGGCGGCTTGCTCTTGCCCCCGCATGCGATCGCGAGCGCGGCGATCGCGATCCCCGTCCCCCACCTCGCGTTCATCGCAGCCCCTCGCTCCCGACGAACTCGTCGGGCCAGTCGTCGCCCTCGAACGGCCAGTACTCCTCGTTGTCGCGCAGGTAACGTCCGGCATCGAGCGAGTCGAGCGCGTCCTTCGGCAGGAAGCCCGCGTTGATCGCCTCGATCTCGACCTCGAGCGCGCGCTTCTTTCCCAGCACCGACTCGATGCGCCCGAGCCGCGCGCGGCGGAGCAGGCGCGAGAGGCGGAGATCGAGCCGTCGGAGCGCGTCCTTCGCGAGCGCGGTCTCCGCGAGGACGAGCTCGCCGCGCACGCCGTCGAGGTCGCGCGCGAGCGCCGTGGCCTGGGCCGCGTCCGCGCGGAGGAGATCGGGGAGATCGGCGCCGCCCCTCGCGTCGCCGCCGGCCGCCTCGCTCGCCGCGGGCGAGCCGCCCGCGAGGCGCGCCTCGAGCTCCGCGAGCTCCTTGCGGAGCGGCGCGATGCGATCGGCGGGGGCGCGCGCCTGCTCCGCGTCGTCGAGCTGGCGGCGGACGCCGTCGAGCGCCGCGCGCGCGTCCTGCGCCTTCTCGAACGGATCGCCCTTGTCCTCGACCGCGGGACGAACGCCGCCGGTCGTGGCGAGGCTCCGCTGCATGTCACCGATCGAGGACGCGGCGAGGCGGAGGCCGCTCGACTCGCGATCGAGCACCGCGCGCTTTCGCGCGATCTCGCCGTAGAGCGGATCGACGCGCACGAGCGCGGCGACCGCGCGGAGCTGGTCGGGCGTGACCGAGACGCCGGCCGCGTCCGCGCCGCCCGCATCGGCGCCCGCGCGCGCGGCCGACAGGAGCACGCGCATGCCCCGATCGCTCTGGCCGAGGCGCCGCGCGGCGTCGCGCACCGGCTCGTACGACCGGAGGAACCCGGTCAGCTTCTTGTCCGCCTCGGGGAAGCGGCAGAGCGCGAGATCGATGTACGCGTCGAGGATGTTCGCCTCGTCCTCGTAGCGATGGTGCGCCTTCAGGCCCTTGAGCTCGTCGAGCAGCTCGCGCGCGCCCTCGTAGTCCTTCTTCTCGTAGCGCGTCGTCGCCGACTCGTAGAGCGCCTCGGCGAGGCGATCGGAGTCG
>JBDHVD010000285.1:0-11200 GCA_039809525.1 Labilithrix sp. | reverse complement strand
CGTCACCTCCGCCGATCCCGTCCAGGACCGCCAGCGCGCGGAGGCGTTCGTCGCGAAGGCCCGCGAGCGGACGGACATCCAGCGCGATCCGCGCGATCCCTCGCGCGCGACGCTCGCGGTCGGTGACACGACGTGGCCGCTGCCGATCCCGCTGGTGAAGGACGCCGACGGCAAGTGGTACTTCGACGCGCGCGCGGGCCGCGCGGAGATCCTCGCGCGGCGCATCGGCGACAACGAGCTCGACGTCCTCGCGATCTGCCGCGGCTACGTCGCGGCGCAGAAGGAGTACGCGTCGCAGATCCACGACGACTCCGGCGTGCACCAGTACGCGCAGCGGATCGTCAGCACACCCGGCAAGCACGACGGGCTCGCCTGGCAGAACGCCGACGGCTCGTGGGGCGGCCCCGTCGGACCGGTGGTCGCGCGCGCGCTCGAGCAGGGCTACGCGCAGCACGAGCCCTTCCACGGCTACTACTTCCGCATCCTGACGGGGCAGGGGCCGTCCGCGCGCCTCGGCCGGCTCGACTACGTCGTCGGCGGCGCGATGATCGGCGGCTTCGGGCTCGTCGCGTGGCCCGCCGAGTACGGCGTCACCGGCGTCCAGACGTTCATCGTGGGCTACGACGGGACCGTGTACCAGAAGGACCTCGGCCCGCAGACGCCGGCGATCGCTTCCGCGATGGAGCTCTACGATCCCGACCCGACGTGGAAGCCGACGGCCGACGACTGGTCCGCGCCCCGCCCCTGAGCGCCTCGGCGATCACGACCGCATTGTTGTGCTCCTCGTCGTGCGCCGCGTACACGAGGGTCACCGTCCCGCGCGCCGCGCGGCGCGCGAGCTCATCGAGGAGCTCGCGTGCCTCGGGTTGCTCGAGCTCGCGCCGGTAGCGCTCGCGGAACTCCGCGAAGCGCTCGGGATCGTGCCCGAACCATTTGCGGAGCGCGTCGCTCGGGGCGAGCTCCTTCGGCCAGGCGTCGATCTCCGCCTCGTCCTTGCGCAGGCCTCGTGGCCAGAGCCGATCGACGAGCACGCGATGGCCGTCGTTCCTCGCGGGTGCTTCGTACGCGCGTTTGAGTCGCAGCATGGTTCTCGCCTCCGGGGTAACACGAAGCATCGCGCGTGCCCGTGCGCAAACGAAGGATTGCGAGCGCCCTCGTCGTACCCCACAATAATCACGGATTCCACGATTGATGGCCGCCCGTGCATCGACGCCGACGCGCGGCGCATCCGGTAGGCCCCGAACAAGGACGAGCTCAGTCATGACGGCGCGACGCCTCGCGATCGGTGTCTTCGGTGCCGCGGTGTGCATGGCCGCACTCGGCGCGTGCGGTGACGACACGCTCGGCGCGAGCGCCGATGCAGGCTCGCACTGCGCGAGCGACGTCTGCGTCGAAGCCGGCGTGGATGGTGGCGCCAAGACGGTGCCCGGCGCACCGGTCGATGTGGTGGCGTCGGCGGGGGACGGACGCGCGACGGTGGCGTGGACGCCTCCGCAAGACGACGGTGGCGAGCCCATCGTCCATTACACCGTGACCTCCTCTCCCGGCGGTTTCGCGACGACGACGAGCGAACGGACCGCGACGCTGACCGGCTTGACGAACGGCACGAGCTACACGTTCACCGTCACGGCGAACAATGCCATCGGCGTCGGCGCTCCCTCGGTCCCCTCGAACGCCGTGACGCCGCACTGGATGTGCACGGGGACGCTCGTGCTCGGGACTCTTCCCCAGGTGACGACGGGCGCTTGGCCCGCCTCGATCGCTCCCGGTGACTTCGACGGCGACGGAAAGCGAGACTTCGTCGTCGCCCACCGCGACGGCAACAGCGTCGGCGTGCTGCTCGGACGAGGCAACGGCACCTTCGAAGCGTCGGTGCACTACCCTGTCGGAGCCAATCCTTCGTCGGTCGCAGTCGGCGACTTCGACGGCGACGCGAAGCTCGACGTGGTCGTCGCAAACCTCGGAAGCGCCAGCGTCAGCGTGCTCCTGGGAAAGGGCGACGGCACCCTCGGCACCGCCGTTGCGTACGGCGCCGGTTCGGGACCGAGCGCGGTGACCGTCGCCGACCTCGACGCGGACGGTAAAGCCGACTTGGCGGTCGCGAACGTCAACGGCAGCAGCGTGAGCGTCCTCCTCGGAAATGGAGACGGCACCTTCGAGGCTGCCGTCGACGTGGCGGTCGGCGCGGGCCCGACCTCGATCGCGAGCGCGGACTTCGACGGCGACGGCAAGGCCGATCTCGCGGTGGCGACCACCGGGGCCGACCGGGTCAGCGTGTTGCTCGGGAACGGGGACGGCTCGTTCCAGGCCCCGATCGACCGCGCGGTCTCTCGCGATCCGTCGTCCGTCATCGCCGGAGACTTCAACGGCGACGGCAAGCGCGATCTCGCCGTGGCGAGCACGTACGACAGCGTGATCACCGTGCTGCTCGGAAACGGCGACGGTACGTTCCAGGATGGACTGACACGCGCCGTGCTCGGAACGGAATCGCTCGCGAGCGGCGACTTCGACGGCGACGGCAAGACGGATCTCGCGTCGGGCGGTAGCGAGGTCGTCGTCCTGCGCGGCAACGGCGACGGCACGTTCGGGCCCGTCTCCCGCTACCGAGGAGGAGCGGCGGTGACCAGCACTGACTTCGACGGCGACGGCAAGACGGATCTCGTCGTCGCCGACGTGCTCGGCAACGGTCTCACGTTGATGCCGGGGAAGGGCGACGGGACCTTCCTCGCGATCCCGAAGTACTTCGCCGGCAGGCCGCGGTCGCTCGCGACCGGCGACTTCGACGGCGACGGGAAGACGGACGTCGCCGCAGCCCAAGGGACGAACGACTTCGCGGTCGTCCTCATCGGCAAGGGCGACGGTACGTTCCAGGGGCCGAGCAGCGCGCCCCTGAGCGCCGATGCGATCACGCGCGCCGACTTCAACGGCGACGGTGCGCTCGACCTCGCGGTGCCCGGGTTCGACGTCACCGTGTTTCTCGGCAACGGGAAGGGCGCGTTTCCGACGACGCTCCATCAACCCGTCGGAGGCGATTCGACGTCGATCGCGGGTGGCGACTTCGACGGCGACGGCAAGGTCGATCTCGCGGTGGGCAACGGCACCCACGTGATGGTCCTCCTCGGAAACGGGGATGGCACGTTTCAGACACCGGTTCCCTACGTGGAGGGGACCGATGCCGTCGCCATCGCCATCGCGGACCTCGACGGTGACGGGAAGAGCGACATCGCCGTCGCGAGTCATTCGACCGACGTCGTCAGAGTCCTCCTGGGCAACGGGAACGGCACGTTCAAGGCCGCCGTCGATCACGCGGTCGGCCGGGCACCGCGCGCGGTCACCGTCGCCGACGTCGACGGCGACGGCAAGCTGGACCTCGCGATCGCGAACGAAGCCAGCGACGACGTGAGCTTGCTGATCGGAAAAGGCGGCGGCACCTTCCTCCCCGCCGTCACGATGAAAGCTGGACCGTCTCCCCACGCGCTCCTCGCCGAGGATCTGGACGGCGACGGGCGGCCCGATCTCGCCGTCGCGAGCCTGGGAGCCGCCGACGTCCGCGTGTTCTTCAATCGCGGGCCCGGCTTCGGGCCAGCCGTGAGGTACCCGATCGCGAGCGCCGCGTTCCACATCACGAGCGGCGACTTCGACGGCGACGGTCGGCGTGACCTCGCCGTTGCCGACGACGGCGTGAGCGTGCTGCTCGCCCGTGCGTGCATCCCCTAGCGTGTGCTAGCAATCCGCCGTGCGCCGCTGGGGATTACGCATCGCGGTCGCGTGCGCGACGGCTTCGGCATGCGAGCGCGAGGTGCACGCCGAGGTGCACGTCGAGCGGGCAGAGGGAGCCGACGCGTGCCCCGACGCGGCGGCGTTCGCGAAGCGCATGCGCGAGGCCGGCGATCTCCCCGACCTCGGAACGCGATCGATCGAGGTTCGCTTCGAGAGGAGCGACGCGGGCCTTCGGTCTTCGGTCCGGATGCCCGACGGCAGCCGGCGCTCGTTCACCGACGACGGGCCCTCGTGCGACGGGCTCGCGGACGCGACCGCGCTCGCGGTCAGGCTCGCGCTCGATCTCGCGCCTGCCCCCGCGCCGGCGAGCGCGCCTCGCGTCGCGGCCGCCTCCGCGCCCGAGGCCGACGACGCGCCCGCGCCGCCGCCGCCGCGCGCACGCCGTGCATCGTCCGCCGAGGTCTCCGCGAGCGGCGCGCTCGTCTTCGGCCTCGCGAGCCCGACGGCCGCGGGGGTACGCGCCGGCGGGGCGCTCGTCTTCGGTGACGAACGCTGGTCGCTGGGGATCACCGGGCTCGCGCTCCCTCCGCGCACCCAGTCGGTCGGCGACGGGACGGTCCGCGTGTCCGTCCTCGGCGGCGGCCTCGAAGGATGCCGGCGAGAGCCGGTGGGGCGCTCGGTGATGCTCGCGCTTTGCGGCCGCGTCGAGGCCATGCGCCTCGCTGGGAGGGCCGAAGGCTTCGCGCGATCGGAGGAGCGCGCGCGCCCGCTGTTCGCCGGGACGCTCCTCGGCCGCGCGCGCGCGAGGGTCGCCGGGCCTCTCGCCGTGTTCGTCGAGGCCGGTGCGGTCGTCCCCTTCGTGCGCGAGCGGTTCGCCATCGACCAGGTGGGCGTGGTCTACGATCCGCCGGTCGTCGCGGGGGCGACGGGAATCGGCGCCCTCGTCGATTTCGAGTGATGGCGGTGACGGCCGGCGCGCACTCACGCCATGCGATGACCGAGCTCGCCCTCGCCCCTGCGGGATCCGCTCCAGCCGTGGAGGGGACGGGCGGGCTGCGCGTCGAGGACGTCTACCGCGAGCACTTCGGCTTCGTCTGGCGCTCGCTGCGGCATCTGGGCCTCGGCGAGGCCGACGTCGAGGACGGCGTGCAGGACGTGTTCGTCATCGTGCACGCCAAGCTCGCGGAGTTCGAGGGACGCTCGCGGCTGACGACGTGGATCTACGGCATCTGCATCCACGTCGCTCAGGCTCGCCGGCGGCGTGCGCACGTGCGTCGCGAGCTCCCGACCGATCCCGAGACCATGCCCGTCGACGATGCCGACGTCGTGTGCGTCGACGACGCCTACGAGCGGCGCGAGGCCGAAGCGCTGCTCGACGCGATCCTCGACACGCTGCCGATCGAGCAGCGCGCCGTGTTCACGCTCTTCGAGCTCGAGGGATGCGCGTGCGAGGAGATCGCGCAGCTGTGCGCGATCCCCCTCGGCACGGTGTACTCGCGGCTCCGCCTGGCGCGCGAGGCATTCAAGCGCGCGACCGCTCGGCTCGAAGCGCGCGAGCGGTTCGCAGGAGGTGGAAAGTGAACGAGCCGCGACGTTTGCTGGCGGACGGCGAGACCTCCGAGCTCGGTCGCACGCTGCTCGCCGCCGGGCGGGCCCGGCGCGAGCACGACGGGGCGCGCGATCGGGTGTGGGCCGCGATCGCGGCCGCCGCGGCCTCGAGCGCGGCGTCGGCCTCGCTCTCCGCGACGAAGGGCGCCGCGGGCACCGGCGTGAAGACGTCCGCCGTCGCCGCGACGCTGACGAAGGCGAAGCTCGTCGTCGTCGGCGGCGCGCTGCTCGCGACGGCGACGACCGCCGTCGTCGTGACGCGCTCTTCGCGCGGGCCGGTGGCGGCACCGCTGCCTGCGGTCACGCAGCCGGCCCCGCCCTCACCGCCGTCGGTCGTCGCGACGACGCCCGAGGCGATCCCGACCACGGAGGCGCCGCCGCTGACGAGCGCGCCGCCCGTCCCGCGAGCGAAGGTCCGGCCCGCCGCGGGTTTGCCGGCGAAGCATGCCGCATCTGGCACGCTTCAAGAGGACGCGTCCTTGCTCCGCGACGCGCGCGTGGCGCTCGGTCGAGGCGACACGCGCGGTGCGCGCGCGAAGATCGAGGAGGCGCGCGCCCGGTTTCCGCAGAGCCAGCTCGCGCAGGAGCGCGACGCCCTCGAGGTGCGGCTCGTCCGCGAGGAAGGCGATCCTGCACGCGCGGCCGCGCTGGCGCGCGCGTTCGTCGATCGCTATCCCGACAGCCCGCTGCGCGGCGGGATCGAAGGGGTCGTACGCGCTCCGGAGAAAGAGTGATGGCCTCGCGCTCGTCCGCGCACCCATCCGCCATGACCCCGCGAGCGTTCCTCGTCGTTGCGGCATCGATCGGCCTCGTCGCGTGCGTCGCGCGGACCACCAGCCTCGGCGAGGCGGACACCACCCGTGCGGGCGTGAGCGCGGACGAGGAGGATGCCGGCGAGGCGGGCAACGCGCCGAGCCAGCCCACCGAGAGTGGCGGTCTGAAGTGCGAAGCTCAGGGCTACACCTGGATCCCCGAGCCGACGGAGGTCCCCTGCGTGTACCTCCTGCCGCCGACCGATCCGCCCCAGAACGACGACCCTCGCCTCTCGCCGGCCACCTGGAACACGAACGCCGTCGTCGTGGACGTGTTCGTGCCGAACGAGTGGGGGGACCAGGGCTACTTCAAGCGCACGAGCGAAGACTGCGAGGGCCTGGACGGCTGGTTCTACGTCGACTTCACGGACGCGGCGCCGCCGACGCGCTTCGGGCTGTGTCCGAAGAGCTGCGCGTCGGTGCAAGCAGGCGCCCTCCTGCGGCTGTCGGCACACCACCCCTGCGATTAGCGCGGCGGAGAAAGAGTGATGGCCTCGCGCTCGTCCGCGCACCCATCCGCCATGACCCCGCGAGCGTTCCTCGTCGTTGCGGCATCGATCGGCCTCGTCGCGTGCGTCGCGCGGACCACCAGCCTCGGCGCTTCCGAAGGCAATCAGTCGAGCGCGAGCTCGGCGGACGCCGATGCGGGCATGGACGGAGCTCCTTCGGCGCCATGCGACGAGGCCGACGGGTTCTGGTACACGTGGAAGCCCGAGCCGACGGAGGAGGCGTGTGAATACTTCGTGCCGCCTCCGCCGGTGAACAACGACGATCCGCGGCTTCTGCCGGCGAACTGGGATCCGACGAAGGTCAGGATCGAGGTCTGGGTCCCGGGCACCCCCGACGACTACGGCCCGTACGTGAAGACCGGCGAGGAGTGCGAAAGCGGGGACGGTTGGTACTACGCCGATCCCGGCGACGCCGGGCCGCCGTCGCGCTTCGTGGTCTGTCCCAAGAGCTGCGCGACGGCCATGCAAGACGGCGGGCAGCTCCGGATCTCCGCGACGACCTACTGCCAATGAAGGCAAAAGGAGTGCGTTAGTCTCGGACCTCCATGGTCCGGGCGGCGCGACGCGCTCTCCTGCTTGCGTGCGCCCTCGTATGCGCGCCCCGGGCGGCGCGCGCCGAGTCGGGCGAGTCGCCGTTCCATCTCGACTACGTCGCCGCGCCGGAGGGATGCCCCGGCGCGAGCGACTTCGTGAGCGCCGTCCGCGCGCGCACCGAGCGGACGCGGCTCGCGCGGGCGGACGAGAGCGCGGTCACCGTCGCGATCCGGATCGAGGGATCGCCCGGCGCCGCGGTCCGCGGGCGCCTCGACATCCGCGAGCCGGACGGCGCGCGGCAGGAGCGCGCGGTCGAGAGCGCGACCTGCGCCGAGGTCGCGAACGCGCTCGCCCTCGTCGTCGCGCTGTACCTCGATCCCGACGCGACCTCTTCGCCCGCGGTTGCGCCCGCGCCCGTCACGCCGCGCCCGACCGAGCCGCGGCCGGTCGCCGTGCCGGAGCAACGAAGCGTCGACGTCACGCCTCGCGCTCCGTCGGTGCGCTTCGGCGGAGGCGCGGGCCTCGGGCTCCTCGGCGGCATCGGGCCCTCGGTCGCGCCGCTCGCGCGCGTGTTCGGCGAGGCGGCAATCGCGCCGTCACCGCGCGGGCGGAGCACGCTCCGCGTGTCGCTCGACGGCGCGACGACGGAGGACGACGCGGCCGCGGGCTCGCAGCGCTACTCCGTGCTCGCCGGCGCGATCCGGCTGTGTCCGTTCGACGTGCGCGTGGTGCGCTCGTTCTTCTTCGGCGCGTGCGGCGCGTTCCAGGCGGGCGTGCGCCGAGCCGCGAGCGAGGGCGTGGTCGACGCGCAGATCCAGGACCGCGCCTGGCTCGCTCCCCATGCGACCGCGCACGCGACGCTCGGGATCGGCCCGTCGGTGACCCTGGAGCTCGAGGGCGGGGTGGCCGTGCCGCTCGTCCGTACCAGGTTCTTCCTAGGTCCGGACGTCACCGTCTGGCGCACGCCGGCCGCCGCCCCGGCGGTGAATGCTGCCATTTCCTTCGCCTTTCCCTGACGCCGCGAAGAAATTTGGATCGTTTCGGGCCCGTCCTGGCATTGGGGGCTCAGGTGATTGCGTCCTCGCCCATCGCGCTCGAAGAGGCGCCTCTCTCGTCGACGGCGGAAGCCGTCACGCCGGCGTCCGTCCTCGAGCAGCGCAAGATCGCGCTGATCCAGGCCCACCTCGACGGGGTGTGGAGCTTCCTGCGCCGCCTCGGCCTGTCCCCCGCGGACGCCGAGGACGCCGGGCAGGAGGTCTTCATCACCGCGGTGAAGAAGCTCGATCAGATCTTCCCGGGGCAGGAGAAGCGCTTCCTGTTCGCCATCGCGGTGCGCGTCGCGTCGCATCGCCATCGATCGCGGCGATCGTTCATGCGCCGCGCCGTGGAGGTCGACGTGGACACCTTCGAGGCGGTGAGCCCGTCGTCGGAGGCGATCCTCGAGCGGCGCGAGGCGCTCGCGCTGCTCGACCGCGCGCTCGCCACGCTGCCCGAGGAGATGCGCACGGTGCTGGTCCTCTACGAGCTCGAGGAGATGACGATGCCGGAGATCGCGGCGGTGCTCGACATTCCGATCGGCACCGTGTCGTCGAGGTTGCGCCGCGCGCGCGAGCAGTTCCAGAAGGCGACGCGCCGCCTTCAGGCGAGGGGCACATGATCGAGCCGAAGCGCCTCATCGAAGAGGGGACCGCGTTCGACCGTGCGCTCCTCCAGGCCGGACGCGAGGACCGTCCGCCGACCGACTACGCGCGCCGGGTGATCGCCGCGGTCGCCCTGATGCCCACGGCCACGGCCGGCGCGGCGGTGTCCACGTCGATCCTCGCGCGCCTGTTGCGCCCGCGATGGCTCACGATGGTCGCGCTCGGGGCCGCTGCCACGCTCCTCGTCGCGACGAGGCTGCCGGTCGAAGGAGCGGGCGAGACGGATGCGCCCGCGCGCCCGGTCGCGACGATCGCGCCGATCGCGACGGAGGCGCCGCTCGAGAAGCGCGCGGAGCCGCCGCTCGCGCACGTCGCCGTCCCGGTGACGACGCCCGACGCGCTGCCGAACGCGCCGCCGCCGTCCCTGCAGCCGCGCGAGCGTCGCGCGCCGGCGGCGACCGCGCAGGCGCCCGCCGCGAACCGCGAGCCCGCGCCGATCTCGGGCGCGTCGCTGCAGCGCGAGGTCGAGCTCCTCGATGCGGTGAAGCAGGGCCTGCGCGCGGGCGCGACGGCCGATGCCGAGCGCGCGCTCGCGGACTACGACGTCGAGTTCCCGTCCGGATCGCTGAAGCCGGAGGCAGGTTTCCTCCACGTGCGCGTCCTCCTCGCGAAGGGCGATCGCGCGCGCGCCGTCGCGCTCGGCGACGAGCTCCTCGCCCGCTATCCGAACACCGTCCATGCGAAGCGCATTCGCGCCGTGCTCGCGGCCGAGTCGGCCGAACGGAAGTGACCATGGATCGGCACACGACGAAGAAGCGAGCGCGCACGCTCGCGGTGCTCGCCGCGGTCGCGGCGCTCTGGAGCTGCTCGGAGGACGACGCGTGGCTCGGTGACGTCCCCTCGAAGCCCGGCGCCACGTCGAACGGCGACGCGTCGGTCGAGGCGAGCGGCGGCGAGGACGCCGACGCCGGGATGTGCGTGGCCACGACGTGCCCCGCCAACCTCACGACGTGCCCTTCGGACTACGGGCCGACGTACAAGTGCGCGGTCGATCTCCGGCGCGACCCGAAGCACTGCGGCGCGTGCGGGAAGGAGTGCCTCACGTTCGAGCCGATCCACATGACCTCGCGCTGCGTGGAGGGCGCGTGCGCGCTCGAGTGCCTGAGCCTCCCGCGCTACGTCTTCCCCGACAGCGAGGCGCCGACGAAGTTCGTGAACTGCAACGGCCTCCTCGACGACGGCTGCGAGATCGACGTCTTCTCCGATCCGCAGAACTGCGGCGCGTGCGGGAACGCGTGCGCCGCCGGCAAGCGCTGCATCGACGGCCAGTGCGGGTGCGCGCCAGGGCTCGAGGACTGCGACGGCTTCTGCGTCGACGTCGCGACGAACGATCTGCACTGCTCCGCGTGCGGCAAGGCCTGCGAGCCGCCGAAGACGCCCTGCAATCCGATGCCGGCGAACGCCGACTACGGGTGCAACGGCAAGAAGTGCGAGCAGCTGAAGTGTCAGTTCGGCTGGGCGGACTGCAACGGCGACCTCGGTCTCGGGTGCGCGTCGAACGGCTGCGAGACGCCGCTGAACGAGCCGAACAATTGCGGCGCGTGCGGGAACGTCTGCAAGCCGAACGAGGAGTGCCGCAACGAGGCCTTCGGGTTCGAGTGCCGGCCGAAGTGCGAGACGAGCGGGAAGGTCACGTGCCCGTTCGGCGGCTGCGCGGACACGCTGAACGATCCCGATCACTGCGGAGGGTGCGGCCTCGCCTGTCCGGTCGCCGGGCCGCGCCAGCAGCGCGCGTGCAAGAAGGGCATCTGCGAGGTCGTCTGCGCCGAGGGCTTCGGCGACTGCAACGGCGATCCGACCGACGGCTGCGAGACCGATCTCCGCGTGCATCCCTCGCACTGCGGCGCATGCGGCGCCTCGTGCGACCTCGCCTCGGGACAGCCCTGCGTCGAGGGCAAGTGCCTCGTCGAGCCGTGCAAGGACAAGGTGATCAAGTGACGCGCTCGAGGATCATGGTGGTCCTGCTCGCGGTGCCGCTGGCCGCGCTCTCCGCCTCGTCGGTCGCGAGCTGCGCGAGCACCGAGACGGGAGACGTCCGCGACAAGGACGCCTCCGCCGTCCTCCAGCCGCCCGATGCCGGGGTGGCGGTCGAGGACGCGGGGGACGCCGCGACGCCCTGCGAAGCGGGCGATCCGAAGTGCGTGTCGGAGGTCCTGTCGTGCGAGCAGGCCGACTTCTGTCCCGTGCCTTCGCCGCTCGATCGACGCTACGGGCTCACCGCGATCTCGGGCACCGGCGCGGCCGACGTCTGGGCCGTCGGATCGGGCGGGACGATCCTCCGCTGGGACGGATCGGCGTGGAAGTCCGTTCCGTCGGG
>JBDHVD010000284.1:0-11200 GCA_039809525.1 Labilithrix sp. | reverse complement strand
GCTGCCGAGACGAGCGCGCCGAGCGCCGCCCGATCGAGCGCGGGGCCCAGGCGCGCGAGGCCGAGCGCATCGCCCCCGACGAGCGCGAACGCGACGCCGGCCAGCGTCGCCGCCGCGATCGCGAGCGGCCTCGATCGCGTCACCGCACCCTCGTGTAGACGCGGACCGCGCTCCGCCACGACGACGCGAAGCGCCCCGCGAGCACGTAGCGCTCGGCGAACGCCGGCGCGGCGACGATCGCATCCGCGCCGGAGTCGTACAGCGTGCCCGGCTGCGGCTCGCTCACCACGAGCACGTCGGGCGCGCGGTCGAAGAAGTAGCGCACCACCTCGGCGTCGGACCTCGCCCGCGCGAGGAAGCGATCGTTGAGCCGCCCGAAGTCGATCGCGCGGCGCTCGCTGACGAGCGGGACGACGCCGGCGTCGGGGTACACCGCGACCGTCGCGTCCTCCTTCGTGTGCGCGCGGATCCACTCCGCCGCGGGCACGTAGACCGTGCGGAGCGTCCGCTCGTATTCGCGGCTCCGGTCGTTCTCGATGCGCGCGCGATCGATCCCCTGCGAGGCGCCGGCGGCGAGCCCCAGCGCGAGCAGCGCCGGGCCGGCGGCGAGCCCGCGCGCGGCGCGCAGGGAGCAGCCGAGCAGGGCGACCGCCGGCACGAGCACGTACGCGAGCCCGTGGAACGCGAAGCGACGCCCGTAGTCCATGACCGGGAGCGAGCGCGCATAGCCGAGCGCCTCGAGCGCGAGCGCGCCGAGGCACGCCAGCACGACGATCCGCGACGTCGGCCCGGGCAGGCGCACGCGCCGCCCGGACAGCGCCGCGAGGACGGCGACGATCGCCGCGACGCCGAGCGGCGCCCCGAAGGCGGACAGCACGAGCGCCCCGAGGCTCCGCAGGTGCTCGGCGTTCCACGTGCCGCTCTTCGCGTAGAACGTGTTCGGCAGCACGTCGCCGAAGTACGCGAGCCGCAGGGCGAGCACGAGCGCGAGAGGCGCGACGAGGGCGCGCGCGACGCCGCCGAGCGCGCGGCGATCGAAGCGCCGGCGTGCGAGCACGAGCACCACGAACAGCCCGCTCACCAGGCCCTCGGGGCGCACGAGCGCCGCGACGGTGCACGCGGCGGCGAGCGGGACGAGGGAGCTCCGCGGCCGCCGGAGCGCGCGCACGAACGCGAGCACGGTGGCGAGGGTCACGGCGACGAAGAGCTCGGTCTCGAGGCCGGACGTGGCGTGCGTCGCGTGCTCGCCCATCGTCGCGCCGACGAGCGCGATGCTGCCGCCCGCGCCGGCGGGGGCGCGGAGCGCGCGCGCGACGAGCACGAGGAGCGGCGCGAGCGCCAGGTACGAGAGCGCGCCGACGGCGTCGAGGACGACCAGCGGATCGACGTGGATCGCCCGCGCGGCGACCGCGATCGCCATCGCGGCGACGCTGGTGAAGCCCTCGACGCGCTCGCCGTCGGCGTTGAACGCGAGGCGCCCGTGCGTGACGGCGTTGTCGGCATAGCGCACGACGATGAGCGCGTCGTCGACGGTCCATGCTGGAGCTCGCACGAGCGCGAAGACGGCGTACGCGACCGCGAGCACGCCGAGCGCGACGTCGATGCGCGACGGCCTCACGACGACATCATACGCGGACGTGCCCACGCGGAGTCGTTTGCGATATCCTCCCCCGCGTGAGCCCCCGGGGCAGCATCCTCGTCGTCGACGACGAACCGGGCCTGCGTGAGATGCTGAGCATCCTCTTCCGCCGGGAGGGCTACGACGTGACGGCATCGCCGGGCTTCGCCGCGGCGCGCGAGTCGCTGCAGAACGCGCCCACGCCGTACGGCGTGGTGCTGACGGACCTGATGATGCCGGACGGGTCCGGCCTCGATCTGCTCCCGCTGGCGAAGCAGCGCAGCGAGGGCACCGAGGTCATCGTCATGACCGCGCACGGCGCGCTGGAGACGGCGGTCGAGGCGATGAAGCGCGGCGCCTACGACTTCGTCACGAAGCCGTTCGCGACCTCCGAGCTCCGCGCGCTCGTCGCCAAGGCGTTCGAGAAGCGGGCGCTCGTCACCGAGAACGTGCGCCTCCGCGCGCAGGTCGACCGCCAGAGCCCGAAGGACCTGCTCGGCCACTCGCGCGCGATGCAGCAGATCCTCGACCTGGTGCGGCGCATCGCGTCGGGCCGGAGCACGGTGCTCATCACCGGAGAGAGCGGCACGGGCAAGGAGCGCATCGCCCGCGCGGTGCACGACTTCTCGGACCGGAAGGACAAGCCGTTCCTGGTCGTGAACTGCGGCGCGATCCCCGAGGCGCTCGTCGAGAGCGAGCTCTTCGGTCACGAGAAGGGCGCGTTCACCGGCGCGACCTCGCGGAGCCTCGGCATCTTCCGCAAGGCCGACGGCGGAACGGTCCTGCTCGACGAGGTCGGCGAGCTCCCGCTCGCGATCCAGGTGAAGCTCCTCCGCGTGCTCCAGGAGCGCAAGGTGCGCGGCGTCGGCGAGAGCGAGGAGACGAGCGTCGACGTCCGCGTCCTCGCGGCGACGAACCGGCACGTCGAGGAAGACGTGAAGGCGGGCAAGTTCCGCCAGGACCTCTACTACCGGCTCAACGTCATCCGCATCCCGGTACCCCCGCTCCGCGAGCGCCGCGAGGACGTGCCCGAGCTCGCGCGGCACTTCCTCGAGCGCTGCTCGCGCGAGCACGACAAGGCGATGCGCGGCTTCTCGCCGGACGCGCTCCGCGCGCTCGACGCCTACGACTTCCCCGGCAACGTGCGCGAGCTCGAGAACATCGTCGAGCGCGCGGTGGCCCTCGCCGCCGGTCCGCTCCTCGGCCTCGGCGATCTGCCCCACGAGGTCGCCGGGAGCGCCGCGCGTCCGACCGCGTCGCTCGCCGGCGAGCTGCCCGACGAGGGGTGCAACATCGACGAGGTGCTCGGCGAGGTCGAACGGCGGTTCATCCTCCAGGCGCTCGAGCGGTCGGGCGGTGTGCGGACGAACGCGGCGAAGCTCCTGGGGATCACGCTCCGGAGCCTGCGCTACCGGATGCAGAAGCACGCGATGCAGGTCGACGAGGACGAGGAGGTCCCGATCAGCGTCGAGGTGCCGTCGTCCGACGGGCATTGAGCACGACGCGGCGCGCCCACATCGGCGACGGTCGCGATTCGTCGCCCGTAGTGCGGCCGGACGGACGAAAATTGTCAGCCCACACGGTGGGCGGATGACGGGATGGAAAAACCTGCCGCAGTTCGTTTGCCTGAAATCCAGGGCTGCGCGTTACGATGAGCCGTTGGACGCGCGGGAGGTTCGGCGATGGCACGTGAGCTGCTTGATGGCCGTTCGACGATGACGCGAAGCGGTCGCAAGCGAGTCGGCTCCGAGCGTGGGTTCACGCTCATCGAGCTCGGTGTCGTCGTCGTCATCGTGGGCATCCTCGCGGTGCTCGCGGTGGTCGGCTACCGGAAGCTGATCCTCAACTCGAAGATGACGGAGGCGAAGAACATGATCAGCGCCATCCGCATCGCCGAGGAGGATCACAAGGCCGAGGCCGGCACCTACTTGAACATCTCCGCCGAGTACTGTCCGTCGGACGGCTCGCAGCAGAAGAAGTTCGCGTGGGAGAACCCGGCGTGCGCCGGCAACGCGTGGGCGCAGCTGCCCGTGCACGCCGACGGCCCGGTGCAGTTCGGGTACATCGTCTTCGCCGGCACGACCGTGCAGCAGCCTCCGGGCGTGAGCGCGCAGCTCATCGACGTCAGCCCGGCGGCGGGCAAGAACATCCCCTATTACGTCGTCCACGCGAAGGCCGATCTAGAGCCGGGTGGTGTCTACACCGAGCTCGCCGGCTCGTCCTTCGGCGGACAGATCTACACGCTCAACGACGGCCAGTGAGGCCGCGTCGAGCGGAGTTTCCCACCGCGGGCATCGGCCTGCACGCGACTGGGCGCAATCAGGCCGACCTGTAGAAAAGGGAGCAACGTAAAAATGGCTATTCGCAAGCGGATGAAGGCGGGCTTCACGCTCGTCGAGCTCATGATCGTCGTCGCCATCATCGGCATCCTCGCGGTCCTCGCCATCTACGGCGTCCGCAAGTACATCGCGAACGCGAAGACCGCCGAGGCGAAGAACTCGATCGGTCAGATCCAGAAGGACGCGGTCGCCGCGTTCGAGGGCGAGCGCATGAACGCGACCGTCCTCACGGTGGGCACCTCGACGGCGATCGTCCGCCAGATGTGCGCGAAGTCGACGGCCACGGTCCCGGCGGCTCCGGCCTCGATCAAGGGCCAGAAGTACCAGTCGAACAAGGCCGACTGGTCGAACCCGACCGACGTGGCGGCGAACGCGGGCTTCCCCTGCCTCCACTTCGAGATGACCGCGCCGCAGTACTATATGTACGACTACCAGGTCACCGGCTCGTCGAGCGAGGGCGACTCGTTCACCGCGATCGCGCAGGGCGACCTCAACGGCGACGGCACGCTCTCGACGTTCCGCACCGGCGGCAAGATCCAGGAAGGCCGTCTCACCGCGGCTCCCTCGATCGAAGAGATCTCGCCGGAGGAGTGAAGCCGACGCGAGTCAGCCTGAGCTGACGTGACGAGAGCCCCGCACGCGAAAGCGCTGCGGGGCTCGGTCTTTTTGTGGTGCTCGATTGCCGCGGGTGCGGTTTCATGCGCGCGTGACCTTCCGCCTCGCGAGAGTCTGCGTACTGCTCTTCTTCTCGGGCGCATGTGCGTTGACCTATCAGGTGGCGTGGTTCCGCGAGCTGCGCCTCATCTTCGGCGCGTCGACCGCGGCGTCGGCCGCGGTGCTCGCGGTGTTCATGGGCGGGCTCGGCCTCGGCGGCCTCGTCCTCGGCAAGCGCGCCGACAAGACCGAAAACCCGCTGCGGATGTACGCGCACCTCGAGATCGCGGTCGCGCTCACCGCCGCCCTCACGCCCGTTCTCGTCCGCGTCGCCGAGCGCGCGTACCTCTCGCTCGGAGGATCGAGCGTCCTCGGCGCGGCCCCGGCCGCGGGCGTGCGGCTCCTCCTCTCGGTGCTCGTCCTCGGGCCGTCGACGCTGCTCATGGGCGGCACGCTCCCGGCGGCCGCGCGCGCGGTCGAGCGCGACTCGGACGTCGGCCGCCAGCGCGTCGCGGCGCTCTACGGCGTGAACACGTTCGGGGCGGTGAGCGGATCGCTCGCGGCGAACTTCCTCCTCCTCGAGGTGTTCGGCACGCAGATGACCCAGTGGGTCGCCGCGCTCGTGAACCTCCTGGTGGGCGTGATCGCGCGCGGGCTGTCGCATGCGCCGGACGCGAGGGCCGCCTCCCCGTTCGCGAAGGAGGCCGACCGCGAGGCGAAGCAGGCGCGCGAGGACGTGGTCGGGCCGGCGCCCGGCGCGCGGATCGGCTGGTTCCCGCCGTTCGCCGCGGCCATCGCCGGTCTGACGTTCATGCTCATGGAGCTCGTCTGGTACCGGATGCTCGCGCCGATCCTCGGCGGCTCCTCGTACACCTTCGGGCTCATCCTCGCGGTCGCGCTGGTGGGCATCGGCATCGGCGGATCGATCTACGCGCGGAGCCGCGTCACCCCCACCCTCCGCGGCTTCGCCATCACGTGCGCGGTCGAGGGGTTGTTCATCGCCATCCCCTACGCGCTCGGCGACCGGCTCGCGATGCTCTCGCTCCTGCTCCGGCCGCTCTGCAGCTCCGGGTTCGCCGCGAGCGTCGGCGTGTGGACGTTCGTGGCGGCGATCGTCGTCCTGCCGGCCGCGATCGTGTCGGGCATCCAGTTCCCCCTGGTCATCGGCCTTTACGGCCACGGCTCGAACGCCGTCGGGCGCGACGTCGGCAACGCCTACTTCGCGAACACCCTCGGCTCGATCGCCGGCTCGCTCGCCGGCGGCTTCGGGCTCCTCCCTGCCCTCACGGCGCCGACCTGCTGGCGTCTCGTCGTCATCCTCCTCGCGGCCACCGCGGCGATCGCGATGGCGCTCGACATCCGCATCCGCGGCCGCCTGGCGTCGCTCGGCGCCGCTCGCTTCGTCGCGCCGGTCGCCGCCCTGCTCGCGCTCGCGGCGCTCCTCGAACGCGGTCCGACGGCGGTCTGGCGTCACGCCGGCATCGGCGCCGGCCGCGCGGACGCGTACACGAACAACGTCACCCTCGCGGGCCTCGAGGCCTTCCGGCGCGTCGCGCGCGGCAACCTGTTCTGGGAGGAGGACGGACGCGAGAGCAGCGTCGCGCTCGAGCGCGGCAGCGGCTACTCGTTCATCGTCAACGGCAAGACCGACGGCCACGTGATCGTCGATGCGCCCACCCAGGTCATGAGCGGCCTGCTCGGCGCGCTCCTCCATCCGAACCCGAAGAAGGCGCTCGTCATCGGGCTCGGCACCGGCAGCACCGCGGGCTGGCTCGGCAAGGTCCCGTCGTTCGATCGGGTCGACGTCGTCGAGCTCGAGCCGGCGATCCTGCGCGTGGCGAAGGACTGCGCGCCGGTGAACGAGGACGTGCTCTCGAACCCGAAGGTGTCGATCCGCATCGCCGACGCACGCGAGGCGCTGCTCACCTCGCGCGAGCGCTACGACATCGTCTTCTCCGAGCCGTCGAACCCGTACCGCGCGGGGATCTCGAGCCTCTACACCGTCGAGTTCTACCGCGCCGCGGCCGACCGGCTCGCGGAGGACGGCCTGTTCATCCAGTGGGTGCAGGCCTACGAGATCGATCAGTGGGCCGTCGCGACGGCGATGACCACGCTGCACGAGGTCTTCCCGTCCGTCTCCATGTGGCAGACGATGAGCGGAGACCTGCTGCTCGTCGCGCAGCGCATGCCGGCGGTCGTCGACGTGGCGAAGATGCACGCGCGCTTGCAAGAGGAGCCGTATCGACGCGCGGCGCGCGCGGTCTGGCGGACCGACAGCGTCGAGGGCGTGCTCGCGCGTCACGTCGCGCAGCCGGCCCTCGCGGACTTCGTCGTCGAGAAGCGGCTCGGCGTGGTCAACCACGACGATCAGAACTTCCTCGAGTTCGCGTTCGCGCGCGGCGTGGGCAAGCACGCCCGCGTCGACATGGACTACATCGAGCTGGCGAGCCGCCTCGGCGTGTCACCGGCGCGGACGTCCGGCCCGGTCGACGCGCGTGCGGCGCTCGAGGAGCGCTGGCTCGAGCAGCTGCTCGAGTCGACCCCGTTCGATCCCCCGGTCGCCGGCGCGCCGCCCGAGCTGCGGGCGTTCGGCGAGGTGCTCGAGCTGTTCCGCGCCCAGAAGTTCACCTCCGCGTTCCGCGCGTGGAAGAAGCTCGATCGCGAGCCGGTGCACTACTACGAGCGCCTCCTCGTGGCGCACGGCGCGGCGCACGCGAACGCGCCCGAGCTCGACGATCTGGTGAAAGACCTCGACGGGGACGCGGGGCGCGAGCTCCTGCGCGCGCTCCGGTTCGCGCGCTCGGGCAAGCGGGCGTACGCGGAGACGGTCGACGCGCTCGAGCGTGGGTTCGTCGCGCTCCGTCGCGATCCGTGGGTGTTCCAGCGCACCGTCGGCGAGGCGCTGGCCCTCGCCGAGCAGGCCGCCGCGCAGGACCCGAACGCGGGCCACCGGATCTTCGCCGCGCTCGGCGCGCCGTTCGCGGCGGACGTCTACCGCTCGTCGCGGCTGCTGGCGCGGACGAAGATCGGCCGGACGCTCGGGCTCCGCGAGTGCATCGAGGCGGTGTCGGTCTACGATCCGGCGCCGTGGGACCGCGCGGTGCTCGCGATCCGCGCGGGCTGCTACCGCGAAGCGAACGATCCGAGGGCGGCGAAGGCCGAGGACGAGCTCGGGGCGTTCCTCGCGAACGAGACGTCGTACGCCGCGCTCGTCCCGGCGCGGGCGCCGCGCGCGCCGGTCGCTCCTCCCCCTGCGCCTGCTGCTGCTGCGCTCTCGACGAGACCAGATACGGAGTCGCCCGATGCGGCGGCGCCCGATGCGGCGGCGGACCGGACCGCGCCCGGCGAGGCCGGCGCGCGTTGAACGGCAAGGTCTGCTAGGGTGCGAAACGTGGCCGTTCGTCGAAGGCGCGGGATTCACGGATTCTCCGCCATCGAGCTCATGAACTTCCTCGCGCTCGCCGCCGTGCTCACGGCGATCGCGATGTACGCGCTGGCGCGCTACGTGCGGCACGGCAAGACGGCGGAGGCGATCGAGTCGGTGAGCCGCCTCGCCGCGGGCGCCGCCGACTACTACAACCGGTCCGACGCGACCCAGCCGTCGGGCGCGTCGCCCCAGGCGGTCCATGCGATGCGGCACTTCCCGCCGAGCGCGCGCGTGCCCGTGCCGGAGGACACGCTGGCGGTCCGGGGCAGGCGCTATCAGTCGAACAGCGCCGACTGGGCCGCGAGCCCGTGGCGCGACCTCGGGTTTTCGATCGTGCAGCCGCAGTGCTACCAGTACTCGTACACCGCGGAGGGCGCGGGCGCGTCGGCGAAGGCGACGGTCACCGCGCAGGGCGATCTCGACGGAGACGGCACCCGCTCGACGTTCTCGCTCTCCGTCGCTCCGGACGAGGCGCTCGAGGCGAAGGTCGCGCCGGAGATGACCAAGCAGGATCCGGAGGAGTGAGCGCATGCGCCGCTTCACGCCCGTCGAGCTCGCGGTCGGCGTCGCGCTGGCAGGCTCTCTCGCCGCGGTCGCGATCCCGGCGTTCGTGCGCGAGCTCCACGCCTCGCGCCTCGTCGAGCCGACCGACGGCCTCGCGCGCATCGGCGTAGCCGCGGTCGCCTACGCCGAGCAGAACGGCCGCTTCCCCGACTCCGTCGGTCTCACGCCCGCGGTGCCCCCGCGCGGGACGAAGGAGGCCGATCCGCCCGGCACGTGGGACGCGCCGACGTGGAGCGCGCTCGGGTTCCGTCCGGTGCCCGAGGGCGTCCCGCACGCCTACGCGTTCTCGTTCGAGGCGCCGAAGCCGAACGAGGGCTTCGCCGCGCAGGCGCGAGGGGATCTCGACGGCGACGGTCTCCTGAGCACGTTCGAGATCCGCGGCACGATCCGTCCAGGAGAGAAGCCGCAGGTCGTCCCCGGCATGTACGTGGAGGCCGAGCTCGAATGAGCGCCGCGCGCCGGATGACCGTCGCGGAGCTCGTCTCGGTGGCCGTCGGGATCGCCGCCGCGATCGGCATCGCGCTCTTCCAGCCGCGGCTCGCGGACGATGCGAAGAGGGTGAAGCAGCGCGACGACGTGTTCGTGCTCCCGCCGCCCACCCAGCTCCGCGCGATGACGCTCGGCTACAAGCACGCGACCGCCGATCTGCTCTGGGCGAAGCTCCTCGTCGAATGGGGCACGCACAACCAGGAGAAGCGTCCGTTCCCCGACGTCACGCGCTACCTCGACGGCATCCTCGCGGTGGAGCCGGACTTCCCCACGCTCTACGAGTTCGTCGACACGATCCTCGTCTACGGGCCGACGCCGGGCACGCCGGACGATGCGCGCACGGCGCGTGCGTACCTCGAGCGCGGAACGCGCGAGCGCCCGTACGACCATGCGGTGTGGCTCCACTACGGCCAGTTCCTCGCGTTCCTCGCGCCGTCGTTCCTCACGGACAACGCCGAGATCGACAGCTGGCGCAAGGACGGCGCGTTCGCGTTGATGCGCGCCGTCGAGCTCGGCGGCGATCCCGATCGCTCGCTCTCGGCGAGCACGATCCTCACCGCGGCCGGCGAGAAGAAGGCGGTCATCCGCGGCCTCCAGCGCTCGTACGCCATGACCGACGATCCCGAGACGCGCCGGCAGATCGCGTTCAAGCTCCAGCGCCTCGAGGCGTCGTCGGACGCCGAGACGGCGGTGTCGATCGTCGAGAACGAGTGGCGCAAGAAGTACCGCTTCCTCTCGCGGAGCGCGGCGCTGCTCCTCGGTCCGTCGCGATCGCCGGCGGCGTGCGCCGGCCCGTCCTCCTACGAGCGGAAGGAGTGTCCGCGCGACTGGTCGATGGCGATCGGCGAAGGACGCTGAGCTACTCGACGAGGATCGTCCGGAGGCTCACCATCGTGTTCTCCTCGGACGTGCCGAGCTTCGCCCAGACGCTGATCTCGTAGAGCCCGGGCGCGTTCGGCGCGCTCTTGTCGGTCAGCGGCACGTCGATCGCGAAGTGCCCGCCGTCGATCTTCACCTGGATCGGGGTGACGAAGCCCGGGCCCCAGTACATCTGGAAAGGCTTCGGCACCGGGTAGCTGCGGCGCTTGTTCAGCTCGGCGGGCGCGAGGGGCTTCGGCGCCGGGATGCGCGCGACCCCGACGCCGCTCGGCCGCGCGCCGGCGACGAGCGTGCCCTCGACGCGCACGGTGCTGCCCGGCTTCGCCTTCCGCGGCAGCGGCACGTACGTCCCGTACCCGTCGACGAACTCCTGGGAGAAGCAGGGGACGGCGATCTCCTTGTCCGTCTCGATCGGCTGCGCGACGCCGATGCCGACGCGCGTGTGCGTCGGCTTGAGGATGTTCCTCCGGTGGCCGTCGTTCGGCGGCACCTCGTCGAAGAAGAGCGACTCCGCGCGCTCGACCTGCGCCGGATCGATCGTCGGCTTGTCGTCGAGCGTGCGCCGCTGCTCGTCGGTGAAGCAGAGCGCGTTCTCGAGGACCATGTCCGCGCCGCCCGCTCGCGTGTGCCGCTCCTCCGGCACCGATCCGTCGCTCCCCCAGTGCCCGAGATAGCCGAGCTTCGCCATGTCCTCGGCATGCGCCTGCCCGGCGGCCGTGGGCGCGCCCTCGTCGAGCGTCACCGGGGCGAGGCCCTGCGTGGCGCGGTCCCGGTTGATCAGCGCGAGCATGTACTGGCGCGCCTCCTTGACCGTCAGGCGCTTGTTCGGGCGCTCGACGCGCGTCGCGTCCGTCTTCGCGACGGGCCGGTCCTCGTGCTTCTCCGGCTTCGCCCCGGGGCTCGCACCGGCCTTGGGCGCGGACGTCTCCACCGGCTTGGGCGCGGGCTGCGCGGCCGGCGACGCGCACGCGACCAGGAACGCAAGGGAGACGAGCGCGATCCGCCGAGAATTCATGACCGTGATCTGGTAGACCATAGCCCGATGTCCGTGTCGCTGTCCGTCCTGTGTGGGCAGCTCCTCGTCGTCGGCCTCGCGGGCACCGAGCTCGGTGCCGACGAGAGGCGCGTGTTCGCGTCCGGCGAGCGCGGAGGCGTGACCCTGTTCCGGCGCAACGTCGCCGCCGTCGATCAGGTGGCCGAGCTCACGCGGGCGCTCCGCGAGGCATGCCC
>JBDHVD010000283.1:0-11227 GCA_039809525.1 Labilithrix sp. | reverse complement strand
GCGGTTCGAGAAGGACATGGACGACGAGCTCCGCGCGGGCGATCTCGTCCTCGGACGCAAGGCCGCCGCGCTCCTCGCGAGCCGGCGCAAGGTCGTCGCCGACGTCGTCGCGCGCATCCTCTCCACGCCCCTCGACTTCACGGTGAACGAGTCGTTCGAGACCGACCCGAAGAAGCGTGCATTCTGCAAGACGGAGGAGGAGCTGGCGACGCGCTGGCGCGGCCTCCTCAAGCTGCAGGTCCTCGAACGGACGCAGGAGCTCGAGGACACCCTCGAGAAGCGCGCGCATCCGAAGCCGGACGCCAAGCCCGTCGATCCCGACGACGCCAAGCGCGACGCGGCGGCGGAGAAGGCGCTCGGAGAGATCCCCGCGACCTTCGAGGGCCGGCGCGACAAGGTGCAGAAGGAGGTGGCGACGCGCTTCGCCACCCAGTTCACACGGCTCGCCGCGATGGACAAGCTCATGCCGGCGGAGACGTTCATCAACGCGATGAACGGCGCCTTCGATCCGCACACCACGTACCTGCCGCCGGCCGAGGAGGCGGAGCTCGACATCGCGCTCACCGGCCGCCTCGAGGGCATCGGCGCCACGCTGCGCGAGCAGGAGCACTACATCCTGGTGAACGATCTCGTGCCCGGCGGCGCCGCGTGGCAGCAGGGCAAGCTCGAGGTCGGCGATCTCATCCAGTCCGTCGCGCAGGAAGGGAAAGAGCCCGTCGACGTGATGGACATGCCGATCGGCAAGGTCGTGAGCATGATCCGCGGCCCGAAGGGCACCGTCGTCGTCCTCACGGTGAAGAAGCCGAGCGGGACGCTCGAGACGATCTCGATCACGCGCGACGTGGTCCGCATCGAGGCCACCTACGCGCGCGGCGCCGTGCTGAAGACGAAGGGCGGCAGCGACGTCGGCTACGTGCACCTCCCCGGCTTCTACGGTGACTCGAGGAAGCGGGGCGAGCGCAACGCCACCGACGACGTGCGCGCGATCCTCGAGCAGCTCACGAAGAAGGGCGTGACGTCGCTCGTGTTCGATCTTCGCGGCAACGGCGGCGGGCTCCTCACCCACGCGCGCGACATCGCCGGCCTGTTCGTCAAGCAGGGCCCGGTCGTCCAGACGAAGGACGGCAAGGGAGCGGTCGAGGTGCTCCGCGACGAGGATCCCTCCGTCGCGTTCAGCGGCAACGTCGTCGTGCTCGTCGACCGCTTCTGCGCCTCGGCGGCGGAGATCGTCGCAGGCGCGCTCCAGGACTACGAGCGCGCGGTCGTCGTCGGCACGAGCGCGACGCACGGCAAGGGGACGGTGCAGGCGGTGATCGACCTCGATCGGCAGACGCGGCTCAAGAGCGAGCCGCTCGGCCTCTACAAGGTGACGATCCAGGAGTACTTCCGGGTGAGCGGCGGCTCCACGCAGCTGAAGGGCGTCGTGCCCGACATCCTCCTCCCCGATCCGACGTCGTTCGTCGAATCGGGCGAGCGCACGCTCCCGCACGCCATTCCCTGGTCGACCATCGCCCCGGCCTCGTTCGTGAAGGTGCCGCACGCGTGGAAGACGGCCGAACTCGCGTCCGCGAGCAAGGCGCGCACGAGCGCGAGCGCCGATCTCGCGACCATCACGAAGCTCGCCACGCTCCTCGAGGCGCGGAAGGACAAGACGGCGAAGCCGCTCGAGCGCACCGCCTGGCAGGCCGAGACCAAGCGCGCGAAGGCCGAGCTCGAGGCGCTCGATCCGAAGAAGCGCGAGCAGAAGCCGCTCATGGAGGTCTCGCCGCTCGGCCAGCAAGACGGGGCGGCGAAGGATCCGCGCCTCCAGCGTCACCACGACAAGTGGAAGAACGGCCTCGCGAGCGATCCGTGGGTCGAGGAGACCACGCGCATCCTCGCGGACATGAACAAGGCGCGCTAGCGCGCTTCAGTTCATCGTCGCGACCGCGGGCGAGAACGCGCCCTGCGTGACCTCACCGAAGTCGAAGAGCGCGTGGATGAAGTCGCATCGCGGCGAGACGACGCCCGCGTTGGTGCACAGCGTGTGGAGCTCTTCGAGCTCCTCGACGGTCACCACGTTCGTCGGCCGGAGCGCGTCCGAGACGAAGGCCTTCGCGATCGACGGATGCGGCTCCTCCCGCTGATGGCACGTCGCGCACGCCGTCCGATCGCTGCCCTTGAGGATCCGCTCGAACGGCGCATCCGCCGCGAGCGGCGTCGTGACCGGCAGGCCGACCTCGCCCTTGATCGTGCTCGTGCTGCCGGTCCACTCTCCGAACTCGAGCACCTTGCTCCCGTCGCCGTCGGGCACCGCGGTGATGACGACCTTCGGCAACATGAAGAAGATGCGGGGCGCGCCGCGCCCGCCGGCCGGCTGCGCGCTGGCGACGTTGAGCGTCGCGACCACGGAGAGCGGCCGCGGCAGCGTCGCGACGAAGCACGCGCCGTCGCCGCCCTTCGCGATGATCGCGTTGAGCCGCGTGACCGCGTCGGCGATCGAGCCGATGTCGCCCTTCGACTCGGCGCATCGAAGGAGCGCCTCGCTCGCGTGGGGTCCGCGCGGCGCTCCGCCCGCGTCGTTCGCGGGTTTCGCCGACGACGTCGGAGCCGCCGTCGGCTGCGTGCGCGGCGCCGGTCCTGGCGCGGCGTCCCCCCCATCGCACGCGGCCAACAGCACGACGAGCCCGAGCACCTTCCGCATCCTTTCGTTGAAGCACGGTCGCGTCCGTTCCACAGGCGAAAAGAGTGCGCGATCTGGCATCCTACAGGCGCCGCCTGCGACGCGGCTCGTCGACCGGAGAGACGGGAGAGAGGGAGAAGGCCCGACGCTCCTCTCGGGGCGGGCCTTCGCCGGTACTCCTCAGCGCGCCGGCCTCAACCGATGCGCTGGCCCGCGGTCGTGAAGGTCTCGAGTGGCTTGAGGGCCGACACCGGCCCTTCGTAGGCCTTCACGCCGTTCACCTTGATGACGGTCGCCCCGTCCTCGAGGAGCACCTGCGCCAGTCCCGCGCTGCCCGTCGCGAGCTCGTCGTTTCCCACGACCAGCTTCTGCGCGGCGACGCCCGCGCCGTTCGCATCGACCACGCTGAGCTTGATGACTCGACCCATGAGACCTCCCGGTCACGCTGCGAGCGAGGGGGGAATCCCTCGTCGGCTCACGGTCGAGTATGTGAAACGGCCATCGCTCGAACCACGGAGAAAAATGCGGTGGAAGCCAAGAGAAAACCTTGGTGAGATTCTGGCGGATGGAGTGGCTCAACTACCATCACTTCTTCTACTTCTGGACCGTCGCCCGCGAAGGGAGCATCGCCGGCGCGGCGAAGGTCCTTCGCTTGACGGAGCCGACCGTCAGCGCCCAGCTGCGCACGCTCGAAGCGTCGCTCGGCGAGCCGCTCTTCCGCCGGCAGGGACGCGGCCTCGCGCTCACCGAGGCCGGACGGCTCGCGCAGCGTTACGCGAACCACATCTTCACGCTCGGCCAGGAGTTCCAGGCTTCCATCCGCGGCGTCGCCGCGAGCAAGGTCGCCCGGTTCGCCGTCGGGATCACGGACGCGATCCCGCGGCTCATCTCCTTTCGCCTCCTCGAGCCCGCGCTCCGGGAGCCGACGCGCTTCATGGTCTCGTCCCAGGTCGACACCGCCGAAGGCCTGCTCACCAAGCTCGTCTCGCACGAGATCGATGCCGCGATCACCGACGCCCCGCTCGAGTCCCGCGGCATCACCGAGACGCACAACCGCCTGCTCGGCGAGTCGGGCATCACCGTCTTCGGGAGCGACGAGCTGACCGCCGCGCTGCGCCGGAAGTTCCCGAGCAGCCTCAGCGGGGCGCCCTTCCTCTTGCCGGTGGAGAGCTCGTCGACGCGCCGGGCGCTCGACCGGTGGTTCATCCTCAACGGCCTCCGCCCCGACGTCCGCGGCGAGTTCACCGACAGCGCGCTGCTCAAGACGTTCGGTCGCGCCGGGATCGGCGTGTTCGTCGCGCCGACCGCGATCGAGCGCGAGATCCGCCGCGAGTACCGCGTGCGCGTGATCGGGCGCATCGAAGCGATCCGCGAGCGCTTCTACGTCGTCTCGGCGAGCCGCAAGACCGAGCACCCCGCGGTCACCGCGATCTCACGCTCGGCGCGTCACCGGCTGTTCGGCTGAACGCCGCCCGCGCGAGGGGCCGGTCCCCAAATGACGAAAGGGAGCGCCTCGGCTCCCTCTCCACTTCCGTCATATGCCAGAGCCGGGGGCTTGCGGCAAGCCCGGGGTCGTGCCGCACATTGTCCCGCGCACGCTCGAAGCCGATGCGTGCGGGAGGTTCGAATGCAGGACGTGCTCTTCTTCGAGGACATCGCCGAGAACCAGGTCGCGGTCGTGGGGGGCAAGGGCGCGCACCTCGGAGCGCTCTCGCGGATCGAGGGCCTCCGCGTACCGGCAGGCTTCTGCATCACGACGCGCGCGTTCGATCGGATCCTGAAGCAGGCGTCGATCGACGCGGCGCTCGATCGGCTGTCGCGCGCCGAGACGGACGACCGGAAGACGATCGCCTCGACGAGCGAGGAGATCCGAGCGGCCATCGAGGCGGTCGTCGTCCCTCCCGATCTCGCGGACGCGATCACCCGAGCGCTCGCGCGCCTCGGCGACGACGGCGCTCGTGCCGTGCGCTCGAGCGCGACGGCGGAGGACTCCCCGACCGCCTCCTTCGCGGGGCAGCACGACACGTACCTGAACGTCGTGGGCACGACGGCGATCCTCCAGCACGTCCGCAAGTGCTGGGCGTCGCTCTTCACCGAGCGCGCGGTGACCTATCGCCTGCGGAACGGGCTCGACCAGCGGAAGGTCCGCATGGCCGTCCTCGTGCAGCGGATGGTCTCTCCGCGCGCGGCCGGCATCCTGTTCACCGCCGATCCCGTCAGCGGCCACCGGAAGGTGTCCTCCATCGAGGCGGTCTTCGGCCTCGGCGAGTCTCTCGTCTCCGGACACGTCCGTGCGGACGTCTACGCGGTGCGGGACGGCGCGATCGTCCACCAGGCGATCGCGGGCGAAGAGGCCGCGCTGACGGACGCGCAGATCGTCCGACTCGCGCAGCTGGGGCGCACGATCGAGGCCCGCTTCGGCCGGCCGCAAGACATCGAGTGGTGCCTCGTCGACGACGACTTCCACATCGTCCAGAGCCGCCCGATCACCACGCTCTTCCCCGTTCCTGCGAGGAGCGACGGCGAGAACCACGTGTACCTCTCCGTCGGCCATCAACAGATGATGACCGACGCCATGAAGCCGCTCGGCATCTCGTTCTGGAAGCTCATCGCCGCCGGACCGATGCACGACGCCGGCGGCCGCGTGTTCGTCGACGTCACGCAGGCGCTCGCCTCGCCCGCGGGCCGGCGCGGGCTCCTCGAGCTCACCCGGAGGTCCGATCCGCTGACCGCGGACGCGCTCCAGAGCCTCGTCGACCGGAGCGACTTCCTCGACTTCGTCCCTGCGCTCCCCGACGCCGGGCCGGGCGGCGCTCCGCACCTGACGGCGGGGGCGCCGCTCGAGGCGGATCCCGGGCTCGTCACCGAGCTCGTCGCGCATGCCGAGGCCTCCCTCCTCGGGTTGAAGCGCGACATCCAGGGCAAGTCCGGCGTCGCGCTGCTCGACTTCATTTTGGCCGACGTCCAGGAGACCAGGCGCGTCCTGTTCGATCCGCGGAGCATGCAGGTGGTGATGGCGGCGATACGCGCCACGTGGTGGCTGAACGAGCATCTCCAGACGTGGCTCGGCGAGAAGAACGCGGCGGACACCCTCGCGCAATCGGTCCCCCACAACGTCACGTCGGAGATGGGTCTGGCGCTGCTCGACGTGGCCGACGTCATCCGCCCGCATCCCGAGGTGGTCGCCTTCCTCGAGCACGTCGAGGACGACGCCTTCCTCGACGCGGGCTTCGCGACCGGCCTCGGCAAGCTCGCCGGCGGTCGCGAGGCACGCGACGCGATCCGAGCGTGGCTCGACGCGTACGGCATGCGCTGCCCGGGCGAGATCGACATCACGCGGCCGCGCTTCCGCGAGCGCCCGACGATGCTCGTGCCCACGCTCCTGAACGACATCGCCGCGTTCGAGCCCGGCTCCGCCGCGCGACGCTTCGAGCACGGCCGTCGGGAGGCGGCGAAGACGGAGCGCGAGCTCCTCGCGCGCCTGCGCGCCTTGCCGGACGGCGAGGACAGGGCGGCCGAGGCGAAGCGCATGATCGACCGCGTCCGGGCGTTCATGGGCTACCGCGAGTATCCGAAGTACGGGATGGTCTGCCGGACGTTCGTCTACAAGCAGGCGCTGCTCGACGAGGCGGAGCGGCTGGTCGCGACGAAGGTGCTCCGCGAGAAGGAAGACATCTTCTACCTCACGTTCCAGGAGCTCCACGACGTCGTGCGAACGGGCGTGGTGGACGACGCGCTCGTCCGCGCGCGCAAGGAGGCGTTCGCCTCCCACTGCGCGCTCACGCCGCCACGCGTGCTCACGTCGGACGGCGAGGCCGTCAGGGGCGCGTACCGGCGGGACGATCTGCCCGCGGGCGCGCTCGTGGGTCTCGCGGTCTCGGCGGGGATCGTCGAGGGGCGAGCGCGCGTCATCCTCGACATGGCGAAGGCCGATCTCGAGCCGGGCGACATCCTCGTGACCACGTTCACCGATCCGAGCTGGACGCCCCTGTTCGTCGCCGTCAAAGGCCTGGTGACGGAGGTCGGCGGCCTCATGACGCATGGCGCGGTGATCGCGCGTGAGTACGGACTTCCGGCCGTCGTCGGCGTGGAGCACGCCACGGCGCGCATCCGCGACGGCCAGCGGATCCGCGTGAACGGGACGGAGGGCTACGTCGAGATCCTGGCGTAGAATCGCCGCATGAAACCCGCCGTCCTCGCGAAGTGGCACGAAGCGCTCGAGGCGAACGACCTCTCCGTGTTCGAGGCGATCGTCGCCGACGACGCCGTCTTCGAATCGCCTGCGCTCCACAAGCCGCAGGCGGGCAAGGCGATGGTCTCGATGTACCTCCGCGGCGCGATGATGGTCCTGAACAACGGATCGTTCCGCTACGTCGAGGAGTGGGTCTCCGAGCGCTCGGCGATCCTCGAGTTCGTGGCCAAGGTCGACGGCCTCGACGTGAACGGCGTCGACATCATCCGGTGGAACGACGAGGGCCGCGTCACGAGCTTCAAGGTGATGGTGCGCCCGTACAAGGGCCTCACCGCCTTGATGGCGGCGATGAAGAAGCTCCTCGAAGGGGGCTGACCGCCGACTCTTGACCACCGCGCGCACGCGAGGAACGCTGATCGCGTGCACGACGACGAAGCGGTTCCGCGCTCACGCGACGAGCTCATCACGATGGTCGCCCGCGCCCACGGCGACGCGCCGTATGCCGAGGCCACGCTCGCCGGACGGACGCTCGCGGCGAGCTCGAAGCTTCCGAAGAAGGTCGCCGAGAACCTCGGGGCCGGCTTCGGGCAGTGGGACTTCTTCCCTTCCGCGACCGAGATCGTCGACTTCGCGCTCGGCTACGTCCCACCGGCCACGCCCGAGGACGCGCTCGCGCTCGCCCGCGCCTGGGCGGCGGACGACGCAGCCAGGCGGCCGACGCCGCTCGCGCTCGTCGGTCGAGAGATCCTCCAGCACGAGCTCCGACGCTTCGACCTCCCGAGCCTTCGCGCCGCCGTCGACGAGGTCGACCCGACGCGCGCCCGCGAGCTCCGCCTCGCGACCGGTCTCGACGTGGCGCCAGAGACGAAAACGGAGACGAGGACGGCGGCGACGACCGCGACGCCCGGGAAGCGCGCCGCGCCGCGCGCGAAGCGGCCCGCGGCGCCGCCGCGCGAGATCCCCACGCGCATGCCGAAGCCGGAGTTCAAGAAGCCGCCGCCGCCTCCGCCCGTGGCCGCCGCGAAGCGGTTCTCCCATCCCAAGTTCGGCGAGGGCGTCCTCGTCTCGCAGGACGGCGCCGGTGACGACGCGAAGCTGACGATCAAGTTCGAGGCGGGGGCGAAGACGCTGCTCGCGAAGTTCGTCACCGAGCTGCCGTGACCGAGCCGCGGGTCATCCCTCGCAGCCACGGGCCGCGCGCAGCGCGAGCCCGCTCGCCACGGAGATGAGCTCGCCGCCGGCGCGGATGCGTTCGGCGCCGAAGCGCGACTCGAAGATGCGACGCACCGCAGGCACCAGCGAGCTCCCCCCGGTGAGGAAGACCTGATCGACGTCGCGCGGCTCCACGCCGACGCGGGCGAGGAGGCCGTCGACGCAGCTCGCCATCTTCTCGGTGTCCTCGCCGATCCACTCCTCGAACTGCGCGCGCGTGACCGGCAGCTCGATCTCGAGCGGCGGATCGTGGAAGGTGAAGCGCGCCTCCTCGGCGGAGGAGAGCGCGATCTTCGTCCGTTCGATCGCGCGATAGAGCTCGTAGCCGCGATCGTTCTCGATCACGTGGAGCAGCGCGCGGATCGCGCCGTCGTCCCCGGTCTGACTCGCGATGCCCTCGAGGAGATCGATGTTCTTCTTCGTCTTGAGGAACGACAGGTGATGCCAGCGGAGGAGCCGCGCGTAGATCCACACCGGCACCGGCAGCTCCTTGTCGCCCATCAGCGCGCGGTAGGTCGTGCCGAGGCCGAGGCTCGGCGCGACGAGCTTGTACATCAGGCGCGAGTCGAGGGTGTCGCCCGCGATGCCGACGCCGTCGTTGCCGACGACGCGCCGCACGCCGAGGTCGCGCTGGCCGGGGCCGACGCGGATGAGCGAGAAGTCGCTGGTGCCGCCGCCGAAGTCCGCGATGAGCACGAGCTCGTCGTGATCCAGCGTCGACTCGTAGTACTGCGCCGCGGCGACGGGCTCGTACTCGAGCTCGACGTCGTCCCACCCGGCGCTCGCCAGCGCTTCGCGGAGGCGCGTGGTCGCGAGCCGTTCGTCCTCTTCGTTTCGCTCGCTCGCGAAGTGCACCGGCCGCCCGACGACCGCGCGCGAGCCGAGCGGGCCGAGCACCTTCTCCGCCTCCGCGCGGAGCTCGCGGGCGAGCAGGCCCACGAGACCGACGAGCGAGGTCGTCCGCCCGAAGATGCTCGTCGCCTGGAACGTGCGATCGGCCAGGTACGACTTCATCGACTGGATGAGCCGCCCCTCGCTCTCCGCGGCGAGGTACGCATCGATGGCGCGCGGTCCGCCGACCGCCTTCTCTCCGGCGCGGAAGTAGAGGATGGAGCGGAACGTGTCCGCCACCCCGTTCGCATGGGGGAAGCGCGCGAGCTGCACCTTGCCGTCGTCGCCGAGCACGGCGATGGCGCTGTTCGTCGTTCCGAGATCGAGGCCGATGCGTCGCATGGAAAGGACGCAGCTTAGCGCACCGCCGGCGCTACTCTGATCGCGTGAGCAGCCGACGAGTCTCCGGCGGGGTCGTGCACGAGCTTCCCGACGATCTGCGCAAGGCGCTGGTCGCGAACGCTACCGCGCTCGACGCGTGGAACGACATCACGCCCCTCGCGCGAAACGAGTTCATCTGCTGGGTCGAGGATGCCAAGCAACCGGCGACCCGGGAGCGCCGGATCCGCCGGACCCAGGAGGAGCTCGAGGAAGGCATGCGGAGGCCGTGTTGCTGGCCGGGGTGCAGCCATCGCAAGCGCACCGGCAAGGCGAGGAGCGGTCAGCGATAGGGAACGGGCGACGTGGGCGGCGGCTGACCGGGACACAAGGTCTCTGCGGCCGAGAACGCCGTCTTCATCAGCCAGTCGAGGTGCTCGAGGTTCGTGACGAGCTGATTCGACCACGCCGCGAGCGTTCCGTCCTTCAAGGTGATGGACGCGCCGGCCTGCGTCAGCTGCATGATCTGCTCGCGCGCGGCGGGCGTCAGCGAAGCGCGGACGAAGGCTTCGGGCTCGCCCTTGATCACGAAGGTCTGATCGAACGCCGGATCGCCGACGAGGATGTCCTGCCCGCGAAACAGCTTCGAGAAGAAGCCGTCCTTCTGGCGCGTCAGTGCCATGGTGGCGGAGGCAGCGGTACGGCGACGTCGACGTGCGTCGTGACCGCCCCCTGCTCGACGACGACCCGTGCGCGCGTCTGCCGGCCGCGAACGGTCCCCTCCATGAGCCCGCGTCGGACGTCGAGGCGGAAGTTCCATCCGCGCGCGAGCGCGGGCCACGCCGCGCCGATCGCGAGCTCCCACTGCGGCGGGTTCTTCGCGCGCCGGTCCATGACGATCCTCGCCGCCCACGTGAGGATGTCGAACGCCGCGCGGTACTTCTCCGGGTTCTCTTCGTACCGACCGAACTCCGCGGCGACCATGCCGTCGCCGAATCAGAGATCGTCGAGGCCGACGGCCTCGATGCGCGCCTCGACGTCGGCCTTGAACGCCGGGTCGACGATGCGATTCATGGCCTCGCCATTCTCGAGCCCGTGGAGGCCGAGCGGCGGATCGAGGACCGCCCGCAGGCGCGTGAAGTAGTCGTAGGTCTCTCTCTGCTGGTGGTAGCGATTCGTGAAGTACGCGAGCACCGGCATCCCCTGCCAGAGGCCCTTCATCTCCCCGCCCTCGACGGTCAATCCGAGGGTCTGGGGGGTCTGATCCCACTGCGACGTCCCGAAGTAGAGGCCGGCCATGACGGCCAGCGTACGTCATGTTCCGGCGCCCGCGGATCCTGTGAAAAAGCCGTGGAGGACCCGGGGAGAGCGCCAATGCGATGCAAATGCGACGCCGGGGACCATTGTGCGGACGCTGCGATCGGCATAACGCCGTGGGCGAAAGTGAGGGTTCTCACGATGGCGAAGGCATCCAAGAAGACGAACAACAAGCCGCTCTCGAAGGGCGCGCTCCTCGAGGCGATCACGAACGCGGTCGGCGAAGACTTGTCGAAGAAGCAGGTGAAGCTCGTGATGGAGACGCTCGTCGAGCTCGGCCATCGCGAGCTGAAGAAGACCGGCGTCTTCGTGCTCCCGGGATTCGCGAAGTTCACGGTCGTGAAGAAGCCGGCGCGCCCGGCGCGTGAAGGCATCAACCCCTTCACGAAGCAGATGCAGAAGTTCCCCGCGAAGCCGGCGAGCAAGGCCGTGCGTGCGCGCGCGGTGAAGGCCGTCAAGGACGCCGTCAGCTGATCGAGCGACTCGAACACGCGTGACGAGAGCGGGGCCGACGAGGCCCCGCTGCCTTTTCGGGGACCAGCCGTCGCGCCTCGGTGGCGCCGGACGGTCACCGCGACCCAGCCGTCGGGATGGTGAAGGAGAAGCGGGTGCCGCGCCCGACCGTGCTCTCGACG
>JBDHVD010000282.1:0-11231 GCA_039809525.1 Labilithrix sp. | reverse complement strand
GCTCGAGCTGCTGAATCCTTGAGAGGCGCGGATCGGATTCGAACCGACGTATGACGGTTTTGCAAACCGTTGCCTAACCACTTGGCTACCGCGCCGTGACGAGAGGGCTTTCTACCGGGGCCCGTGCCCGCGGTCAACCAGAGCGGGAAGGACGTCGCCGATGCCGTCGACGATGAACTGGACGGCGATGGCCGCGAGCAGTAGCCCCATGACCCGCTCGAGCACGTTCAGCCCGGTCTTTCCCAGGCGGCGCTCGGCCCGCGCCGCGACGAGGAGCACGATCGCCGTCGCGACGGCGGCGAGCAGGATGCCGGTGTAGATCGCCACCCGCTCTCCCGCGTGGCTCGTCCCCGCCATCTGCATCATCGCGTTCGCGATCGCGCCCGGTCCGGCGAGCATGGGGAAGGCGAGGGGGAAGATGGCGACGTCCGCCGACTCGGCCTTCGCCTCGCCCTCCTCGCGCTCCTCGGGGGTGGTGCGCGGCCGCGAGGGCTGGGCGCGGAGCATGTCGACCGCCATCAAGAAGAGGAGGGAGCCGCCGGCGATCCGGAAGGCTCCGATGGAGAGGCCGAAGAAGTGCAGGATCGCCTGGCCCGCCGCGGCGAAGACCGAGAGGGTGACGGCCATCGCCGTGCTCGCGATGATCGCGGTGCGCCGGCGCTGGGCGGGCGAGCTGGTGCGGGTCATCGCGAGGTACACCGGCACGAGGCCGAGGGGATCGGCCACCGAGAACACGGCGGAGAACGCGACGAGGACCTCGCGGAGCACGCCGCCGGCATAGCACTCTCCGAGGGGAGGAGAGAAATGCGCAGAAAGGCGCGCCGCTAGGCACATTTCGGGAGGGCCTGTACACTGGTCCTCGTGGGAGAAGCGTCGGAGGACGACGTCCCGACCGTGACGTCCGCCGCGGGCGGCGACAGCGCCGCGGACGCCGAAGACCGTACGATCCAGGAGGCGCCCGACGCGGACGCCGATGCGGATCCGACGACGGCGATCGCGCGTCCGCCCGTCCCGCCGCCGCTGCGCCCGCGCGCGCCGTCCGCGCCCGAGCCGCCCACGACGCCGAAGTCGCTCGCGGCCGAGGACGAGTCGGAGGACAGCATCACCACGACCGCGCCGCGCGTGAGCGCGCCGAAGCTGCCGATCGCCGCGCCGAAGTCGGTCGAGATCCGGACGCTCGACGACGACGACGAGAACGGCGAGGAGACCGAGCTGCGCACGCTGGTCGGCGCCCCGAAGGAGACGCTGCCGAACGTCGCGTCCGAGGCCGAGGCCGCCGACGACAGCGTGACCGCGCAGGCGCCGGTCACCCGCGCGCCGTCGTCGCCCGAGATCCCGACGGCGACCGGAACGGGGGCGCCGTCGCCGGGGCCGATCCGCATCTCGCCGAAGAGCCTGATGCCGCCTCCCGCGCCGGCGAAGGACGCGTACGACGACGACAGCGTGACCTCGCGCGCCCCCGCGGTCGACTACGCCGACGACAGCATCACCACGCAGGCGCCGAACATGCCCGCGGCGATCGCGAGCGCGGGCGTCGCGCTCCCGCCGCCGATCGACGGCGAGACCGAGGGCACGACGAAGAAGGTGCGCAAGAACGCCGCCGACGAGGACGCCGAGAGCATCACCACGCAGGCGCCCGGTCACCTGACGAACATGCTCCGGGTGATCGCGTCGGACAAGAACGCGCCCGACGGCGACGACGACGATCCGGACGATCCCATCCAGGCCCACACGCAGGTGATGGCGAACGCGCCGCTCAAGCCGAGCGATCTCGGGGCGCACGTCGTCCGCGGAGGCGTCGCCCTCGCGCACCAGCTCGAGCCGTCGAGCGAGAGCGGCCTGCGCGTCGCGCAGCCCGAGCGCGTGGACGCCGATCGCGCGAGCCTCGGCGCGATCGGTGTCCCGTCGCGCGAGCGGCGCATCTCGAACATGGCGGTGATCGGCGCGCGCGACTCGTCACGCCTGAAGGTGACGCAGCCGCCGGCGACGTTCGTGTCGCCCGACGCGGACGAGAAGAAGCCGCCTTACGCGCTCGTGGTCGGCGTCGTCGCGCTCATCTCGATCGCCATCCCCGCGGTGCTGTTCATCGTGCTGAACCAGAGCACGGGCGAGGTCGCGCCGCGCGTCGCCGCGCAGCCGGTGCCCGATCCCGTCATCCGGGCGGACGCGCCGCGTGCACGCGCGCCCCGGCCGAACGCCTCGCCGAGCACGACCGCGCCGAAGCGCCCGCCGTACGGGCGGCGCTGAGCGCGGGTCAGCCCTTCGGGCGCAGGACCTCGACCCCGTTCATGTACGGGACGAGAGCCTTCGGCAGCGTGATCGATCCGTCCGCGTTCTGGTGGTTCTCGAGCAGCGGGATGAGGATGCGCGGGCTCGCGATCGCCGTGTTGTTGAGGGTGAACGGGTAGCCGAGCGAGCCGTCCGGCATGCGCACGCGGATGTTCGAGCGGCGCGCCTGGAAGTCGCCGAGCGTCGAGCACGAGTGGGTCTCGTTGTAGGCGCCCTTGCCGTCGTTCCGCCCCGGCATCCACGACTCGACCTCGTGCTTGCGCGTCTGGCCGAGGCCGATCTCGCCGGTGCACGCGATCGCGACGCGGTAGGGGATCTCGAGCTTCTCGAGGATCGCCTCGGCGTTGCCGAGCAGCTTGTAGTGCTCCTCCTCCGCGACCTTCTCGTCCGGGACGCAGAACACCACCTGCTCGACCTTCGTGAACTGGTGCACGCGGTAGAGGCCCTTCGTGTCCTTGCCCGCGGCGCCCGCCTCGCGACGGAAGCAGTTCGAGATGCCGGCGTACCGGATCGGCAGCTGCGAGGCATCGAGCGTGTCGTCGGCGTGGAGCGAGACGAGCGGGACCTCCGCGGTGCCCACGAGGTACAGCTCGTCGGCCGTGATCGCGTAAGCCTCCTCGCGGCTGCCGGGGAAGAACCCGGTGCCCTGCATCGCGCGCTCCTTCACCATGACCGGCGGGATGACGAGCGTGAGGCCGCGCTCGATCAGCGTATCGACCGCGAGGCGCGTGACGGCGAGCTCGAGCAGCGCGCCGAGACCGGTGAGCGCGTACGAGCGGCCGCCGGCGAACTTGCGCGGGCCGTCCCAGTTCACCCACTCGTGGAGCGTCACCAGCTCGATGTGGTCCTTCGGCGTGAAGTCGAACTTCCGCGGCGTGCCGACCTTGCGGATCTCGACGTTGTCCTCCTCGCCCTTGCCGATCGGCACCTCGGGGCGGGGGATGCTCGGCACGCGGAGCATGAGCGCGTCGAAGCGCTTCTGCACGTCGGTGAGCATCGGCTCGAGCTGCTCGAGCTCCGCCTTCACCGTCTTGCCTTCCTCGATCAGCTTCGGGCGGTCGTCCTTGCTCGCCTTCGGGATCAGCGCCGCGATCTCGTTCTTGCGCGCGCGCTTCTGCTCGAGCTTCGCGAGCGTCTCGCGGCGCTCCTTGTCCGCGCCGAGGAGCTCGTCGAGATCGAGGTCCACGCGCTTGTTCGTGATCGCCGCGCGGACGACGTCGGCGTTCTGACGGATGAAGGCGATGTCGAGCATGACGGCGCGCACGTTAGCAAAAGAACGACGGCGCAGGCGTCCCCGATGAAGGGGCGCGCTGCGCCGTGCGTCGCGAGGCCCTCGTCGCTCGTCGCGAGGGGCCCGTTCTTACTTGCTGTAGAGCTGCGCGGCGATGAGGCCGGCGCCGTTGACGGCGCGGACGATGAACTTCGCCTGCGCGGCCATCGGGCTGAGCGGACGGAGGCAGTTGTTCTTGCCGCCGATCGACGCCTGCGAGCCCTTCTGCGAGCTCTTGCCGATGCTCGGCGCGAGGCCGGGGATCGGCGTGACGTACTGCATCTCGAGCTCGATCTGCGTCGGGCCCGCGCCCTGCGCGACGAGCGTGTAGCACTTGCCCGGCTGGAACGTGAACCCGCTCTCGAGCGTCTGGCCCGCCTGGAAGTTGCCGGCGACGATGCCGCCTTCCTTGTTCATGCCCGGCGCCTCGGTGCCCGCGTAGATCGCGAGCGGTCCGGTCGCGAGGGCGGCGAGGTTCGGATCGAGCGGCTGCGCGGTGCCGCCCGACGTCGTCTGCCCACCGGTCTGTCCGCCGGGGAAGCCGGGGATGCCCGGGAAGCCGCCCGGCTGCTGGCCCGGCTGGCCGGCCTGGCCCGGCTGACCAGGCTGGGTCCCGGGCTGCGCTCCCGGCTGCTGCTGCGGATACCCGCCGGGCTGCTGCTGCGGATACGCCCCGGGCTGCTGCTGCGGGTAGGCGCCCGGCTGCTGCTGGGGATACGCGCCCGGCTGCTGCTGCGGGTAGGCGCCGGGCTGCTGATAGCCGCCCGCGTACGGCTGCGGGTTCTGCGCCGGCGGTTGTTCCTGCTTGTCGCCGCCGCAGGCGGTCATGGCGAGGGCGAGGGCAGCGAAGGAAGAGAGCAGAGCGGTTCGGGTCGGCATCACGGCGGAGAGCTCCTTGTGATTTTAGGAAGCGCGAGCATACGCCCGCTTTTCCCGGGGAAGGAACGACAATCGAAAGCGCCCCGTTGGACGGACGACGGCGCGTTCCCACGCTCGAGCCCGCGCGCGCTCTGTCCCGGTACGGATTACAGGCGCGGACAGCCGGCCTACCAGTCTGCAGCCCTCTCACAAAAATATCGCGGACTCGGAAGATGGTCGCGCGACCGACCACGGCTTCTGGCACATTCGATTCTGTGGGCGTGCGTCCCGCGCGCGGGAAGCGCTGGACGGCGTCATGGAGGGTTGCATGCGTTGGCAGGGATTCGCCGCGGGGCTCGCGGCGTCGATCGCGATGACGATCGCGGCGTGCGGGTCGAGCGACGACAGCACGTTCAACGAGGGAGGCGACGCGGGGAGCGACGCGCCCGTCTCGCAACAGGGACCGTTCGCGCCGAGCACGCCGCCGTCCGACGCGGGGCCGGGCAACTGCGTCCCGAAGACGTGCGCCGAGCTGAAGGTGAACTGCGGCCCGGTCGGCGACGGATGCGGAGGCATCGTCCAGTGCGGGAACGACTGTCCCGACGGCGAGACCTGCGGCGGCGGCGGAACGCCGAGCGTCTGCGGCAAGCCCCCGTGCAAGAAGAAGACGTGCGCCGAGCTCGGCGTCGAGTGCGGAGCCGCGGGTGACGGCTGCGGCGGGCTCATCGCCTCGTGCGGTACGTGCGACGCGGGCATCTGTGGCGGCGGCGGTCCGAGCAAGTGCGGATCGACCGGCGGCAACACCGACGGCGGCGTCTGCGTCCCGACCAAGACCGCGTGCGGGCCTGGCGACTGCGGGTTCATCGCCGACGGCTGCGGCAAGGTCATCGACTGCACCGCCAACAAGTGCCCGGCCGGTCAGACGTGCGGCGGCGGCGGGACGCCCGACGTCTGCGGCGCGCCTCCGTGCGTGAAGGCCACGTGCGGGACGTCGAACTGCGGGTTCAAGGCGGACGGCTGCGGCGGCGTCCTCAACTGCTGGCCGGCCGGCGGTCCCGCCGTTTGCCCGCCGGGTCAGACCTGCGGCGGCGCGAACGTGGCGAACGTCTGCGGAACGCCTGCAGGATGCACGGGTCTCTGCCTCCAGCAGCAGCAGTGTCCGGGCGGCGGCACGACCACCATCGAGGGCTACGTCACGTCGCCGAACGGCGTGCTCCCGATCCCGAACGCGGTCGTGTACGTGCCGAACGGCGCGGTCGCGGCGTTCACCAACGGCGTCAAGTGCGAGAGCTGCGCGACGGCGTCGGGCAGCCCGCTCGTCTCGACGACCACCGACGCGAACGGCTACTTCCTCCTGCCGAACATGCCGGTGAGCACGCCGGGCAAGGTCGTCGACATCCCCGTCGTCGTCCAGCTCGGGCGCTGGCGCAAGCAGCTCACCGTCCAGACGACCGCGTGCACGAACAACCTCGTGCCCGCGTACGGCACCGCGCCCGCGAGCAAGACGGCGGCGCTGCCGAGCACGAAGGCGGAGGGCGACATCCCGCTCACCGCGATCTCGACCGGCGCGGTCGACGGCCTCGAGTGCGTGTTCCGCAAGATGGGCGTCGCCGACAGCGAGTTCACCGACGGCACCGGCAACGGCCGCATCCGCCTCTACCAGGACAACGGCGCGATGGTCACCGCGGCGAGCCCGGCGGCGAGCGTGCTCTACGGCCAGCCGCTGCGCAGCGGCAACATCGACGGCGCGACGAACGCGAACCCCATCGCGATCACGACGAGCGCGAACCACAACCTGCAGACCGGTGACGTCGTCACCATCGGCGGGGTGAAGGGCAACACGAACGCGAACGGCACCTGGACGATCACGCGGACGGGCAACAAGACGTTCACGCTGAACGGCCGCGCGGGCAACGCGAACTACTCGAGCTCGAGCGGCGACACCTGGTACTCGTGCGGGACCGCGGCGTGCAACGCCGAGATCGAGAAGTACGACGCGACGATCTTCGGCTGCGTCGGCGCGCAGCGGAGCAAGGATCCGATCCCGCGTCAGACCGTGGTCGACTACGCGAACAAGGGCGGGCGCGTGTTCGCCACGCACTTCTCGTACGTCTGGCTCTACACCGCGAACGGCTACACCTCGCCGTGGGCGGCGACCGCGACGTCGTTCGCCCCCGGCACGCAGGCCTGGGAGAACAAGTCGCCGCCGGGCTCGATGTCCGCGTTCGTCGACACGTCGTTCCCGAAGGGCGTCCTCTTCAACAACTGGCTGAAGGCGCCCGTCGCGCCGACGCCGGCGACGTATCCGCCGCCGTATGCGCCGGTGAACGCGCTCTGGCAGACGTCCCCGCCGATGCTCGCGATCACCGAGCCGCGCAAGGACATCAACCCGACGGCGAACCTGACGACGTCCGGCATCGCCTCGCCGGCGCAGCGCTGGATCTACTCGACCGCGGCGGGCTCGACGGTGTTCGATCCGGCGAACGATCCGGCGGCCGAGGACGCGCCGCTCCACTACACGTTCAACACGCCGTGGGGCGCGCCCGCGGCGAACCAGTGCGGTCGCGTGCTCTTCAGCGACTTCCACGTGTCGATCGGCAACACGCAGGACAAGACCTTCCCCTCGGAGTGCAACAGCGATCCGCTGACCCCGCAGGAGAAGGTGCTCGCGTACATGCTGTTCGACCTCGCGTCGTGCGTGTCGACCTCCGGTCCGCCCGCGTGCGTGCCGAAGACCTGCACGCAGCAGGGCATCGGCTGCGGTCCGGCCGGTGACGGCTGCGGAAAGCAGATCGACTGCGGGACCTGCCCGCTCGGTCAGACGTGCGGCGGCGGCGGCGTCCCCAGCCAGTGCGGTGCGCCCGCGTGCACGCCGCTCACCTGCCAGCCGGGACAGTGCGGGCTCATGGGCGACGGCTGCGGAAAGCAGCTCGACTGCGGCAACTGCCAGGCCGGTCAGATCTGCGGTGGCGGCGGTCCGAACATGTGCGGTACGGCGCAGTGCACGCCGACGGCGTGCCCGGCTCCGGCGCCGGGATCGGTCTGCGGACCGGTCGCGAACGGGTGCGGCGGCATCAACAACTGCCCGTGCCCAGCGAACACGCCGTGCGTGAACGGAACGTGCGGAGCGCCTGCGTGCACGCCGCGCACCTGCCAGCAGGCGGGCGCGAACTGCGGGCAGATCGCCGACGGTTGCGGCAAGATCATCGACTGCGGGACGTGCGTCGCCCCGCAGACCTGCGGTGGTGGAGGAACGCCGAACGTCTGCGGCGGCGGCGTGAACTGACGCCGCGCTAAGGCATCTCGGCGTTCACGATCGAGACGGCGTCCAGGTCGAAGCCCGCGTTGGTGGGCTTCGGCTGGACGCCGTCGCAATTTCGGGTGGCGCGATCGCGGATGCGGACGAAGCGCGCCTTCGTCACGCCGACGGCGGCGAGATCGAACGCGTCGCCTCCGGCCTTCGCGACGTCGAACGGCGAAATGCCGTTGTCCGGCGTCGCGTAGACCGGGTGCCAGCCCGCGCACGAGCCGAGGTCCGCGCCGGCGTCGGCGGGCTCGCAGGGGAACGTCGCCCACGTCACGCCGTCCTCGCTCACGCTCACCTCGCCGGGATCGGCGGCGGGCTGCGCGGGGTTGCCGGCGGCCCAGAACGCGTTCTCGAACACGATGAAGTCGGGGCCGGGCCCGTCGACGATCGCGTTCGGCTCGACCGAGACCACGATCTCGCCGCCGATGCCGAGCGAGACCACGTCGAAGCCGCCCTGCTGGTTGCCCGCGCCGACCGGCGGTCCCGTCACGATGCCCGGCATGTCGGCCGCGCCGAAGCCCGCGCACGCGCCGGGGGTGAAGCTCACCACCTTCGTGACGAAGCGATCGTCGCGGAGCACCGCGCCGTCGGGCCCGGCGAAGCCGCCGTCGACGGGCCGCTTGTCCGCGTCGGGCAGGCTGGCGTCGACGAAGTCGATGCTCGCGTCGCCGAGGGAGATCTCACCGCCGTCCGGCGGAGCGCTGGCGGGATCGGAGCCGCATCCTCCGCACAGGAGGATGACGAAAAATTCACGACGCATCGTTGGTGCTCCAGCCGCGTAGCTCGCGCGGCAAAGAGGTTTCTGTCACGCCGTACGAGCAGTTCCTGACTCGAGAGCCGAAGCTCCCTCACAGTGGCGGCACCGCGTCGGACTCACACCGACTTCCTGACCCGTTCGACGGCGGCGTCTTTAGCAGCGTGCTAGATCTGGAGCAATGATGCGGCTTACGAGATTCGCTTCGCTCCTGGTGGTGGGCCTCGCGGTGGTCTACGCGCCGGCGGGCTGCAAGGAGGACGAGCACGAGCACTCCGAGGGGACCTCGGACGCCGTGTTCGCGGGCACCGCGACCGACGAGGGGCTCGCCGCGTTCGACGCGGCCACGCCCACGACGGACGCGAGCAAGGCCCCGGCGCTGACCGCGCCCGCGGCGGGCGCGAAGGTCCCCGCGGCGACGCCGGTCGCGTTCACGTGGAAGGCGACCCCGACGGCGCTCCGCCTCGCGCCCGTCGCGCCGCGCTATGCGGGCAGCTCGCCGTTCGGCGCGATGCGTGACGCGCACGCGCACGGCAACCCGATGAACGGGAAGGCGTACCTGCTCACGCTCCGCTCGGGCGGCGCGGTCGTCGGGCGCGTGTTCACCACGAACACGACGTACACGCCCGACGACGCGATGTGGACGAAGCTGAAGAGCGCCAAGTCGATCGAGGCGACGCTCGCGAGCGCGTCGTACGACAACAACAACATCGTGCAGGGGTCGGGGCCGTTCGTCGCGCCGGCCGTCGCGTTCACCATCGAATGACCCCGCGTCTCGTCGCGCTCGTCGCGGCGGTCGTCGGCTGCGGCCTGCTCGGTCCCGGGTGCAGCGATCCGGAGAAGAAGATCGAGTACGCCCCGTACGAGGGCTCGCCGGCGTACCCGGACCGCCGTCCGAAGCTGCCCGGGCCGAAGGGGACGTTCGCCTTCGTGTCGGACAGCTACTCGGACACGGTCAGCGTCCTCGACGTCCCCTCGAACGAGGTGGTGGCCCAGGTCCCGGTCGGTCGCGATCCCGTCGGGATCGACGGACCGCACCACCTCGCGGTCGATCGCGACGGCAACGTGTACGTCGCGCTCTCGTACCCGCAGCCGACCACGCTGCCCGGCCCGCATGCCGCGCACGCGTCGGCGACCAGGCCGGGCTTCGTGCAGAAGCTCGCGAAGGACGACCTTCATCCGATCGGCCAGGTGCAGATCGACCCGAACCCGGGCGAGATCGTGATCTCGCCCGACGGGACGAAGGTGGTGGTGACGCACTTCGATCTCGCGCGCGCGCTCGACCCGCTGCTCTCTGCGCCGGACCAGCGCGCGAACCTGATGATCATCGATCCGACCACGCTCGTTCCGTCGGGATCGCCGTCGCCGACGAGCCTCCGCGTCTGCCGCGCCCCGCACGGCGCGTCGATCGCGCCGGACAGCCGGACGGCCTACGTCGCGTGCTACGCCGACGACGCGATCGCGGTGGTCGATCTCGCGAGCCCCGAGACGCCGCCGGTGATGATCCCCGCGGGGAGCAAGGGGCCGTACTCGGCGGTGCTGTCGCCGTCGGGCCGGTACGTCGCGGTCGGCAACACCGACGGCCGCGACACCCGCATCCTCGACACGCAGACGCGCACGTTCGCCGACGCCGCGGTCCCCACGCAGGGCGCGCCGTACTTCGCGACCTGGGCGAACGACGAGTCGAAGCTCTGGATCCCGACGCAGGGCCCGGACGCGATCGTCCTCGCCGATCGCCAGACGGGCGCGGCGCTGAAGCAGAGGCCGTTCGGTCCGGACTGCATCAAGCCGCACGAGGCGCAGCTCGCGCCGGACGCGGGCGTCGTGTACCTCGTCTGCGAAGGCGACCACGTGAAGGCGAGCGTCGTCCTCGCCCTCGATCCGGCGACGCTCGAGACGCGCGCCACGATGAACGTCGGCGTCTACCCCGATCGCATCGGGTTCGCGAGGAAGCCGTGAGGCGCCTCCTCCTCGCGGCTTCGCTCGTGCTGGTCGCCTCGTGCTCGAGCGATCCGGAGACCGAGCGCCGGACCGCCGCCGAGCACGGCCGCGATCTCTTCGGCAGCACGAAGACCAGCAACTCCGCGCTCAACGTCTTCTCCTGCGCGACGTGCCATCACGCCGATCGCGCGGCCGACGACGGGCGGGTCCTCCCCGGCTTCGATCTGGCGGGCGCGGTCGATCGACCGACGTTCTGGGGCGGGCAGCGGAGGGACCTCCTCCTCGCGATCAACGACTGCCGCTACTACTTCATGAGCGCGAGCGTCGCGTGGACGGCGGAGGACGAGGACGCGAAGGCGATGTACGCGTTCCTCGCGAGCCTGCCGAAGAAGGCGCCGAACGCGCTGCCGTTCACCATCGTCCCCGTGGCGCAGGACCTTCCGCCCTCGAGCGACAAGGCGCGCGGCGAGCAGGTCTTCGAGCAGTCGTGCCGCTCGTGCCACGGCGCCGCCCACACCGGCCGCGGCCGTCTCCGCTCGGGCATCCCGATGCTTCCCGAGGAAGAGGTGCAGGCGCTGACCTCGCTCTTCGGCTTCAGCCGCGAGGAGGTCCGCGTGACGTTCATCGAGAAGGTGCGCCACGGCGGCTTCCTCGGCGTGTTCGGGGCGATGCCCCCGTACGCGACCGAGGCGATGAGCGACGCCGATCTCGCGGCGGTGCTCGCGTTCCTCGATCTCTACTAGGAAGCTTGATGCTCAGCGATCTCGACGGTGACTCCCAGGTCGCGCAGACGTCGAACGAGCCGGCCGACG
>JBDHVD010000281.1:0-11309 GCA_039809525.1 Labilithrix sp. | reverse complement strand
TCACGGGCAGGGCTTGCAGCGCCACCACGGGTACTTCGTCGGCTCGGGCGGGGCGCAGTACTCGTTCGAGGCGCACTCGTCGTCGGACGCGCAGACGGTGGGCTGGGCGGCGCACCCCGTGTGGCACTCGGTGCCCGGCGAGCCGTTGCTCTGGCAGCACTTCATCGCGCCCGGGCAATCGTTCGTCGAGAGGCACTCGAACGCGAAGGCGCAGTCCGCCTTCGAGAGCTGACACGACGCGCCGCCGTCGGGCGCGGTGCAGCAGACCTGATCGAGCGAGGCGTTGCACGCGAGGGCTCCGCAGGTGAAGCCCGCGTCGCGACCGCCCGCGCAGCCGAGCGGACGCGCGCCGGCGTCGGTCCGGCCTCCGTCGTCCACGCGGCTGCCTTCCGTGCCCGCGTCGGACGCGCCGCCCTCGTCTTCACCCGAGAAGCTCCCGCACGCGCCGACCACGAGCAGCGACGCTGCGAGGATGCACGCGCCCGCTGCGACGACCCCACGCCCCATGACCGGAGTGTAGCCCCGATCGCCGCATCACGCGCGCGATCGCCCGGGAGCGAGGCGGACGAGCAGCGCGCCGGTCGCGGTGACCGTCGCGAGGACCGTCAGCGCGCTCCAGCCCCAGCGCGCGAGGACGAGGCTGCCGGTCGAGGCGCCGATCGCCATCGCGACGAACATCGCGACGAAGAGGATCGCGTTGAGCCGGCTCCGGGCCGCGGGCTCGAGGCCGTAGACGATGGTCTGGTGCGCGACGAGCGTGGCCTGCACGCCGAAGTCGAACGCGATCGCGCTCAGCGCGAGCAGCCACAGGCGCGCATGCGGAGGGAGGAGCGGCATGAGGAGCATCGACGCGAACGCGACGACGACCAGCGCGCTGCCGAGCTGCGTGACGCGTCCGGGTCCGCGCCGATCGGCCATGCCGCCCGCGAGCGGCGCGGCGAGCGCGCCCGCGGCGCCGGCGAGCCCGAACGCGCCGGCGACGGAGCTGCCGAGGTGGAAGGGCGCGCCGTGGAGGAGCACGGCGAGCGTCGACCAGAACCCGCTGAAGCCGACGGCGAGGAGGCCCTGCGCGAGCGCGGCGCGGCGGAGGGCGGGGTGGCGTCGCCAGAGATCGGCGAGCGAGCCGAGGAGCGCGCCGTACCCGAGCTCGGTGGTCGGGTGGAACGACGGCAGCCCGCGCCACATCGCGACGCCGAGGAGCGCGACGCTCGCGGCGGCGGCGAAGAAGACGGTGCGCCAGCCGAGCTGCTCGGCGACGAAGCCGCTGATCACGCGCGAGAGGAGGATGCCGAGGAGGAGCCCCGTCATCACCGTGCCGACGACCTTGCCGCGGCGCGCCTCGGGCGCGAGCGTCGCGGCGGCGGGGACGATGTCCTGCGCCAGCGTCGCGGCGAGGCCCGTGCCGAGGCTGGCGATCCAGAGCGTGCCGATCGACGGAGACAGACCGGCGAGGAGGAGCGCGCCGACGAGCGCGGCGGCCTTCGCGAGGATGATGCGGCGGCGGTCGTAGCGGTCGCCGAGCGGCGCGAGGAGGAGGATGCCGAGCGCATAGCCGAGCTGGGTGAGCGTCGGGACGAGCCCGACCGCGGCCGTGGATGCGCCGAGGTCCGTGCCCAGCACGCCGAGCATCGGCTGGCTGTAGTAGAGCGAGGCGACCGCGAGGGCGGCGCCGGTCGCGAGGAGGAGCACGAGCGGACGCGGGACGGCGGCGCGGCTGTCATGCGTGGCGAGCATGGACGTCATGGCGAGGTGGAGTATGGCCGCCGGAAGAGGCGGTCGGTAGTGGCCGGGGACGCACGACGGTCATACGCTACGCGCATGACGGCGCCGAACGACCGGGTGACGCTGATGCAGACGTTCGTGCGCATCGTCGAGGCGGGGAGCCTCTCGGCCGCCGCGGCGCAGCTCGGGACGACGCAGCCGACGATCAGCCGGCGGCTCCAGCTGCTCGAGCGGTCGCTCGGGCTGCCGCTGCTCCAGCGATCGACGCACGCGATGAAGCTCACCGAGGACGGGTCGCGCTGCTACGAGCGCGCGAAGGAGCTGCTCGCGAGCATCGAGGCCTTCGACGCGGACCTGCGCGGGGCGAGCGACGAGCCGGGCGGGACGCTGCGCGTGGTCGTCCCGCACGCGTTCGGGCAACAGAAGCTGGTCGCGCCGCTCGCGGCGTACCTCGGGCGCTACCCGCGGGTGTCGGTCGAGTGGCTCCTGCACGATCGGACGCCGAGCTTCATCGCCGACGGCATCGACTGCGCGATCCACGTGGGGGCGGTGACCGATCCGTCGCTCGTCGCGCTGCGGCTGTCGGAGGTGCCGCGCTTCGTGGTCGCGGCGCCGTCGGTGCTGGGGAAGGGGCCGCGGCCGGCGCATCCTTCGGACCTCGCGGCGCTGCCCTGGCTCGCGCTCCGCACGTTCTACCGGACGGAGGTGGCGCTGACCCATGCGGCGACGGGCGAGCGGTTCGAGCTGCCGATCCGCCCGCGGATGAGCACCGACAGCCTGTACGCGATCCGGAGCGCGGCCCTGATGGGGCTCGGCGCGTGCGTGGTGTCGTCGTGGCTCCTCGAGGACGACCTCGCGCGGAAGCGCCTCGTGCACCTCGCGCCGGGCTGGCGCGCCGATCCGCTGCCCGTCTACCTGATCTACCCGCAGGCGCGGATCTACTCCGCGCGCCTCCGGAGGTTCGTGGAGGTGATGCGCGACGCGGTGCCCTCGATCATCGACGCGCGCGCGCCGATCAGCGCCAGCGGGCCATCGCGCCGAGGTCGTGCACCTGCGAGAAGCCGGCCCGCGCGAGGATCCTGACCGCGCTCGCGGAGCGCATCCCGCTCGCGCAGTAGACGACGACCGGCTTCGCCTTGTCGCCGAGCTCGCCGGCGCGCTGCGCGAGCTCCTGCACGGGGACGTTGATCGCGCCGTCGACATGGCCGGCCGAGAACTCGGCCGGGCTCCGCACGTCGACGAGCTTCGCGCCGTCCGCCACGAGCGCGCGCGCCTTCTCGGGCGCGACCTTTCCGGTGAACGAGCGCACCAGCCTCCACGCGGCTAAGCCGCCGAGGGCGATCGCGACCATGGTCGTGGGTTCCACGAGGGTGAGAGCCGGCTCGGGGGCGAAAGGGTTCGCGCTAGCGACCGCGCGGGGCGCGCTCGCCGAGCCGCGCGAGGAGGAGGTCCCACAGCACGCGGATGCGCGGCACTTCGCGGAGCGCGCGATGCGTGACGAGGAAGAGCTCGTCGACCGGCCACTCGGCCGCAGAGGCGCGCAGGCGAGGCGCGATCGCGACCGGCACGAGGCCGTAATGGGCAGCGCTCGGCTCGGGCACGAAGCCGGCGCCGGTGCCCGCGGCGACGGCCGCGAGCTGCATCCGCAGGCTGTCCGACCGCACCGCGGGATCGACGTCGGGCGCGTGCTTCGCGAGCCAGCGCGCCGGGCCGGTGCCCGCGCGGCGCTCGCCCCACCCGACCCAGGGCGCATCGGTCCACGCGCGGAGGCGCCCGAGCTTCCGCGCGAGATCGGGCGCGGCGGCGAGCACCCACCGCACCGCGCGGAGGCGCGTGACGACGAGGTCGCCGCGGAGCGGCCGCGCGGTGCGGAGCGCGAGGTCGGCCTCGCGCCGCGTGAGATCGGCGACGGCCTCCGCGGGATCGATCTCCACGCGCAGGCCCGGATGCTTCGCGAGGAGCTCGCGGAGGAGCGGCGCGACGATCACCTCCGCGAGGTCCGGCGGGCACGTCATCCGGACGAGCCCGGCGACCTCGCGCTCGAGGCCCTCGGCCGCGCGCGCGAAGCGCATCATCGCGCCCTCGATCTCCTCCGCGACCGGCATCAGCCCCTCGGCCGCCTCGGTGGGCACGACGCCGTCGCGCCCGCGATCGAAGAGCGTCGCGCCGACGATCTCCTCGAGCGCCACGAGGCGGCGCGACACCGTCGACGGGTCGACGCCCAGGCTCGCGGCCGCGTCGCCGACGGTCCTCGAGCGGCAGAGCGCGAGGAAGACCCGCACGTCGTCCCATCGTTGCATGGATGCAACGGTACTCTGCATATTCACGCGTGGCGATGCATCCGTGCACGATGCAGGCTCTGGGTCGACCCGAAAGGAGCGAACCCCATGAGCACCCGCATGAGCACGAGCACGAGCACGAGCACGAGCACCAGCACGAGCACGACGAACGAGCCCACGACCCTGATCCTGGGCGGCACCGGCAAGACCGGACGCCGCGTGGCCGCGCGGCTCGAGGCGCGAGGACAGCGCGTGAAGGTGAGCTCGCGGTCCGGCGCGCCCCCGTTCGACTGGAAGGCGCCGGAGACCTGGGAGCCGGTGCTCCGCGGCGCCCGCGCGATGTACGTCGCGTACCATCCCGACCTCGCGGTGCCGGGCGCGGCGGACGACGTCGAGCGCCTCGCGAAGACCGCGGTCGCGCTCGGCGTGCGCCGCATCGTCCTCCTGTCCGGTCGCGGCGAGCAGGGCGTGCTGCCGGGCGAGCGCGCGGTGCGCGAGTCGGGCGCGGAGTGGACGATCCTGCGCGCGGCCTGGTTCTGCCAGAACTTCAGCGAAGGCTGGCTCCTCCCGGCGGTGCTGGGCGGCGAGCTCGCGTTCCCCGCCGGCGAGGTGGCCGAGCCGTTCGTCGATTGCGACGACCTCGCGGAGATCGCGGCGCGCGCGCTCGCCGAGCCCGGGCACGCGGGGCAGATCTACGAGCTCACCGGCCCGCGGCTGCTCACGTTCGGACAGGCGGTCTCCGCGATCGCGCAGGCGAGCGGCCGCGCCGTCACCTACGTCCCGGTGACGGGCGACGCGTATGCGTCGGCGCTCGGCGAGCACCTGCCCCCGGAGCAGGTGCGCTTCATGATCGAGCTGTTCGCCGAGGTCCTCGACGGGCACAACGCGTACGTCACCGACGACGTCGCACGCGTCCTCGGGCGCGCGCCGCGCGACTTCGCGGAGTTCGCGCGCGACGCGGCGCAGAGCGGCTGCTGGAACGTCAGCGGCGCTGGCCGAAGCGGGCGATGATCGCGTCGGGCGCGGCGCCGTGCTCCGCGAAGGCGGTCGCGAGCGCCTCGTCGGTGGGCGCGTCGCCGAGCTCGGCGGCGTGCACGCCGGTGGTGACGAGGACGCTCGCGATCGACGCGGCGCGCGCGCCGGCGACGTCGGTCTCGATCATGTCGCCGATGGCGACGACGCGCTCGGGCGGGAGGCCGAGCCGGTCGAGCGCGGCGCGGTAGATCGGCGCGTGCGGCTTGCCGAAGAGGAAGGTCGGCCCGCCGATCGACGCGTACGCGTGCGCGATCGCACCCGGCGCGAGGGACAGGCCGCCCTTCGCCGGGAGCACGCGATCGGGGTTGGTGCAGACGAGCGGCGTGCCGCGCGCGGCGAGCGGCGCGAGGCGCTCCTTCACGCCGGCGAGCTCCTCCTCGCCCGACACCGTGCCGGTCGCGACGACGAGATCGACCTCCTCGAGCGTCTCGACGAACGTGAAGCCGAGCTCGAACACCCACGGCACGAACGCCGGGTTGCCGACGTGGAGCACGCGCGACGGCGCGGGCGATCGCGCGAGGAGCGCGGCGCGCGTGACGTCGCCGGACGAGACGACGTCGAGGAACGTCTCCCGCGGGACGCCCATGGCCACCAGGTGGTCGACGACCTGACGGCCGAGCCGCGAGGTGTTCGTGAGGAAGCAGATGCGTGCGCCCCGGGCGGCGAGCTCGACCAGGGCCTCGCGCACGCCCTCGCCGAGGCGCTCGCCGTCGTGGACGACGCCCCAGAGATCCACGAGGAAACCCTCGTGTTCCTGGACGAGCTCGGTGACGGCGGCGAGCCTCCTGACCGGCGGCATCCCCGCACCGTAGCGCACCGGAGCAGGTACGGCGTCATCCGCCCCAGGGAGTAGGCCAGGTAGTAGGCCAGGGCGTAGGCCGCGGAGGCGCACGAAACGAAGCTGACGCCGGCACGTCGGCTTCGATACGCTCGGTACACTTGGCGCTCCGTCACCTTTCGTCGTCTCGCACGGCTCTTCCGCTTCTCACCGCGCTCTTCGTCGTCGCGCCACGCGACGCGCTCGCCGAAGAGCTCCGCGCGCACGCCACGCTCGGCGTGGCCCACGCGATCACCGAGCCGCAGTCGCGCGAGTTCGGGTTCGGCGGCGCAGGCTCCGTCGCGCTCGAGCTGCCGGTCGGCCGGGCGTTCGGCTTCGAGGCCAAGGCCTCGGGTCTCGTCCTCGCGAAGGGAGAGCCGCCGGCCGATCCGTCGTTCGCGCGGTCCGGCACCGGCACCGCGGTGCTCGGCACCGGCGGCATCCGCGTGCGGCCGTTCACCGAGATCGCGGGCCCGTGGGCATCCGCGGGGCTCGGCTATGCGCAGACCGGCGATCGCGGCCGCTTCGGCGTCGACGCGATGCTCGGCTGGGACTTCCGCGTCGGCCGCAGCGGGCGCTGGGACATGGGCCCCTACGCGGGCTACCAGCAGATCGTCGAGCCGGACAGCTCGCTCCGTCCGGAGGACGCGCGGATCTTCTCGATCGGCATCCACATCGGGCTCGGCGTGGCGAAGAAGCCCGAGCCTGCGCGCGTCAGCGAGCCTCCGCCGCCGCCTCCCCCCGAGCCGCCGCCGCGCGGCGACCGCGATCAGGACACCGTCTTCGACGACGAAGACGCGTGCCCCGACGTCCCGGGCATCCGCACGACCGATCCGAAGACGAACGGCTGCCCGCGCGGCGACCGCGACAAGGACACGGTGTTCGACGACGAGGACGCGTGCCCCGACGTGCCCGGCGTGCGCACCGACGATCCGGCGACGAGCGGCTGCCCCGCCGCCGCCGGCATCCACACGGACAACGAGCGCATCCACCTCGACGACAGCATCCACTTCGACCTCGACAGCCCGCGCGTCCGTCACGCGAGCTGGGCGCTCGTGCAGCGCCTCGCGAAGTTCATCGTCGCGAACCCGGCGATCCAGGAGGTCACCATCGAGGGTCACGCGGACGCCACCGGCACCGAGGAGCACAACCTCCGCCTCTCGCGCGAGCGTGCGGAGGCGGTGAAGCGCCTGCTCGTGCGCTACGGCGTCCCCGCCGAGCGGCTCAAGCCCGAGGCGTTCGGACGATCGCGGCTGCGCGTGCAGACGAACCGCGCCGAGCGCGAGAACCGGCGCGTCGAGTTCTGGATCACGAAGAAGAACGCCGCGGACGAGTCCGAGAGCGGAACGCGTCCGGCTGGAGGGAAGTGAGATGCGCGCACGAACGAGGTCCTCGGCTCGCAAGACCGCGGTGGCGATCGCTCCGCTGATCGCGCTCGCATCGGTGTGGCTCGGCGGCGGATGCGGGAGCGAGAACTCGCTCGTCGGCGGCGCCTGCGCATCGGGTTACGAGGTCTGCGACGGACGCTGCGTGCCCGTGGGGCAGTGCGCGTCCGGTGACGGATCGAGCGACGGGACGGTGAACGGCGGCGACGGCTCCCTCGACGGCAGCGCGAACGACGGCAACGGCGGCGACGGAAGCGCGAACGACGGCGGCACGTCCGACGGAGGCGACGACGATGGGGGCGACGCGTGCCCGCCGCCTCCGTACACCACCGCGGCCGCGTGCGGCGCATGCAACGTCCACTGCACGGCGCCGAACGACACGTGCCGGCTCGACGGCGCCGGCGCGTACACGTGCCAGCCTCCGTGCACCCCGCCCACGGTGCTCTGCGAGGGCGGCTGCATCGACGTCTCGTCCGACCCGCTCAACTGCGGCGCGTGCGGGAAGGTCTGCCCGTCGAACCTGTGCTCGAACGGCATGTGCCAGGGCGCGACGCCCGGAGACATCGTGGTCATCGGCCACGACTACCGCGACGCGATCGCCTCGTCCTCGCAGGCGAAGGTCCTCACCAACGCGGTGTTCATCCCCACGTCCAATCCGCTGCGCATCCTCTCCTACGAGCGCCACGCCGAGCCGCAGGCGGTCGCGAACGTGAAGAGCATCCTCAAGTCGGCGGCCGGGACGCGCGTGCTCGCGTACACCGTCTCGAACGCCGCGGCCGACCTCGCGTCGCCGGCGCTCTCGCAGTCGTACGACGTCGTGCTCGTCTACGACCAGCGCACGGGCAACGCCGCGGCGCTCCAGACCGAGGGCACGAGCTGGCAGCCGCACCTCGCGACGTTCACCAAGGCCGGCGGCATCGTCGTCGCGCTCGACGGCAACTCGGGCCAGGGCAACATGCCGGTGCTGATCACCAGCGCGGGTCTCCTCGACCTGGCCGGTCACACGACCGTGCCCGCGGGGACGCGCGTGAGCATCGTCGCCCCCGCGGACCGCATCGCCACCCTCGTGGCGAGCCCCTACGGCGCGTTCAATCGATCGGTGACGTTCCAGTCGAACGAGCCGAACGGCGGCAACGTCACCTGGGTCGCGCAGCACGATCTGAACCCCGGCCTCGGGGATCCGATCGTCATCCACAAGGTCGTGCCCTGACGATCAGGCCGCGGCCTGCTCGGGCTCGGGCTCCGGCTGCGCGTCCGCCTTCTTGTTCATCCCCACGAGGAGCCACTTGCGCGCGGCGATCAGGCCGATCGGGCTCGCCATCGCGATGATCCCGTAGATGAGCCACAGCGTGCCGGTCTGCTGCGGGCCGTCCTTCGGACAGAACTTCTCGAGCATGAAGCCGGAGTAGAAGCCGGTCGTCGTCTTGGCGACGAACCACGGGAGGTTCGCGATGCCCATGTACTGCGCGGTCCGGCCCGGCGGCGCGAGCTCCGCCGAGTACTCCATGAAGCGCGACGACCAGAGCGCCTCGCCGACGGAGAAGACGAAGAAGTAGGCGATGAGCATCGCGGTGTTCGGACCTCCGACGAGGAGGAACGTCGCCGCCGCGCTCACGGCCGAGCCGATGATCATCATGGTGAGGACGTGGAAGCGCTTCGTCAGCGCGGTGATGAGCGGCACGCCGAGGAAGATGATGATCGGGTTCACCGAGTCGACGAGCCACTCCATGCGGTCCGCGATGCTCTGCGGATACGCGCGGAGGACGTACTCCGGCATCGTGAGCCACTGGTGCGCGAACAGCGTGCGGACCGGCAGCAGCATGAAGATGAAGAACATGAAGCGGGCGTCACGAAAGGGCGAGCGCGCGGGAGCGGCCTTCGCCGCCGATTCGGTCGCCTCGTCGATCTGGCGCACGACGCGCGACTCGACGCTCTTGGTCATCATCACCATGAACACGCCGAGCGTGAGCACGGTGATGCCGGTGCAGACCCAGTTGACCGCGTTGAAGCCGGAGAGCGCCGATGCGCCGGCCGCGTGCTTCGCGTCGAAGGTGGTGCGGACCTTCGCCGAGATCGGGCCGATCGCCGCCGCGCCGAGGTTGAACAGCGCGTAGAGGACGGCGTAGCCCATCGCGCCGTTCTTCTCGCTCGTGTACTTCTTCACGCCCGCATACGCGATCGGCTGGAGGATGCCCTCGCCGAGCGCCACCACGAGGAGCGAGATCGCGAGCACCGCCATCCCGCCGGCGAACGGCGCGCCGCCGTAGAGGACGCGCCCGACGATGATCAGGAGCAGCGAGACGAGGATGCCCTTTCGGATCCCGAGCTTGTCCTCGGCGGGCTTGCCGACGAAGAGCATCACCAGCGTCAGCGATCCGGTGAAGACGGAGACCCACGTGCTCGCGAGCGCCGGCGCAACGCCGACGTCCTGGCCGATGTACGGCTTCATCAACGGCAAGATGCCGAAGTACGCCATCGACTCGAGGCTGAACGCGAGGATGACGAGCCACAGCGCGCGCGGCGCCCCCCGGAGCGCCTTGAAGGCCTCGATGAAGTCTTTCACGCCCGAGCGCGTAGCCAAGCCGCGGGCCGGCGCCAAGCCCGGCGGCGCGTCAGGGCAGCGCGACGCGGTAGATCGAGCCCTGGTGGCTGAAATAGAGGAAGCCCGCGTCGCGGACGAGGCGCATCGGCGCCGCGCTCGCGCCCATCGTCACGTACGGGGTGTTCGGGCCCGAACCGGTGATCGGCGCGTAGTTGACCGTGCCGTTCGTGCTGTCGGTCCAGTAGACGTTCACCGCATCGGCCGCGATGCCGTCGGCGGTGTTCGTCGTCGACGCCATCTGCTTGGCGACGGCCGCGCCGGTGAGCGAGCCCTTCTGGATGGTGTTGGTCCCCTTGTTCGTCCAGTAGAGGTTCGTGCCGTTCACGCGCAGGAGGTTCGGCGTGGCCTGACCCTGGATGTACGTGCCCGCGCTCCCGCCGGTCAGCGTGCTGCGGAGGATGAGGCCCTCGTCGGGGCTCGAGAAGTAGACGTTCGCGGAGTCCTTCGCGACGTTGCCGCCCGGGTTGCCCGAGAACGTCACCATGTTCGTGCACGCGCCGCCGTCGCCGGGGCACTTGAAGACGCCGTGGGTGGTCGCGGTGGCGGAGTAGCTGCCGATGACGTTCTTGTTCGCCGGGTAGTAGAGGATCGACTGGATGTACGGCGCGTTCATCACGCCGTAGCCGGTCTGCGAGCCGGCGGCGTTCACCTGCGCCTTGACCACCGGCTGCTGGGGCCCGCCGAAGTTCTGGAGGAACCAGTAGACGTCGGTCTGATCGACGACCACGTTCGTGCGCTGGGCCGCGGACGTCGTCGAGAGCGCGACGCTGTTGCCGCCGTTGACGCTGTCCTGGAACACGCCGCCGCCGGAGCCGGTGACCGCGTAGAAGATGCGCGTGGCGACGCCCTTCGGATCGTCGTCGGACTGATCGGTGGTGAGCGAGGTGATGACCGTCCCGCCGTCCGCCGCCGCGACGATCAGCTTCGCCTCGCACTTGCCCATCGTGCACTTGGCGCTGCCGCAGTCGTGCGCGCAGCGCCCGCAGTTCTTCGCGTCGGAGCTCGGGTCGATGCAGACGCCGTCGCAGGTGATGCCTCCGCCCTGGCACGCCGTACCGTTCGCGTCCTGGTCGCCGCCGTCGGTGCCGGGGTTCGAGCCGGAGTCACTCCCGGAGGGCGCTCCGCCGTCGGGCGTCGACGGCGTGCTCGGCACCGGATCGTCGCCGACGCACGCGTAGACGGCGGCGCACGATGCGACGAGGAGGGACGCGACCGAGAGACGGCGGGCGAGCTTCATTCCCCGAGGGGACTTCAGAGGTCCGCGTCGTGTCAATCACCCTTTCGGGTGCCCTCAGGTCACGGCGGTGGCTGCTCGCCGGGCGGCGGCGGAGGCGGGGGCGGCTCCGAAGGCGTGGTCGTCGGAGGCGGCGGCGCCGGCGCGGTCGGCTCGACCGGCTCGGCCGGCGGCGGCGTCGTCGTGGGCGGCGGCTCCTCCATCGGCGGCTCGGCGGCCGCGTGCTTCTCCGGCG
>JBDHVD010000280.1:0-11312 GCA_039809525.1 Labilithrix sp. | reverse complement strand
CTCGTCGAGATGTTCATCCAGGAGGGCACGCTGCTCGCCGAGCTCTCGGAGCGATCGGCGGCGATCTGCCAGGCGCGCGACGTCGGGACCCTCCAGAAGAACGGCCGCGAGATGCCGTACATGGTCCTCGAGTGGCTCGAGGGCCGTTCGCTCGAGGAGGTGCTCGAGGCGGAGCGGGCGCAGGGCATGCCCCCGCGGACACCGATGCAGGCGCTCCTGCTCCTCGAGCCGGTCGCCGAGGCGCTCGCGCTCGCGCACCGCAAGGGCATCGCGCACCGCGACGTGAAGCCGGCGAACGTCTTCGTGCTCGGCGATCCGCGCGGCGAGCACACCACCAAGGTGCTCGACTTCGGCATCGCGAAGGTGGTGCAGGACGCGCAGCGCCTCGCGGGATCGTTCGCCCAGACGCAGGGCGTCGTCTCGTCGTTCACGCCCGCGTACGGCGCGCCCGAGCAGTTCTCGCGCACGCACGGGGCGACCGGGCCGTGGACGGACGTGTTCGCGATGGGCCTGATCTTCAGCGAGCTCGTCACGAACGAGGCGCCGCTGCGCGGCGACGACCTCACGCAGCTCGCGTTCGCCGCGATGGATCCGCATCGCCGGCCGACGCCGCGCACACTCGGCGCGACCGTCCCCGACGCGCTCGAGACCGTCCTCCGGCGCGCGCTCGCCGTCTCGCCGGACGAGCGTTACCGCGACATGGGCGAGCTGTGGAACGCGCTGCGAGGCGCGCTCTCGATGGAGCCGATGGCGCCCGCGTCGGGCACCGATCCGAATCCTGCCGCGGTCGCTGCTCCGCTGCCGCCGGTCCAGGAGACGACGCGCGGGGCGCCGCCGCCGCCGGCACGCACGTCGTCGGTGGGCACGTTCGTGGGCGCCGGGCTCGGGGTGCTCGTCGCGGCGGGCGCGATCGCCACCGCCGTGTACCTCCTCGCGATCAAGGGCAAGGAGCCGATCGCTCCCAGGGGACCGGACGCGGACGCGGCGAGCTCGACCAGCGCGGCGCCGCCGGTGCCGGCGCCTCCTCCCCCGGAGTGCCCGTCGGAGATGGCGAAGATCCCCGGCGGAAAGTTCTTCATGGGCACCGACGACAAGAACGACGAGGAGCGCGAGCGCCCCGCGCACCAGGTCACGCTGTCGCCGTACTGCATCGACCGGACCGAGGTTACGGTTGCACAGTACAAGGAGTGCAGCGACAAGGGCGAGTGCAAGCGCGCCCCGCGCGAGAACGAGTGGGAAGGGATCACCGCCGCCGCGCGCAAGGTCTACGACCCGCTGTGCACCGTCCGCGATCCGGAGGCGAACGCGCAGCATCCGATCAACTGCATCGACTGGGAGCTCGCGACCGCGTTCTGCACCGCGCGCGGCAAGCGCCTGCCGACCGAGGCGGAGTGGGAGTTCGCGACGCGGGGCTCCGACGGACGCAAGTACCCGTGGGGCGACGACGTGCCCACCACCGGCGGGCGGCTGAACGCCTGCGGGAAGGAGTGCGTCGCGTGGGGGAAGAAGCACCCCGATCCCGAGAACCCGCTCGAGGCGATGTACCCGGTCGACGACGGGTTCCCGACGACCGCGCCGGTCGGCTCGTTTCCCCAGGGCGACTCGCCGTTCGGCCTGCACGACGTCGTCGGCAACGTCTGGGAGTGGACGAGCGACTGGTACGGACCGTACGGCTCCGCGGCGGAGATCGATCCGAAGGGCGCGGCGAGCGGGAAGCTCCGCATCCTGCGCGGCGGGGCGTGGAACGGATCGGACCCGGCGTGGGTGCGGCCGACCTTCCGCTTCATGGCGCCGCCCGCGCTCCGCAGCCACGGCATCGGCTTCCGCTGCGCGATGCCCCTCGTCGCTGCCGATCGCTGACCGCTACCTGGCGACCTCGAGCGTGCGCTCGGCGCGCACGGTGGCGCCGTCGGCGTTCGCCTCGAACTGCACCTCGTAGCTCCCTTCGTGCGCGGGCGTGAAGACGGCGCGGAACGGACCCGTGCCGGTCGCGGCGAGCGACGCGCCGTCCTTCGCGAGGCCTGGTCCGTGGACGACGAACTGCGGGCTCGCCACCTTCGGCCGCGCGGCCGAGCCGACGAGGATGCGCGCGACGAGCTCGATGCGTGCGCCGGGACGGGGATGCCCGGTCGGGACGTCGAGCGTCACACGCGGTCCGAGCAGCGCGCCGCCGGTCCCGCCGTCGTCGCTCATCGCGACGAGCTCGTCCTCGTACTGATCGAGCAGGAGCTTCGCCGCGCCGTCGCTCGGATCGAGATCGACCGCGGTCCGCACGAGATCGCGTGCGCCCGTGACGTCGCCGCCGGAGCGGACGGCCATCGCGCGGGTCACCAGCTCGTGCGCCGCGTCCGACTGGAGCGTGACGAGCACCGGATCGTCGGGCCACTTCGCTTGCCCCGCCTTCACCAGATCGCGGACGTTGTCGCCGGGCGGCTCGACGTAGCGGCCGGTCGCGAGGGCGCGTCGCGTGCGCGCGACGTGCTCGTCGTGCTCGGCCTCGCGGCGATGGGCGATCTGCTGCGTGACGAGCACCGCGATGGCCGCGCCGAGCAGGAACGCCACGAGGACGAGGAGCAGCGGGCTCTTCTTCTTGTTCTCGCGCGGCGTGCGGGACGACGGTACCTCCGTCACGTTCGCGTCCGGCACGTCGGCGGCGGGCGGAGGCGCGACCTGCGGGATCGCCAGCGTGCCCCCCGGCCCGGGGAGCGGCGTCGCCGGCGGATTGGAGATCACCTTCGGCGGGGAGACGGGCGCCACGGCGGCCGCCTCGTCGAGCGTCGGATCGATCGCCGGCGCCGAGACGAGGCGCGGCCGAGCATCGAGCATGCTCATGCGCGCGACCACGCCGACGTCGGAGATCGACACGTTCGACTCGCGCGCCGCCGCCGCGAGCGCGTTGCCGAGCGCGCGCGCGTTCGGTGCGCGCCGCGAGGCCTCCTTCGCGAGGTTGTCCATCACCACCTTGGCGATCGCGTCGGGCACGTTCGTCGCGTTCGGCCACGACCTCAGCGGGGGCGGCGTCTCGTGGAGGTGCTTGACGAGCAGGCCCACGGGCTGCTCCGCGTCGAACGGCGTCCGCCCCGCGAGGAGCTGATAGACCATCGTCGCGATCGCGTAGACGTCGCCGGGCGGGCCGACGGTGGCGCCCTGGGCTCCCTCCGGCGAGATGTAGCGCGCCGTGCCGAAGATGAGGCCGGCGGCGGTCTCCATCGACTGCTCGCCGAGCGTCACCTTCGCGATGCCGAAGTCGAGGACCTTCACCCAGTCGCTGGTGTCGGCGCGCCGGACGAGCATGACGTTCTCGGGCTTGAGATCGCGGTGGACGATCCCGCGCGCGTGTCCTTCGCCGACCGCATCGCAGAGCTGCAGCGCGATCGCGAGCGCTCGCTCGAGCGGGATCGCGCCGCCCGCCGCGGTCAGCGCGGCGGCGAGCGACATCCCGTCGAGGTACTCCATCACGATGTAGAGGGCGCCGTCGGGCAGCTGCCCCGCGAGGTACACGTCGACGACGTGCGGATGCTGGAGCTTGCTCGCGATCTTCGCCTCGCGATGGAAGCGCTGCACGAGCGGGACGTTCCCCGAGAGCTCCCGGTGGAGGATCTTCACCGCGACGTCGCGCTCGATGCCGCGCTGGTGCGCGCGGTACACCTTCCCCATCGCGCCCGCGCCCGCGACGCTGCGGATCTCGATGTCCCCGGGCAGGAGCGTCCCGATGTAGGGATCGGAGTCGGGCCCCTCCGGGACGTCCGCCAGGAGAGGGGTGCCGTCGCTCGGACAAAACGCGGCATCCGGCTCGAATGCACGTCCGCAGCGCGGGCACGTCTTCCTGGCGAGGGCTGCCCCCAAGACCCCCTCATCCTACAGGTTCGGCGGCCTCCGCGCGATCCGCTACGATTGGACCCGATGCTCGCTGAGGCGCGGGTCGAGCGGTACGAGCTCCTGGGCGAGCTCGCGACCGGTGGCATGGCCACCGTGTACCTCGGCCGTCAGCACGGTCCGTTCGGGTTCACGCGCACCGTGGCCATCAAGAGCATGCATCCGCAGTTCGCGAAGGACGACGCGTTCCGCGCGATGTTCCTGGACGAGGCCACGCTCACCGCGCGCATCAAGCACCCGAACGTGGTGCCCACGCTCGACGTGGTCTTCGCCACGAACAAGCTCCTCCTCGTCATGGAGTTCATCGACGGCGCGTCCTGAGGAACGCGCGCGAGCGGAGGACGCCGCTGTCTCCGGCGCTGTGCGTCACGATCATGGCCGACGTCCTCGCCGGCCTCCACGCCGCCCACGAGCTCGCCGACGACGAGGGCCGGCCGCTCGGCGTCGTCCATCGCGACGTCTCCCCGCACAACGTCCACGTCGGCACCGACGGTCTCTCCCGCGTGCTCGACTTCGGCATCGCGAAGGCCGCGGGCCGGCGCCACCAGACCCGCACCGGCGAGGTGAAGGGCAAGCTCGCGTACATGGCGCCCGAGCAGCTGTTCGGCGAGGCGGTCGATCGGCGCGCGGACATCTACGCGGCAGGCGTCGTGCTCTGGGAGGCGCTGACCGGACGACGCCTCTTCGATGCGAGCAACGAGGGGGCGCTCGTCCTGCAGGTCACCGAGGGCCGGATCGATCCGCCGAGCCTCTTCGCCGACGAGCCGGTGCCGGAGGCGCTCGATCGCGTCATCCTCAAGGCGCTCGCGAAGAAGCCCGAGGAGCGCTGGGCGACCGCCGAGGACATGGCCCGCGCGCTCACCGATGCGATCGCGCCCGCGCCCCGCACGGCGGTGAAGGACGCGGTCCTCGCGTTCGGCGGCGAGCAGGCCGAGGCGCGCGCGCGGATCAAGGGCAACGTCACCCCGACGCCGGGGATGCTCGAGCCCGAGGCGCGCGCCGTCCTCGACGTCCTGACCCAACAGGTGCATGTTGCACGTACCGAGCCCCCGGCGCCGGCGAAGAGCCGCGGCTCGCAGGCGCTCCTCGGCGTCGCCATCCTCCTCGCGATCGCGCTCGTGGGCGTCGTCGCGACCGCGTTCGTCCTGATGCGCGCGAGCAAGAGCGGCCCGGCCGGCGAGCCGGCCGTCGTGTCGAGCACGACGGGGTCGATCGTCTCCGCGGCTCCATCCGCGGCGCCGCCGCCGGACCCGTCGAGCGAGCCCGCGCCGTCCGAGAGCGCGGCCCCGCCGATCGCCTCCGCTTCCGCGAGCGCGCCTCGTCCGCACCGCCCGGGCAAGAAGCCGGCGCCGCCGAAGCCTCCCGCCGAGCCCGCGGCTGCGCGGACACAGATCACCCCCCGCCCGGACTGTCAGCCTCCATACACGGTCGACGCCGAGGGGCATCGGCATTACAAGGCGGAGTGCGTTTCGCCGCCATGACGAGGTCTTCACGGAGGAGCGTCTTCGCGTTCGTCGCTGCCGCCGCCTCCGTCCCGTCGATCGCCTCGGCCGCCCCTCCCGACACGCACACGTGCATCGCCGCGTTCGACGACGGACAGCGGCTGCGAAGCGACGGCAAGCTCCGCGCGGCGCGCGAGAAGCTCCTCGTCTGCTCGCAGCGCGAGTGCCCCGGCGTCCTCCGCGAGGACTGCGCCGGCGTCCTCCGCGAGGTCGAGCTCGCCATCCCGACGATCGTGCTCTCGGCCGCCGATCGCGAGGGCCACGACCTCGCGGACGTGGCCGTGACGCTCGCCGGCCAGCCGCTCGCGACGCGCCTCGAGGGACGCGCCGTCAGCGTCGATCCCGGCCGCCTCGCGCTCACGTTCGAGCGCAAGCCGTGGGCGCCGGTCACCGTCGAGATCGTCGTCGGCGAAGGGGAGAAGAACCGCAAGGTCCGCGCGACGCTCGGCCCCGCTCCCGGCGGCGACCCGTACAGGCCGGCCCACGAGACGCCGGCGTCCGAGCGATCGCTCGCCGGATGGGCGGTCCCGATCGGCCTCGGCGTGGTCGGCGCCGGCGCGCTCGCATTCGCGGGCGCCACGCGCGTTCGCATCGGGAACGAGGCCGACGACCTCCGCGCGGCCTGCGCGCCCGAGTGTCCGCAGGCCGATCGCGATCGCCTCGCGAGCGATCTCACGACCGCGAACGTCGCGCTGGGCGTCGGGCTCGCGAGCCTCGCGATCGCCGCGGTCACGTGGTTCGTCCTCGCTCCGCGCGGATCGGCTCCGAGCGCGAAGACGGTGAGCCTCGCATGGTGACGCGCCGCCGGTTCGCGCTGCTCGGTTCGCTCGCGATCGCGTTCGGTATCGTCGCGACGGCGCCGTCGTGCGGCTCGGGCTTCCTCGACGGGCTCTCGGGCGGCACGCGTGACGGCGGCGCGGACGCGGCGCCGCCGATCGACGCGCCCGTCGACGCCCGCACCTGCTCGCTGCATCGACCTCCGCTGCCTCCGCCGCCGGACGTGAAGGACAGCGAGCTGCCCGGCCCGGTGATCCTCGCGCTCGACGCCGTGCGCCTCGACGACGCCTCGAACGTCGACGCGGCGATCCCCGCGACCGTCGGCTACGACCTCGACCTGGCGTGCACCTGCCCCGAGCCGGACACGTGCGTGCTCCCGCCCGATGCGGGCGCGACGAAGTGCGACGCCGACGGCGGCACGGACAACGCGCTCGGCCGCATGTTCAGCTACCTCGGCAGCATCTTCAGCAGCGAGTTCGGCCCCGACTTCGCGACGAGGCGCGTGCGCAAGGGCTCCTACGGCGCGCTCATGAGCCTCGGCGGCTGGAACCACGAGCCGAACGATCCGAAGGTGATCGTCGCCTTCTTCCTCTCGCACGGGCTCGAGGGATCGGTCGACGGCGGCAAGGCGATCCCGCAGCTCGACGGCAACGACGTCTGGACGGTCGATCCCGCGTCGGTGCAGAACGGCGAGGCGAACCTCGGCGCCGACTGCAGCCAGGCCGTCGAGCAGTGCTTCCCCCTGTACGTCAGCCGCGAGGCCTACGTCGTCGACGGCACCCTCGTCGCGCGGATGAACATCCCCTTCGCGCTCTCGACCAGCGCCGGCCGCATCACCATCGACCTCGAGGACGTCGTCCTCACGGGCAAGCTCACTCCGTCGGGCACGGGCTTCCGCATCGACGGCGAGTTCGTCGGCCGCTGGCCGGTCAACCGCGTGCTCAAGGCGCTCGCGCAGGTCCCGGTGAACGACCAGCCGCTCTGCGAGCAGGCCGCGTTCTTCGAGGTCGCCCGCCAGGAGGTGTGCTCGGCGGTCGACATCGCGAGCAGTCCGTCGAGCGATCACGCGGGCAAGCCGTGCGACGCGCTCAGCGCCGCGATCCGCTACTCGGGCGGCTCGGCGAAGGTCGGCCGGGTCTTCCGCCCCGATCAGGGGCCGCCGCCGTGCGAGCAGTTCGTCGCCGAGTGCCCGAAGTAGCGTGCACGCGCGAAGACGCGACCGCGCGGTGGTAGCATCGCCCGCGATGATCATCCTCGGAGTCGGACGATGAAGCCTCCCCAGGGACCGGGCGCGGACCCCACCGTCCGCCGCCAGCGGCTCACGCGGCCCGACGAGATGGGCGCCGCCTATCTCCTCTCGGTGCTCGAGGGACCGGATGCGGGCGTCACCGTGACGCTCGACGGCACGTCGCCCACGCGTGCGCTGCTCGGCACGAGCCCGGTCTGCACCGTCAGGCTGACGGATGCGGAGGTCTCGCGGCGCCATGCGGCGATCGCCGTGAGCAGCGACCACGTGCAGATCGTCGACCTGGGCTCGACCAACGGCACCACCGTCAACGGCGTGGTGATCAAGGAGGCCTCGCTCTACGGCGGCGAGGTCATCCGCGTGGGTCGATCGGTCGTCTCGCTCCAGCGCGGCGAGGGCCGCGTCGCGGACCTCGGGATCGCCACGTCGTTCGGCCGCATCCTCGGCGAGAGCATGGCGATGCGCAGGCTCTACCCGGTGCTCGAGAAGCTCGCGTCGCTCGAGCGTCCGGTCCTCGTCGAGGGCGAGACCGGCACCGGCAAGGAGCTCGTCGCCGAGGAGCTCCATCGCGCGAGCCGGCGCGCCGAGGCGCCGTTCGTCGTGCTCGAGTCGAGCGCGATCCCGACCGATGCGCTCGTCGGGCAGCTCTTCGGGACCCCCGAGGAGCCCGGCCTGATCGAGAAGGCGAAGGGCGGCGTCCTCTTCATCGACGAGATCGGCGACCTGCCGCGGCACGCGCAGAAGCGGCTCCGCGACGTGCTCGCGGCGACGCCGGACGTCCGCTTGATCGCCGCGACCCGCCACGACCTCGATCGCGACGTCACCGCGGGCCGCTTCGACGAGGCGCTCTTCTTCGAGCTCGCCGCCGGCCGCATCGAGCTGCCGCCGCTCCGCGATCGCCAGGGCGACGTGGCGGTGCTCGCGCGTCACTTCTGGAAGGAGCTCGCGGCGAGCGCGCCGGGGGCGGCGCCCGAGCTGCCGATCGATCTCCTCCCGCGCTTCGAGCAGTATCCGTGGCCGGGCAACGTCCGCGAGCTTCGCAGCGTCGTCATCCAGCGCGCGACGTTCGGCGAGCTGTCGAAGACGTACCTCTCGGATCGCGCGCGCGAGCAGGGCCTCGACTTCATGAGCGCGGTCATCCAGGACGATCTGCCGTTCCCCACCGCGCGCGATCGCGTGGTGAACGAGTTCGAGCGTCGCTACGTCGAGCGCGTGCTCGCGCGGCACAACGGCAACGTCACCGCCGCGGCCCGCGCGAGCGGCGTCGCCCATCGCTACTTCCAGCTCGTCCGCGCGCGCGTCCGCTGACCGGGGTGCTCGCGTGCTCGCGTGCTCGCGTCAGGCCGGCTCGAGGCAGCGCGGATCGTCGTGGCGCGCGTCGTTCACCCAGCGCGAGACCGGCACCACCACGAGATCGGAGCTCGTCGAGACGATCTGCGCTGCGTCCTCCGGCGATCCCGAGAGCCATCTCGAGGCCGCGTCGCTGCCGACGACGATCGGCATCCGATCGTGGAGCTCGCGGATCGTGCCCGTCGCCTCCGTCGTCACCACGGCGCACGACTGCACGACCGCGCCGTCGCTCCCGCGCCACGACTCCCACAGCCCCGCGATGGCGAACGGCCTCCGGTCCTCGCGCCTCACGTGGTGCGGCCGGCGCTCGCCGTCGTCGAGCGTCTTCCACTCGTAGAAGCCGTCGACGATCACGAGGCAGCGCCTCGTCCGGAACGCATCGCGGAAGGCCGGTGAGCGCGCGGCCGACTCGACGCGCGCCTGCACGCACCGGCTGCCGATCTTCTTCGCCTCGTCCGACTTGGCCCAGTGCGGGATGAGCCCCCAGCGCGCGAGCGCCATCTCCCGGGAGGCCCGGTCCTTCGTCTCGCGGACGATCACCATGGGGAGGGTGGGGGCCAGGTTGTACCTGGGCGGCCCGACGTCGATCGGCGCGGCCCCGAAGAGCTCGGCGATCTCGGAGACGTCGGTGATCAGCGTCGCGCGCCCGCACATGAGGAGAGGACCCTAGCTCGCCGGCCGAACGGCGCGAGACCTGGCGCAGGGTCGATCCAGAGCGTGGATCGTCGCTTCCATGGAATTTGTACAGCGTGCCTGTAGCGGTCCCTGCGCAAGTCGGGAAATGCCCGGAATCACTGGACCTCGATCGAAACGACGTTGTCCTACATCGGCGGCACGGTGCGTGCTGATACGTCATCTCGCCTGCCACGGAGCTAACGGGGTTTCCGAGGTGGGATTGGGATAGGGACCCGGCGCCAGGGGCGTCGGCAAAGAGAGGGATAAGACAATGCGCGCTCACACGTCGCTCCGCACCGCGTTTCGTTTCGGCATGATGACGGCTGCTCTCGCTGGCGTCACCTTCGCCAGCACCGCCGCTCACGCCGACGTCGCTCCTGCCGAAGAGGCAGCGGACGCTCCGAAGGGCTCGTCGACCGGCAGCGCGGCGCTCAAGTACGACTACAACAAGAGCATCGAGACCAACATCAGCACGGGCTGGCTCGGACCGAGCGTCGCCCAGGTGCGCGCGATGATTAAGCTCGATCCCGTCAAGAACGGCGGGCCGCTCTACACGATCGACATGCCGAAGGGCGCGGTCGTCGACGCGAGCTGGGGCTCGGACAAGAAGATCATCCTCAAGGCCTCGAACGGCTCGCAGACCGACGGCACGATCAAGGTCCGCCACACCCTCACGCCGTCCGTCGACCTCAAGATCGCCGGCTTCGGTCTCAGCGCGACGTTCGCGTTCGACGCGACCAAGCTCGTGAACAAGCTCCCCGGCGCCCGCTTCGCGTACGACTCGCAGGCGACGCAGCAGTTCGCGCCCTGGGGCTTCAGCCCGGTCGACACGAAGCTCAACGCGCCCGACGTGAAGAACTCGACGCTCTTCTCGCTCGCGCTCGAGGACTGGGACACGCTCGCGGAGAACGGCGTCGCCGGCAGCATCGGCATCCGCGCCACCACGAAGCCGACGTTCTCGTACAAGACGACGAAGGTCGCGATCTCCGGCGCCGACGGCGTCCTCGACGGCACGACCGGCGAGGTCTCGATGCCCGCGACCGACGGCGACTACATGGAAGTGATGGCGACCGTCGAAGGCGAGATGAACGTCAAGGGCGGCATCGACATCCAGCCGTTCCTCAACCTCACCAAGGTCCTCGACAAGAACGTCGCGGTCGACTTCTCGGTGCCGGTCTACACGCAGCAGTACACGGCGCCCACCGCGGCGGTGCAGTTCCAGGCCGCGGTCGTCCACATCCCGCTGCCGAACGTCCACGTGCCCCGTCAGGGCATCGACCTCGGCGCGGTGAAGGCCGGCGGCTCGGCGAGCAAGACGATCGAGATCGAGAACTCGGGCGAGAAGGACGCGGTCCTCGTGTTCCGCAGCTCGGACCCGGCGTTCAGCGTCCCCGGCGGCTCGGTCACCGTCCCGTCGAAGAGCAAGTACGAGCTCGCGGTGAAGTTCACCTCGCCTGGCGCGGGCCCGGCGGCCGCGGACATCACCGTCCTCTCGGACGACCCGGACTCGCCTGCGCAGCTCTTCAAGATCGGCGCGAACGGCGCGGACGTCGGTGATCCGGACGGTCCGGAGGGCTCCGACCTCCCGACGGGCGGCCAGGGCGACAGCGGCTGCGGCTGCAAGACGGCCGGCAGCGCGTCCTCGGTGCCCAGCTGGGCGGGCCTCGGCCTCGCCGGTCTCGGTGCGGTGGTCTTCGTCCGCCGCCGCCGCAACAAGGCCTGATCCCACGGCCAACCAACTTTGACGATGCGGAGGGCAACTGTCCTCCTCCCTCCCTCCCTCCGCGTCGTCGAAAACCGAGCCCGCACGGCACCCCGGCCGTGCGGGCTCAATCCTTTTTGTGGGGGCTCCGCCCCCCTCATTTTCGCTTCGCGAAAATGAGCCT
>JBDHVD010000279.1:0-11312 GCA_039809525.1 Labilithrix sp. | reverse complement strand
TCCGGCACGCGCTTGGTCCCCGCAGGGCACGGCGGCACGCACTTGCCGCCGATCGACTCGTAGCCGTCCTTGCACGCGGGAAGCGCACGGTCCTTCTCGCACGTGAGCCCGTCCGGCACGCGCTTGGTCCCCGCGGGGCATGGCGGCACGCACTTGCCGGCGATCGACTCGTAGCCGTCCTTGCACGCAGGGGCAGCGCCCGCCGACGACGCGACGACGATGCCGGCGACGCCGGCGAACGCAGCAACGGAGAAGACCTGTCGGCGAACGAGGGACGGCATGGGGGGAGGACGGCGCGAGCCGTCCGATCATTCATTCAACCACACGCCGCGTGTGGGGCAACCGATCAACCGAGCTTTAGGAACCGCGCGAGCACCTTCTTCTCGCCCCAGCCCGGGAAGAACGCGACCACCGCCGGCTCGCCCGCGCTGACGACGTTCATCACCTCGCCGCGCCCGAACTTCTCGTGCATCACGCTCATGCCGCGACGGAGCTCGATCCCCTCGGGCATGTCGCCCGCGTCGTCGTACTCGACGAAGCGCTCGCCGGCCGCGCGCATCGGCGCGGGCGCGGGAGGGCGAACGGGACGGGCCCCGGACATCGGCGCAGGCGACGAACGGGGACGCCACGACGTCGGCGCTTGATGCGAGGAGAACGACGAGTCGCGATCGATCCAGCGCCCCGCCTGCCCTGCGCTGCGAGCGGCGCTCGTCTCGAGGTGCTCGATCGCGTCGCTCGGCAGATCGCCGACGAACCGCGACGGCGTCCCGAGCCTCGTCGTGCCGAAGATCTGCCGCTGGCGCGTGTGCGTGATGATCAGGTGCTTGCGCGCGCGCGTGATCGCCACGTACGCGAGGCGCCGCTCCTCTTCCATCTCCTCGGCGTTGCGCGGCTCCTGGTTCCGGTAGGGGAACATGTCCTCCTCCATGCCGGTCAGGAGCACGAGCTCGAACTCGAGGCCCTTCGCGCCGTGGACGGTCATCAGCGTGACCTTCTCCACGTCTTCCATCGTGTCGGCGTCGGCCTGCAGCGTCACGCGCTCGAGGAAGCCTTCGAGCGTCGGCACCTCGCCGCGCGCCTCCGCCTCGGTCGCGTAGTCGTGCATCGAGCCCTCGAGCTCGGCGAGGTTCTCGAGCCGGCCCTCGGCCTCCGCGGTGTCCTCGTCCTCGAGCGCCTTCTTGTAGCCGCTCTTCGCGAGCACCATGCGGAGCACGTCCGCCGGCGGGCGGCCCTGCGCCTCGCCGATCAGGCCCTTCATCAGCTCGCGGAACTGCCCGACGCGCTTCTTCGGCGCGCTGCCGAGGTCCTCGGCGAAGTCCTCGAGCCGCTCGAGCGCCTCGAACAGCGAGAGGCGCTGGGTCGTCGCATAGGTCGCGACGCGCTCGACGGTGGTGTTGCCGATGCCGCGCGTCGGGGTGTTGATGATGCGGAGCATGTCGACGTCGCTCCGCGGATTCACCAGCACGCGGAGGTACGCGATCGCGTCCTTCACCTCGGCGCGCTCGTAGAACTTGGCGCCGCCGATGATCTGGTACGGCATGTTCACCGAGCGCATCGCCTCTTCGAGGACACGTGACTGCGCGTGCACGCGATAGAAGACGGCGATCTGCCTCGGGCTGATGCCTGCCTCGCGTGCGTCGTTGATCGCGCGCACCACGCACGCCGCCTCGTCGCGCTCGTCGGCGCAGCCGATGACGCGGATGGGCGAGCCGTGGTCGTTGTCCGTCCACAGCTCCTTCGGCTCGCGCGTCGGCGAGGGCGCGATCACCGCGAGCGCGGACGAGACGATGTTCTTCGTCGAGCGGTAGTTCTGCTCGAGCTTCACCACCTTGGCATCGGGGAAGTCCTTGCGGAAGCCGCGGATGTTCCGGACGTCGGCGCCGCGCCAGCGATAGATGCTCTGGTCGTCGTCGCCGACCACGCACAGGTTCTTCGTGCGGGCCGAGAGGCGCTTGAGCAGGCGGTACTGGATCTGGTTCGTGTCCTGGAACTCGTCGACGAGGAGGTAGTCGAACTTCTTCTCCAGCGACTCCTTCGCGCGGATCACCTCCGCGGGGAACGAGCCGTCGGCCGGCGCCTCGAGGATCCGCACCACGCCGAGGATCAGGTCCTCGAAGTCGAGCGCGTTCGCCGCCTTCAGCGCCGCCTCGTAGTTGCGGTAGGCCTTCTGGATGACGTCGTCGACGTAGTTGTCGAGGCTCATCTCGTCGGGCCCACGCCCTTCCTGCTTCTCCTTGTGGACGCGCGAGAGCACCTGCTTCGGCGGGTAGCGCCGATCGTCGAGGTCCATGTCGCGCAGCACGCGCGTCATCACCGCCTTCTGGTCGGTGGTGTCGTAGATGAGGAAGCCCTTCGTGCGCTCGATCGCCTCGGGGAACAGGCGCAGGAACTTCGCGCACGTCGCGTGGAACGTGCCGACCCAGAGGTCGCGCGCCACGGCGTTGAGCATGTTCGGCGCCTCGAGGCGGTGCCGCATCTCCTGGGCCGCCTTGTTGGTGAAGGTGACCGCGAGGATCTTCCACGGTGCGACGCGCTCGCCGGCGACGAGGTTCGCGATCCGGTAGGTGATGACGCGCGTCTTGCCGCTGCCGGCGCCGGCGAACACCAGGAGAGGCCCGCCGACGTGGGCGACCGCCTCGGCTTGCGGCGGGTTGAGCTCGGGGCCTCCTGCTGACACGTTCGCCGCGCGATCCTCCACCCCTCGCTCCTAGCCCCTCCGCGCCGAGGAGGAAAGGGCTGCCGGACCGCGTGCGAGCGGTGCGCGAGCCGGACCGGAGCGGCCTTTTCGCGGACCTTTTTCGGGTTATAGTCCCCTCTGGTCATGCCCGAAGAGAACGAGACGAACGGCCCCGTGTCCGCGAACGGCGAGGAACCGAAGTCGGGTCGCCCCGAGGAAGAAGGCGAGGCGACGCCCGCCGATCCGCTCGCGGAGGCGCGCGCCGAGGCCGCGCGGAACAAGGACCAGTGGATGCGCACCGCGGCGGACTTCGACAACTTCCGCAAGCGCTCGCGCCGCGAGATCGACGACGCGAGGAAGACGGGGCGCGAGGAGATGCTCAAGGAGTTCCTCCCGGTCTTCGACAACCTCGAGCGTGCGATCCAGAGCTCGCAGCGCGCCCAGGACGTGAAGGCAGTCGCCGACGGCCTCAACCTCATCCTGCGTCAGTTCCTCGACACGCTCGGCCGGGTGAACATCCAGAGGGTCGCGTCGACGGGTCAGCTGTTCGATCCGACCGTCCACGAGGCGATCCAGCAGGTCGAGAGCGACGAGCACGCCCCGGGCACGATCGTGGCGGAGGTGCAGCCTGGCTACGTCCACGGCGAGCGCCTCGTTCGTCCCGCGATGGTCGTGGTCGCGAAGCCGAAGTCGAAGGCCGAAGGAGACGGGGGCGTCGAGTAACGGATGAGCAAGGTCATCGGCATCGACCTCGGAACGACCAACTCCTGCGTCGCCATCGTCGAGACGAGCCCCACGGGCAAGGTCGACGTCCGCATCATCCCGAACGCCGAGGGCGCGCGCACGACGCCGTCGATCGTCGGCTTCACCGCGAGCGGAGAGCGCCTCGTCGGACAGCCGGCGAAGCGCCAGGCGGTGACGAACGCGCAGAACACGATCTACGCCGTGAAGCGCCTCATCGGGCGCAAGTCGAAGGACCCCGAGGTCCGCCGGCAGCTCGAGCGCAGCCCCTACAAGATCATCGAGGCGCCGAACGGCGACGCCTGGGTATCGGTCGGCGGCAAGGACATGTCGCCGCCCGAGGTGAGCGCGATGGTGCTCACGCGGATGAAGGAGATCGCCGAAGCCTACCTCGGCGAGACCGTCACCGATGCGGTCATCACCGTCCCCGCGTACTTCGACGACGCGCAGAGGCAGGCGACGCGCGACGCCGGCAAGATCGCCGGGCTCGAGGTCCGCCGCATCATCAACGAGCCGACGGCCGCGGCGATCGCCTACGGCCTCGACAAGAAGCAGGCGGAGCGCATCGCCGTCTACGACCTCGGCGGAGGCACGTTCGACATCTCGATCCTCGAGATCCAGGAGGGCGTGTTCAACGTCAAGTCGACGAACGGCGACACGTACCTCGGCGGAGAGGACTTCGATCTCCGCATCGTCGACGCGCTCGCCGAGCAGTTCCAGAAGGAGAACGGCGTCGATCTCAAGAAGGACCGCATGGCGCTCCAGCGCCTGAAAGAAGCGGCCGAGAAGGCGAAGCACGAGCTGTCCTCCTCGCTCGAGACCGAGATCAACCTGCCGTTCATCGCGACCAACGCGAAGGGCGAGCCGCTCCACGTGCAGAAGACGATGAAGCGCGCGGAGCTCGAGCTCCTCGTCGGCGACCTCATCGATCGCAGCCTCGAGCCGTGCAAGAAGTGCCTCGACGACGCGAAGCTCTCGCCTTCCGACATCCAGTCGGTGGTCCTCGTCGGCGGCATGACGCGCATGCCGGCGGTGCAGAAGGCGGTCAAGGAGTTCTTCGGCCGCGATCCGAACAAGGGCGTGAACCCCGACGAGGTCGTCGCCGCGGGCGCCGCCCTCCAGGGCGCGGCGCTCACCGAGGACACCGGCGTCGAGATGCTGCTCCTCGACGTGACGCCGCTCTCGCTCGGCGTCGAGACCGGCGGCGGCGTGTTCACCCCGCTGATCCCGCGCAACACGACGATCCCGACGGAGCGCTCGGAGATCTTCACCACCAGCGTCGACAACCAGAACTTCGTCCCGATCCACATCCTCCAGGGCGAGCGCCCGATGGCCGCGGACAACCGCTCGCTCGCGCGCTTCGAGCTCACCGGCATCCCGCCGGCGCCGCGCGGCGTGCCGAAGATCCAGGTCACCTTCCGCATCGACGCGAACGGCGTCGTGAGCATCGACGCGAAGGACCTCGGCTCGGGCCGCTCGCAACAGATGAACATCACGCCGACCAGCGGTCTGTCGAAGGACGAGATCGATCGCATCATCGGCGAAGGCGAGCGCCACCAGGCGGCGGACGCGGTCCGCAAGGAGCTCGCCGAGCTCCGCAACCAGGCCGAGACGCTCCTCTACACGACCGAGGCGGCGCTCGAGGGCTACCAGGACCTCGTCGACGGCGAGATGATCGACCGCACGCGCGACGGCTGCAAACGCCTCCGCACGCTGCTCGAGGCGCAGGGCGATCTCACGAGCATCCGCGCGAGCTACCAGGACCTCGAGGCGCTCACGTTCAAGATCGCCGAGTCGCTGTACGGCACCGGCTGACGGCGCGGAAGACGACGTGCTCGTCACTCGAGCGCGTCGAGGCCAGAGCGCGCAATCCGCGCGCGAAGCGCGCGATCGCCGAAGGCGAAGCGCGCGGGCGAGCACGAAACAAGACGGGGAGGCTCGTCGCGCCGAAGGCGCGATGAGGGGGCGGAGCCCCACTAGGAAGGCTGGCGGCTCGCCATCTCGCGCTGCGTCTGCATCACCTTGTTGCGTGCAGACTGCAACTGTTGCTTGAGCGCGGTCGCCTCGCGCGCGATGTCCTCCCAGCCGCGTCCCTGCGCGTCCTTGGCCACGGCATCGGCGTCTTCGAGCACCGAGTCGGTGCGCGAGATGACCTCCGTGAGCGCACCGAGGAGCTCGGACTCCGTCGCCCCCTCCGCCTTGCGCTGCATCACGGCCTTCACCGGCTCGTCGACCTCGCGAGCCCGCGTGCCGAGCTGACCGAAGCGCTCGAGCAGCGACGCGCGATCGTGGATGCGCTCCTCGATCCGCTTCGCCGTCGCCACCGTCTCGTCGACGCACGTCTGCTGCCGCTTCTGCATGTCCTGCATCGCGGCGGCGAACGCTTGCAGGTGCTCGCGCATGCGCTGCTCGGTGGCCGCACACGCCTCGAGGACGGTCTTCGACTTCTGCAGCCCCTTCTCCGACGAGATCTCGAGGCGCCGCGCGTCGGCGACGTGCTCCTCGTAACGTGCGAGCTCGTTCTCGAGCGCGGTCGCCGCTTTCACGAGGGCGCCTTCGGACTTCTTCGAGGAGGCCATGAGGCCCCGGCTTCTAGCGCGACGGGCGGAGGACCGCCATGCGAACCATGTCGAAGTACTTGCCGTTAACGCAGTACTCGTCGCGGAGCATGCCCTCGAACTCGAAGCCGGCGCGCAGGTACATCGCCTGGGCGGATCGGTTGTCGCGGCGCACGATGAGCCACAGCTTGTGGAGGTCCATCTCGCCGAACGCGTGGTCGACGAGCGCACGGAGCGCCGCCGATCCGAGGCCGCGTCCCTGCTTCGACTTGCGCACGACGAGGAACACGCGGCCGTTCCGCGCCGGCCAGTAGATCTGGTTGATCGAGACCTGCCCGACGTACGCGTCCGCCCCGTCCTCCGCCGCCTCGCCGGAGTGTCCACTCTCGAAGACGCTGAACGCACGATCGGTCTTCGAGGCGACGAGCGCCTCCAGATAGCGACGTTCCTCGGCCTCCTCGATGCGCTCCTGCCGTTGCGCGAAGTACTGCATCACGTCGCGGTCGTTCACCCACGTCATCACGTGCGGGAGGTGGTCGACCGAGAGCGGAACGAGGCGGAGCGCGGTCATCGGTCGCATGATAGCGTCGAGGCGTGAGCGAGAAGCGACGGGACATCCGCTACCCCGCGCGCATCGTGGCGCGGGTCCTCCGACGGAGCGAGCAGATCGATCTGCTCACGAACGACGTGAGCTTCCGCGGTGCGTTCATTCGCACCGACGCGCCTCCAGCCCTCCGCCAGCTGCTCCGCGTGGCCTTCACGCTGCCGAACGGCGGTCCCGTGGTCTCCGCGCACGGCATGGTGGTGCGCATCGTCACGAAAGGCGAAGGCGGAGACGCGAGCCGCGTCCCCGGCATCGGCCTCCAGTTCTGGGGGCCCATCGATCAGCCGAAGTCGTGGGAGCAGTTCATCCACGAGCTCAAGCAGCGCGAGAAGGCCGGGCTCCCCTCCGCGCGCGCGACCGACAAGGTCCGCCGCTCGTCGGAGCGCTTCAAGCTCGCGCTCGACGTCGCGCTCGACGGACAGCCGCTCGTCACGCGCGACGTGTCCGAGACCGGCATGGCGCTGAAGACGAACAGCAACATGCCGGTGGGCACGCGCACCACGCTCCAGATCCGCCGCCAGCGCGAGTCGATCGTCGTCGACGTGGTCGTGCGCCGCCGCATCGACGAGCCCGACTTCAAGGGCCTCGGCGTCGAGTTCGTCGACGTGCCCCCGGCGGCGCGTCAGTCGATCATCGACATCGTCCGCTCGGGCGCGCCCGACGAGGACGCGATTTTCCTCGATCCGGACGACCCCGGCCTCCACTGATCCCGGACGCGCCCGCTCACGCCGCGCGCCGCCCTCTCGCGCCGCGCGCCGCCGCAGCTCACCGGGCGGTGGTCCCGCGCCGCCCCGCTCGCTTCAGCGGTGAAGTGTAAAGACCGGTCTCTCGTGATTCCGAGCACTTCCCCACGTGACCTTCTCCGCAGAAACCAACCACGCTTCTCCGCAGAAGCGTGCCCGCACGCTTCCCAACAGAAACGTGGCGCTGCGCTCCACGACCGAAGCGTCGGCGCCTCGCTTCCGCAGAAGCGTCGGCGCCTCGCTTCACCGCAGAAGCGTCGGCGCCTCGCTTCACCGCAGAAGCGTCGCCCTCGCTTCACCGCAGAAGCGTCGGGGCCTCGCTTCACCGCAGAAGCGTCGGCGCCTCGCTTCACCGCAGAAGCGTCGGGGCCTCGCTTCACCGAAGAAGCTCGGGGCCTCGCTTCACCGCAGAAGCGTCGGGCCCTCGCTTCACCGAAGGAGCGTCGGGGCCTCGCTTCACCGCAGAAGCGTCGGCGCCTCGCTTCACCGCAGAAGCGTCGTTGGCTTGAGCGGAGAAGTGTAAAGGGCAGAGGCGAGCGATCTCGCGGAGATGCACGTCATGGCTTCACCGCGCAAACGACGGGGGCGCGGCGACCCACCCACCCGGCCCCCCGCACCGGCCCCGCACCGCCCCCGCACCGCCCCCGCACCGCCCCCGCACCGGCTCCCCGCCCGGCCCCGGTGCCGGGCTCGTCCGGCTCCCGCGGGCGCGACGATCGCCGCGGAGGTCGCGGTGGATCAATCGAGCGTGTCGTCGCCGTCGACGAGCGACGAGTCCGGCGGCGGTGCGAGCACCGACGAGGGCGCGCTCGACTTCGCCTCCTGCGGCGACATCAGCTTGCGCACGAGATCGGCGCGGTTCGCGACGCCGAGCTTCTGGTAGAGGCGACGCACGTACGTGCGGACGGTGTTCTCCGAGAGGCCCGAGATCGCCGCGACGTTCACGCCGCTGTAGCCGGCGACGAGCAGGCGCGCGATCTCGCGCTCGCGCGTCGAGAGACCCTCGATGGGGGCGGCCTTCTCCTGCGGCTCGACGCGGAGGATGGCGCACTTGGCGTTGTTGAAGACGGGATCGCCCTCGACCTTCGCCACCGCCACGACCGCGCCGGACGGGAGGCGCGGCGGAGTGGGCAGCGCCTCCTGCTTCGCCTTGGCCTGGAGCGACTGCTCGGCGGCGTCCACGACGTGATCCTCGATCGGCATCACGTCGTTCTCCCATTCGATGCCGCGATCACGGTTGGCCGCCCACAGCACCTTGCGCCGCTCGCGATCGACGACGAAGAGAGTTCCGCTGACCTTGCTGAACGCGCGCAGCGCGACCGCCTCGCGCGAGAGCTCGTCGTACGTGATCTGCGTGCGCGCCCCGGCGACCACGAACGGTCCGAGCGCCTCGAGCTTCTTCACGTCATCGGGCGTGAACGGGCCCTCGGCGGCGCGGCGCTCGAGACCCGCGAGCCCGAAGAGGACGCCGCCCTCGTGGAGGAAGCAGAGGATCGCGTGCTTCATGCCGGGGTCGGCATGCGATGCCCAGTAGGGCAGCTTCATCCGTTCGTCGTCGGGATACAGCTCGTCGGCGACGTAGACGCGCCGCGTCGTCTCGACGACGCTCTTCGTCTCGAAGCCGAACGCCTGCGTCAGACGCACCCCGTCGGTGTCCTTCAGCGGCTGCGGGACGCCGTCGACGAGACGCGACGAATCTCCGTACGCGCGCGTGTCTTCGGTGCCGAAACAGACGAAGGCTCCCGACGCGGGCACGAGCTGCCGCATCGCGTCCATGACGCGCCGGCGGAAGCTCGCGCGCGTGCCGTGCTGCACTACGGAGAGCCGCGCTGCGTCCAAGATTCCGAGCTCTTCCATCACTCACCCCTATCGCCGTGGCATACTGTACGTCATGTCCGAGTTCGCAACGGAGCGCGATCGCGCCGCCGACCTCATCTTCGACTGGAACGAGGTCAATCGGAAGGGCCGCATCCTTCCGAAGAACGCGACGTTCTTCGACGAGACGCTCCGTGACGGCCTGCAGAACCCCAGCGTCGTGGACCCGGGGATCGAGGAGAAGCTCAAGATCCTCCACCTGATGGAGGATCTCGGCATCCACATCGCCGACGTCGGGCTCCCCGGTTCGAGCCGCCGCGCGTTCGAGGACGTCCTCCGCATCTGCAAGGAGGTCGTCGACTGCAAGATGAAGATCCGGATCGCGTGCGCGGGGCGCACCGTCGTCGGCGACATCACGCCGATGATCGAGGTCTCGCAGCGCGCCGGCATCCCCGTCGAGGTCTACGCGTTCATCGGCAGCTCGCCCATCCGCCAGTACGCCGAGGACTGGGACGTCAACCTGATCGCGAAGCGCAGCGCCGAGGCGATCGACGTCGCGGTGAAGGCGGGCCTGCCGGTCGCGTACGTCACCGAGGACACGACGCGCTCGCGTCCCGAGGTGCTCACCACGCTGTTCCGCGCCGCGATCGATCACGGCGCCACGCGCCTCTGCCTCTCGGACACCGTCGGCCACGCGACGCCGGACGGCGTCCGCAACCTGATCCAGTTCACGAAGCACGTCGTCGCCGGCACCGGGTCGAAGGAGATCGGGATCGACTGGCACGGCCACAACGACCGCGGCCTCGCGCTCGAGAACGCGATCTGGGCGTTCGAGTACGGCGCCGATCGCGTGCACGCCACCGGCCTCGGCATCGGCGAGCGCGTGGGCAACGCGCAGATGGAGCTCCTGCTCCTCAACCTGAAGCTGCTCGGCCAGCTCGAGGGCCAGGACCTCACGAAGCTCCTCGAGTACTGCCAGACGATCGCGCGCGCGGTGAAGTGGGACGTGCCGATCAACTACCCGCTCGTCGGCCGCGACGCCTTCCGCACGGCGACCGGCGTGCATGCCGCCGCGATCATCAAGGCGATGGCGAAGGGCGACACGTGGCTCGCCGACCGCATCTACAGCGGCGTGCCCGCGGGCATGTTCGGCCGCGCGCAGGAGATCTGCATCGGCTTCATGAGCGGCGCCTCGAACGTGAAGTGCTGGCTCGAGCAGCGCAAGATCGAGAGCGACGACACGCTCGTCGCCGAGATCCTGAAGGCGGCGAAGACACTCGATCACATCATGACCGACGACGAGGTCATGGCGGTCGTGAAGCGCGTCCGCGGCTGACGCCGACGCCGCTCTCGGATCACCTCCCTGCGCTCGTCTACGGCTCGTCGCGGACTCGGTCGTCTGCGCCGATCCCATCGTCTTCCGGCAACGCTTCTCCGCCCAGCCGTTCGATGCGGACATCGCAGCATCTCGACGTCTTCCGCACGGTCATGGCGAGCGCGGACCGTCACGGCATCCTCGTGAACGGCGCGACGAGCGAGCACTCCGTGCCGGTGAGCCGCGCGCACATCGCGGAGCTGATGGGCTGAGGCGCAACCCAGTTGCGTCGATCCTGGGAACAAGGCAGCGATGCTCGGATCGCGCCGAAAGGGCCGAGCATTGCGAGGTCGATTCGAGCGAGCACCACGTCAGCTCGCAGGCACGAGAACGTCGGGTGCGGCTGAAGAAATCGCGCAACCTTCGCGCGGCCCGGCCGATGGGGGCCGCCGGAGGTCATGATGAGCAACGTCGGGAGCATCGGCTCGCGCCGGACGGACGACCTGCTGGACGTCGTCGCGCACGACGCCGGAGTCGTGGACAAGGACCATCACGTCAAGGCCACGGCCGGCACGAAGAGCCAGGCGCAGATCTGGAAGGAGCGGCACGGGGACGAGGGCCCGCTCGATGCGGCCAAGCACGCAGGCAAGGCGATCGTGGAGCACCTGCTGCCCGACTTCGCGGACGAAGGCCTCCACGCGGGGGCCGGGGCGGGCGGCCTCGTCATCGGCGGCATCCTGAAGTTCTACGCCGAGGGGCTCCACGAGCTCGATCGTGCGGAGAAGAAGGCCGACGAGCTGCGCGCGGCGGGAGACAACGACGCGGTGAACGTCGCGCTCGCGAAGGGCCTCGCGTTCGA